>CAYNQM010000001.1:0-5630 GCA_964399275.1 uncultured Haladaptatus sp.
TGGATTCGGTGGCGTTGTTGGATTTGATGAATTTCAGTGGATTCGATGAATTTTGGAGAACTCAATGAAGTCGCTCCAGTACGCTTTTGCTCGACTTTTCATCCCACGCTCCTTTTCAGTCGCTCCGTCTCATCCCACACCCCTCCTCACGAGTGTAACGCCAACCAGTTTGGGGTGTCGTTTGGTTGGACACACACCCCTCGTCCAGAGTGAAAGGTTGGGAGGGGTGGTGGTGGGGTTGGAGTTGAAACGGGGGTTTGGCGGAGGAGCGATGGGCGGTTAAACGCAAGTAGACACGAACAAACGACCGAAAAGCAGCAGGGAGACGAGGAAAATGAACCCACACTTCGTTAGCGGCCAAAGACGAATACGTATATTCGTCTTTTCTTTGACGAATAGCACTTAATGGACTATTGAACAGACTAGTATTTAATTCTAACTATTGGATGCTGGGGGACAGTGTCGGTTGGGACTGTATCGGTCGGTAGTGAAAATAAGAGAAGAGAAGAATAACTAGGGCAAATGTCACATTCGTGAGTGTCGATAAGAGTTGGCGGCTAAAACAACCAGAAGATTGGATTTTTTGGAAGGTTTCGAGGTACTTTGTTCGTTCTTTGAACGCTCTAACCGGGGTATCGGGACGGAGTTATCGTGCACTCTTCTGCGTGCATCTTCGCTGTAACATTTCGGCGGCTTATTACTTCCGCGTACTTCTACGGTTGTTCATCCAATTTCAATTTCCTTCCTGTCTGTCTCCAAATCACCCTACTCCCACTTTACTATCTCCACTCCCACTTCACTATCCCCACCTCAACTCATTACTTCCCCCACCACTACCTCCACCCACCCCCCACCCCCTCATTCCCCTTTTCACACTGGACGAGGGGTGTGTGTCCTACTCAATTTCCCCAACTTCTCCTCCCATTTCCATCCACTTCCTATCTATATCCACCCCCTCCCTCCTCCAATTTCCCTTTCACTCTGGACAAGGGGTGTGTGCCAAAGAAAAAATCATCCTCTGTCCTTTCTCATCCCACCAACGGTTCCTACGACTCGTCAGTCGTTCGTCTCGGGGGCGTTCTCGCCGAGCAGTTCGTCGCGGTGTTCGTCCAGCAGTGGCGCACGCTGGCCGGGCTTCGGTGGCGTCTCGCTCATTTTGATTGGCGTCCCGGCGATGGTGACGCGCTCGTCAGTCCCCGGTTGTTCGACTTCCACGAGCATGTCGCGGTCGCGGATGTGATCGTCTTCGAACACGTCGCTCACGTCTTGAACCGGGGCGCACGGAACTTTTCCTTCGAGCACCGAACAGACCTCCTCGGCGGTTCGGTCTCTCGTCCACGCGCCGAGCTCCTCGCGGAGCGTCTCGCGGTTTTTCAGGCGGTCGCTCGTCGTAGGGTAGTCGGCGACGAGGTCGGGACGCTCCATCGCCTCGCAGAGCGCGCGCCAGTGGTTGTCGCCGAAGGCGGCGATAACGACGTGGCCGTCCGCCGTTTCGAAGGCGTTGTAGGGGAAGAGCGTCGGGTGGGAGTTCCCGCGCCGACGTGGCACCTCGCCCGTGTAGGAGTGCTGGTAGACGGTTCGTTCGCACATACTCACCATGCTGTCGTACATCGCGGTATCGACGTATTGTCCCTCTCCAGTCCGCTCTCGATGGTGAATCGCGGCGAGGATGCCCACCGCGTTCAGCACGGCGGTAAACAAGTCGCCGATGCCCGGACCGACCTTCGTCGGCGGGCCGTCTTCCTGTCCCGTAATCTGCATCACGCCGCCGAGAGCCTGCGCGATGAGGTCGAACGAGGGCTGGCCTTGCCGGTCTGTCTCACCTGTCCGGGGGTCGCCGAATCCGCGAATCGAGGCGTAGACCAGCTCGGAATTCCGCTCGCGGAGGGTCTCGTACGCGAGGTCGAACTTCTCCATCGTCCCGGCGCGGAAGTTCTCGACTACCACGTCGGCGTCTTTGACCAGTCGGAGGAAGTCGGCGCGGTCGTCCTCGTCGTTCAGGTCGAGTTCGAGGCTTCGCTTGCCCCGGTTGATGCTCTGGAAGTAGCCACCGTAGGCGTCGTCGTCGCCGACGAACGGCGGATTCGGCCGGATAAGGTCGCCGCCGGGACGTTCAATTTTCACTACATCGGCTCCTAAATCAGCGAGGAGCATCGTACAGTACGGTCCCGCAAGAACCTGTGTAAGGTCGAGCACGCGCAGGTCGTCGAGCGCTGGCATCGCTCCGTCCGTCGTTCAGCCGAAACTAAAACCTTCCCAATTATTAATTGTGTTTGTGGGTAAGGCACACTCTATCTCCTTATACGCAATTAAGGACATTAATCATGAAAAAACATTATCTTTAAGTATTGTTCATTGTAGATACGGATGCGATGACCGCCACAATCATCCTCGGTGTTATCGGGTCCGACGCACACGCCGTCGGCATCACGATACTCGAACAGGCGCTTTCGACTGCTGGCTTCGAGGTCGTCAACCTCGGCGTCCAGTCCAGCCAGCAGGACTTCATCAGCGCAGCGAAGGCACACGAGGGTGACGCGGTACTTGTCTCTTCGCTCTACGGCCACGCCGAACAGGACTGCCGTGGCTTCCACGAGGCTATCGAAGCGGCTGGTCTCGACCCTCTCACCTACATCGGCGGCAATCTCGCAGTCGGTCAGAACGACTTCGAGCAGACGAAAGACCGATTCCGCGAGATGGGTTTCGACCGCGTGTTCGACTCCGAAACGAAGCCGATGGAAGCTATCGCCGCTCTCAAGTCCGACATGAATATCTCGGAATCGGAAGCCGAACGAGCGAGGCTCACGTCCTGAACCCCCATTTTCACCATGTTACGCGATACACGACTGTCCGGAGAGGATCTCTCACGCATCGACGAACGGATACGACGGGATTGGCCCGTCGAAGGAATCGACTTCGAGGAAGCGATCGACTACCATGACTCCCTGCCGGAGGGCAAGCAGTTCGCACGCGTCCTCGAAACCGCCGACCGCCCGCTCCTCCAGCCGCGTGCTGGCGTTCCGCGTCTGGACGACCAGATAGCGCTCCTGCGTCACCTCGAAGAAGAGGGTCGGGCCGACCTGCTCCCGACGACCATCGACTCGTATACGCGGGACAACGAGTACGAGAAGGCTCAGCAAGGCCTCGAAGAGGCCCGCGAGAGCGGCGACGACACGCTCAACGGATTTCCCGCCGTCAACCACGGCGTCGAGGGCTGTCGCAAACTCATCGAGGCGCTCGACGCGCCTATCGAGGTGCGCCACGGGACGCCCGACGCTCGCTTGCTCGCCGCCGTCACGTTCGCTGGCGGGTTTCAGAGCTTCGAAGGCGGCCCCATCTCGTACAACATCCCGTACACGAAAGAGCGCGACCTCGCACAGACCATCGAACAGTGGCAATACGTTGACCGCCTCGCCGGAGCCTACACCGAGCGCGGGGTCGAAATCAACCGCGAACCGTTCGGCCCTCTCACTGGCACGCTCGTTCCGCCGAGCATCGCCATCGCAATCGGGGTGGTTGAAGGAATGCTCGCCGCCACGCAGGGCGTTCGAAGCATCACGCTTGGTTACGGACAAGTCGGCAATCTCGTGCAGGACATCGCGGCGCTTCGCGCGCTCCGCGCGCTCGGCGAGGAGTTCCTGCCGAACACCGTCACCGTCACCACGGTGTTCCACGAGTGGATGGGCGGATTTCCGCCGGACGAAGCCCGCGCGAACGGCGTCATCGCGCTCGGCGCGACAACCGCCGGAATCGCCGAACCGGACAAAGTCATCACCAAATCGCCACAGGAGTTCGGCGGCGTTCCGACGAAGGAGGCTAACGCCGCTGGCCTGCGGACGACCAAGCAGATAATCGAGATGATGCGCGGGCAGGACATCGACTTGGACGGCGTCGAGGAAGAGCGGGAGTTCATCGAAGCCTCCGTGCGGTCGCTGATGGAGACGATACTCGAACTCGGCGACGAAGATGTCGCGCAGGGCATCGTCGAGGCATTCGGAACGGGTGCCATCGACGTGCCGTTTGCCCCGAGCGAGAGCGCCAAGAGCGCCGTGCTCCCGGCCCGCGACGACGACGGCCGGGTTCGAATCCTCGAATTCGGCGACCTCGCGCTCGACCCTGACCTCAAAGACGTTCACACGAACCGCCTCGACCGTCGGGCGCGCGCCGAAAACCGCGAACCGTCGTTCCAGATGGTCGCCGACGACGTGGACGCCATCAGCGAAGGACGCCTCATCGGCCGCCGTGGTGGTGATTTCGCGTGACCGCCATCGAATCGGTTCGCGCGGTTCCCACCGTCGCCGGGTTCTTCTTCGACGACCAGCGCGCCATCAAAGCCGGGGCGGAGCGCGACGGCTTCGCCTACCGCGGCGACCCCGTGACGCCCGGTTTCGAGCGCGTTCGACAGGCGGGAGAAGCCATCAGTGTCCTGCTCGAATTGGACGACGGGACGGTCGCCCGCGGCGATTGCGCTGCAGTGCAGTACTCGGGCGCGGGCGGTCGTGACCCGCTCTTCCGCGCAGAAGAGTTCGCGCCAGTTGTCGAAGGTTCCGTCGCCGACGCGCTCGTCGGTCGCTCCGCCGAGACGTTCCGCGACAACGCGACGGCTATCGAGAACCTCGCTCCCGACAGTGAGCGACTCCACACCGCGCTTCGGTACGGCGTCTCGCAAGCCCTGCTCGATGCTGCGGGGAGCGCGCGCCGGAAGAGCAAGACCGACGTGCTGGCCGATGCCTACGACACCGACCCCGCAACTCGCCCGGTTCCGGTCTTCGGCCAGTCCGGCGACGCCCGTCGCGAGAACGCGGAAAAAATGCTGTTGAAAGGCGTTCCAGTCCTCCCGCACGGACTGTTCAACAGCGTCGAAAAAGTCGGACGCGACGGCGAGCGATTGGTCGAGTATCTCGACTGGCTTTCGACTCGCGCGGTCGAACTCGGCTCCGACGACTACGAACCCCGGTTCCACGTGGACGTGTACGGCGTCCTCGGCGAGGTGTTCGAACCGCCGTACGACCGCGCGGCAGTCGCGGACTACTTCGCCGATCTCCGGGACGCCGTGGCCCCGTTCCCACTGCAAGTCGAGGGTCCGATGGACGAAGGCGGTCGAGAAGAGCAGATTTACGCCATGGCCGAACTCCGGGACGGACTCGCCGACGCGGGCGTCGGCGTGGACATCGTCGCCGACGAGTGGTGCAACACCTTGGAGGACGTGCAGGCGTTCGTGGACGCGGGCGCGACCGACGTGGTGCAAATCAAGACTCCCGACCTCGGCGGCATCCACCGAAGCGCCGAGGCGGTGTTGTACTGCGACGGCACCGACACGCGCGCCTACCTCGGCGGGACGTGCAACGAAACGGTCACGTCAGCGCGAGCGTGCGCGCACGTCGCCCTTGCCACCGACGCCGCCCAGACCCTCGCCAAACCGGGCATGGGCTTCGACGAGGGATACATGGTGATGGAAAACGAGATGCGGCGGGCGCTCGCCCGTCGAAACGCGAGGACGGCGATAACTGCACGAGATGGCGGTGATTACAGATGACTGATTGGACGAACGCGGAGACGTTTCGAAATGCGCTGAATCGTGCGGAGACCATCGAGAAAGGCCACTACTTCGAGGACTTCGAGGAGGGCCA
>CAYNQM010000001.1:5640-134741 GCA_964399275.1 uncultured Haladaptatus sp.
GATCGAGCCCCGGGGCCAGACCCTCGAGCACGCGCCGGGACTCACGCTCTCGGCGCACGCCAACGAACTATGGATGAGCCAGACGCTGAACCACGATCCGACGTACTGGCGGTCGGACGCCGCGCAGGCAGTCGGCTACGAGGACTGCCCGGTTCATCCTGACTACCTCCTCGCCAGCGTGATGGGGCCGACCGTTGAGGATTTGAGCGAGAAAGGCGGCTACTTCCTCGGGCGCGACGACGTGGTCGTTCACGACCCGGCGGTGACGCCGGGAACCGAGATTCGCGTTGAATCGACCGTCGAAGCCAAGCGCGAATCCAGTTCCCGGCCGAACTACGGCATCGTGACGTGGGAGACGACGGGCTACGCCGCCTCGACGGGCGACCCGCTTCTGTCGTACTCGCGGACGAACATGATTCCTCGCCGGGAACCGATGGCGACCGACGGAGGGGGCGGGACGACTGGCAACGAATCCACGGCCGACCCCGACCTGCCGAGCGAGTTCGTTGCGCCGAACGATTTCTACTTCGAGGACTTCCGGGACGCCCACGAACGCACGACCGACCGCGACGCGACGGTCGCCTATCGCCACGAGCGCGGACGGACGATGGACGACGTGCTGGTGTCGGCGCTCCCGCTCGCGACGCTCAACACCGCGAAACAGCACCACGACGACCACCACATGGCCGACTCCCCGTCGGGCGAAATCGTCGCCTACGGAGACGTTACTCGGTCGATTGCGCTCGGCCACGCTCGGTCGGACGAGCGAACCTACCGCGAGGTCGGTTACAGTGACGAGCGATTCCACGACTTCGTTACTACCGGGGACACCATCTACGGATTCACCCGCCTTCTCGACGCGGAGGACACGGGCCACCCCGACGCGGGCGAAGTCACCTTCGAACACTTCGCTGTCAACCAGCGCGACGAACCGGTGTACTCCGGCACCCGAACCGCACTGATTCGAAAACGAACCTAACGACTACACTACAGATGACGATGACGAGACTCTGCCGAACGTTCCAGACCGCACCCGCTGGCGTCCCCCGCGACGACAGCGCGAAGTACCTTCGCTCCGGCATCACCGGCGACGGCTTTGCCGCCCCCGACTGGCTCGTGCCCGACCTCGAAGACGGCACTGCTCCCGATATGAAAGCCGAGGCGCTCGAAAACGTTCAAACGCTCCTTCCGGAGTACGCGCCCGACTTCGCCGGGGAAATCTGGCCGCGCATCGAGTGGTCGTACGACGACGAATCGACCCGCGAGCGCGGTTTCGACCAAATCGAGACGCTCGCCGAGTCCGTCGGCGAGCACATCGACGGTTTCGTCGTCCCGAAAGTCGGGCGTCTCGAAGACGTGAAAGCCGCGGAATCGGCGGTTTCAGCGAGTAGTTCCGACCTCGAACTGGCCGTCATCGTCGAGTCGGCGCGCGCCCGGTCTGACCTTCGGGAAATCGCCGCCTTCGGACCGAATTCGACGCTATCCGCGCTCGTGTTCGGGCCGGTGGATTACACCGCGGAACTCGGCGGGCGCGAACTCGGCGAGCGCCCGTCGTGGTCCGGTCTCCACGAGGAACTGTCGAACGAAGCGAGCGCGAACGATCTGCTCGCCATCGGCGGGCCGTTCGACCGCCTGTTTCGCGACCGCGCAGGCGTTCGGTTCTACAACGGCGACGGCTACGCCGACCACGTCGAACGCGAGGCGCGCGTCGGCCTGGACGGTAGTTGGTCGCTCCACCCCAAGCAGACCGCGCAGGCGAACCGCATCCACCTGCCGACTGCGGACGAACTCCGCACGGCGGTCGATAAAATCGAGACTTTCGCGGAAGCAAAAGAGACCGGTACCGGCGCGGTTGCCATCGACGGCCAGATGGTGGACGAAGCGACGCTGAAGAACTTCCAAAACACGGTCGAGACTGTTCAAACTGTTCACGAGGCGCACGACGAACAGACGCGCGACTGCTACGACGAGGGCGTCCTTGACCGCGCACTCGCGCTCGGATAACGTCGCCGGGTCGAACGACGACTTCGTGTCACTCAATTCATTGCTTCGTCGGGTTCGAACGAGAGCGATGTGGCTGGAATCGAGGGAGACCGCGCCGTTTCCTATCTCAAAGTTGTCTGTACTCGAATACTTTTCGACTATCAATCATATCTGGATCCCACTCTTTAATTATCTATTAAATTGAAAATAACTTTCAGACTCTCTTTAGAAAATAATATATTTGGTCATAGTATCCTGAATCTTTTTGAGCCAATGGGAACAATTATACTATGTACGTCCGGTCCGGACGATGCCCCCCTTCTTGGGACGCGAATGAAACCCTGACCGAAGAGCTTGCTGTTTTTCACTCGACACATATGAAAGGCGATTACGCATTCTGTCCGAAAAGCGGTGCACCGCTCTCAGAAGAAATTCACTACGACGAACTGGGCCACGCCCATCGACACGTCCTCGGTGACGACACTCACGTGGAGCAACAGCAAGACGGTGAACTGACGAACGGTTCGCTCAGGTCGTCGAAAACGGCACTGTTCAACTACTTCAGACGATGCCACGACGACCGTCGCGAGCCGAACTCGAAGCTGTATTCGAGAGCCGCCCTCGCGCTCTCCCGTCTCAAACGGACGGCGAGCGGAACGGAGGAATGGGACATGTACGTCTGGTTCGCGCTCGCGGAGCGCCTCGAAGTGCACGGCTTCGATGCGTGTTGGATGAACGCGCACATCGAACCGCGATGTCCGCAGTGCGCTGGCCGCCTCAAGTACGAACGATTGGTTGGAGACGAACTCGTCGCGCGCTGTGGCACGAACTGCACGACCGACAGCCGCGACCGTCTCGCCGAAATCCGCGAAACGGTCGTCGATCTCTACGGACGAGCGTTCACCGTCGAATCGAGCGACGCACTGTCGGAGGACGACCTCGTGTTATTGTGATGTTCACGCACGCACTCGTCAAAAACGACCGCAATCAGCCACTTCACACATCATAGGTGTCATGGCACAAGAAGACATGCGTTTGGTGGACGTAATGGTGATGTCGGAGCACGCCCGCGAGCGAACGGTCGAATTCCTCGACGAGGAGGAACTCGACTACACTATCTCGGATCACACCGACGGCACTGCCGAATCGGCCCGCATTTCGTTCCCGGTTCCGGCTCACCACGTCGAACCGCTCCGGGTCGCGCTGGAAGACTTCGGCGTCGAAGACGACATCTACACCGTCGTCACCAAGCCGGAAGCCATCGTCTCGGCCCGGTTCGACCATCTGGACAAACAGTACGAGAGCGTCGGTACGTTCGGCCACCAACGCGTGGCGCGCGGCGAACTCCACTCGAAGGCGGCCGACCTCATCCCCGACACCGTCGTCTTCGCTATCATGACGGCCATCAGTGCAATTGTCGCCACTGCCGGGGTGCTGTTGGATTCCGTGTCTGTAATGGTCGGGTCGATGGTCATCGCACCCCTCCTCGGCCCATCGATGGCGACCAGCGTCGCGACGGTCATCGATGACCAAGACCTGTTCACGACGAGCGCGCGGATGCAGTTCGTCGGGGGTGGTATCTCCGTCGTCAGCGCAGTCGCCTTCGCGGTACTCGTCAGATTCACGTCGATAGGCGGAACCGACATCAATGTCACGTCGAGTTTGGAACTCAGCGCACATAGCTCGCCGACGGTACTGCTCCTCGCAGTCGCACTTTGTGCGGGCGTCGCGGGCGCGGTTAGCCTCTCGACTAGCGGCATGACCTCTCTCGTCGGCGTGATGATTGCCGCCGCGGTGATGCCGCCCATCGGCGTGATGGGCGTCGGCGTCGCGTGGGTGCATCCGACGGTCGTTCTCGGGTCGGCGGCGGTCGTGTTGGTCAACGTCCTCGCCATCAATCTGGGAGCTATCGTCACTCTCTGGTACTTCGGCTACCACCCCGGCAACTTGTCGGACATTCGCCGAACCCGGAGCGTCATGCTACGGCGCATCCTCGTGCTCCTCGCGCTCCTCGGTGCGCTCGGATTGTTCCTTACCAACGTTTCCACTGTCCAGCTATGACCGACGACAACGACCGACTATCGGTTCACGCGCTCCGCATCGTAGGCGCGTTCCTCAAGGTAACGTTCAGGATGCTGTTCGTCGGGATTCGCGTGTTCGTCTCGACGCTCAGCAACGGAGAGAACCATCTCCGAGCGAGACGGTGGCTCTTGCTCGAAGCGAATCGATGGACGATAATCAAAGCGCTCGTCGTCGGCGTGTTCGCCACGACGTTCGTTCTCGGTCTCACCGATGTCATCGGCGTCAGAGAGAGCGGTTTCGTGACGACGATGTTCAGCACCATCATCGCTGGACTGTTCTCGTTCGTCCCGCTCGTCATCGCCATCAACCAACTGACGGCGTCGCGAGTGCTCAGGTCGCCCGACCGACTACGCGACCGTGTCGATGGCGTCCAATCGTTCCGTCGAGACGTCGAGACGATGCTTCCCAACGTTTCGGTCAGCACGACCGACCCGGCGGGATTCCTGCGACTGATGTACCGGGCTATCGCCGAGCGCGCGACGTCGCTGGAAGCGACGTGCGCGGAGTGTCCGGACGCGGCCTGCCGACAGGCGGTACGTGAGTACGCGAGCGAAGTCCTCGACCGAACTGATTCGGTGCGAGACCACTTGGACGGCGACCTGCGCCTCTGGAGCGTCTTGCTCCCCGTGATGAACGACAACTACTCGAAACAGCACAATCAGACGCGGCGACTCCGGGAAACCTACGCCGACGTGCTTCCGCCGGATGGCGACGACCTCCTCGAAGAGATTCAGGAGTTGTTCGTCTCCGTGGACGTGACGCGCCAGTACTTCAAGACGGTGTATCTTCAACAAGAACTGGCCAGACTATCGCGTCAAATCGCGTACAGCGGTGGTCTCGCCTTCCTCGTCTCGACGTTCGTCATCATGCTCTACGCGACGGGCTACCCCCCAATCGTGAGCGAAGTGCTCCTGCTCTTGCTCGTCACCGTCTCGCTAGCCATCGCGTTCAGTCCGTTCGCAATTCTGTTCGCGTACATCGTCCGCATCGCGACGATTCTCAAACGCACCTCAGCGCCGGGCGCGTTCACGCCGAAGGGTGAGCGTCCGCCGCACGCACGGGAGACATGACGAGCAGGATACCGAGCGCGAGACCGACGAGACGCGAGTTCCTCCGAGCAGGCGGTCTCGGCATCCTCGCCCTCGGCGGCTGTCTCGGCGACGACGCCGGAAGCGAGTGGATTGCCGTCAAATCGCCCACGGAGATGACGCTGTTCGACGTGGCGATGACGCGGGCTGGCCCACACGCGGTCGGCGAAGGCGGTCGGCTCCTCGCCCGTCATGACGGCAGTTGGTCGGTCGCGGTCGAGAACGGACCGTCAGGTGCGGAGAACGCGATTCGGGGGGCCGCAGCCACCGACAACGGACGGCATCTCTGGGTCGCGGGCGACAGCGCCATCGTTGGCCTCTACGACGTGGACGATCAGTCGATGACCGACTACTCAGCGCCGGAAGGAATGACGAGCACGTGGGAGGCGGTCGCCGTCGTCGGCCTCGCTGACGAGGAGTGGGTGTACCTCGCCAACGGCTCCGGCGAAATCGTGCGGGCGACCCATACGGAGGGAAAAGTCGAGTGGGGCGACCCAGTCAAACCCGGCAGTGGGTCGAGCATCACGAGCGTCGAGTTCACCGGGCGCGGGTTCGGCTTCGTCACCGACACGTCGAGCAATGTCTTCCAAACCGTGGACGGCGGCAAATCGTGGCGACGAATCGGGATTCGGCGCGGAAGCGTGAACCTCCACGATCTCGCGCCGCTCCACTCGAACGAAATCGGCGTCGTGGGCGACTCCGGCTCGGTGTTCAGCTACAACGGCTTCACGTGGACGCGCTCGCACGCGGGAGAGAACGCCTTACTAGCAATCGAGCGCAACCGCGACCGTGGCCTCGTCGTGGGCGACTCCGGTGAAGTCTTTCGGCTGACGACGGACGGCTGGTCGCGCGAACGCACCGAAACCGGCGAGACGCTCCACGGCGTCTGTCTCGCCACGACGGACAATCCCGCCGTCGCCGTCGGCGAGAGCGGAATGATTGTAGAATATCACGATACGTAAGTTATTATTGATGGATGGTATTAAAATTTAGTAATAGTTCGTAAGTTTTTTATATGCGTACGTTGTAGTATAACACGAGCGCCCGGCCCGGACGACGCACGTCTCGTGCGGATGACCTCCCGGCACGATAGCCAATTCTCTGTCCTGCGGTCGAGATTCACGACAATGTCAATCATCAGCTCGTTACTGCACGGTATCGCACTCGCTTTCGGCATGGCATGGGAAACGTGGTGGGCACTCGTGCTCGGATTCACGCTCACGGGCGCAGTCGAGGAGTTCGTCACCGAACGACAGATGACGCGCTATCTGGGCGACGACGGTTGGCGTGAGGCCGGTATCGGCACCGGTTTCGGCATTGCCTCTTCCAGTTGCTCGTTCTCCGCGATTGCGACCGCGAAAACGCTGTTCAAGAAAGGAGCGTCCCCCGTCGCCAGCCTCGCGGCGTTTCAGTTCGCCGCGACCGACCTCGTGGTCGAACTCGGACTGGTGATGTGGATTCTGCTCGGCTGGCAGTTCGTCGCGGCCGACTTCGCGGGTGGCCTCGTCGCCGTGGCCGTCCTCGTGCTCATCTATCGCCGCGTTCCGGACGACTGGTTCGAACGCGCGAGAGAGCATGTCCGCGAACTTGACGGTGTGACCTGCGGCGCGTGCGGCATGGACGCACCGCCGAGCGACGAGGACACCGTAAAACTCCCGGCCGACGGCGGAACCCACTACTTCTGCTGTTCCGGTTGCGAGCGCGTGTTCGAAAACCGGGACAGAAAAACCCAGCCCGAGACGACCGACTGGGCAGAAGAACTCACTTCCCGTGATGCGTGGAAGCGCGCCGCCACCAGCACGGTCAAAGAGTGGGACATGCTCTGGGAGGACATCGCAATCGGCTTCGCCGTCGCGGGGTTGGTCGCGGCGCTCGTCCCCCAAACGTGGTGGACATCGCTGTTCGGCGCGGGCGAGTCGGGATTCCTGTGGGTGCTGTCGAACTCGATTCTGGCCGTGCTCATCGGCGTCCTCACCTTCGTCTGTTCGGTCGGTAACGTTCCCTTCGCGCTCGTGCTCTGGCAGAACGGCATCGCCTTCGGGAGCGTGCTCGCGTTCATCTTCGCCGACCTCATCATCCCGCCAATCGTCAACGCCTACCGGCGCTACTACGGGACGCGGATGGCGGTGGTGCTGTTCCTCTCGATGTTCGCCGCGTCGGTCATCGCGGGCGTCGTCGTCCACTACCTCTTTTCCGGCCTGCACTTGATTCCGCCGCAAGGACAGGTCGGTGGCACCGCCCCGGATTCGTACACCCTCGTCCTCAACCTGCTTTTCACGCCGCTGTTTTTCGCGCAGATGTACGTCACGTACGGCCCCGACCGCGTCGGCGACTTCGTCGTCGCGCTTCCGGGTATCGTCGGCGGTGCGCTGGTCGATGTCCGCCAGGCGCTCGACAACGTCGGTGACGCCCTCGGAATCCTCGGACGCGCGTTCGTCGGCCTGCTCACCGCGCTCTGGACGGCTGGCAAACCGCTCCGTCGTGCGGGGCAAAACCTCGTCAGGGCAATCGGCTTGGTCGGCGAGGCGGTTCGCAAGTTCGGTCACGCCGCGGCACGGGCCGCCGAAAAACTCCGCGACGCCTACCGAAATCTCCGATGAGGAAGAAACCGTTCGTGCTCGGATTCACCCTGCTCGCCGCGGTGGCGATGCGGTACGTCCCCGAGTACCTTCGACTGCTCGGCGCGCGAGCGTGGCTGGTCGGCCTGTTCGGAAGCGTCGTACTGGCGCTCCCGCTGGTCGCCCGCCGCGTTCGGAACCGCGTCTGCGACGCGACGAGACGCCCGAATCTTGCTCTCGGACTGCTGGCGACCGCGGGCCTCGTCCTGTGGCTCTCGGCACCTTACTTCGGCGCGTTCTCGCTCGTCGTCGTCGCCTTCGAACCGTGGGTGTGGGTGCTGGCGGGACTGCCACTCGTACTGCTGTGGCGACCCACAATCGACGGTTTCGACGGTCTGCTCGTCCTGCTTCGGCGCACGCACAGACGCGACCCGAGCAGTTGGTCGGCGGCGAAACGACGCGCGAAACTGCTGACCGCGGTCGGCGTCGCGGTTGGGCTGTTTGCCGGTGCGCCGGACTTCCTCTCCGGATTTCAGGTTCTGCTCGCGCTGGCCGGAAGCGTCGCCCTGACCGCGGCGGTGTCGGCTGGTATCCGCGACCGATGCGCTGATTACGGCCATCCTTCGCCGCCGCTTCCATCGCGCTCGACGATTCGCGCCGCGCTCCGCGACCGACCGCCGACGGTTCGGTCGCTCCTGCTCGGCGATGCACTGGTTCAGTTTGCCGTCGGCATGGTGGCTTTCTTCTTCGTCATCGTCGTCGTTCATCATCACCGTCTCACCGTGAACGCGCCCCTCGTCCGATTCGGCCCGGACGCGGTGTTCGCGCTCTTGCTCGTGGTCGAGACGCTGGTTGCGGCGGGCGGTTCGATTTTCGCCGTGCGACTCGCGGACGAACTGGACAGCAAAACCGTCGTCGCTGGCGGTCTGCTGGCCACCTCGTTGGTGCCGCTCCTGTTCGTCACGACCCCGAGCGTTGCACTCGCGGTCGTGCTGTTCGGCTGCCTCGGTGGCTTTCTGGCGATTCGTCCCGCTCGCGAGGCGCTCCTCGCGGAGCACGTCTCGCGGGAGGTGTTCGAGGCGTATCGGGTCGCCCGACGGATGGCCGTCGTCCCAGCCCCCCTCGTCGGCGGTCTGCTCTACGGATTCAGCCCCCAGTTCGCGTTCGGACTGGCGACCTGCGTCGGCCTGCTCGGTTGCTGGGAATTCCTTCGATTCGTCAGGAGGTCGAGGTGGTGAATGGGCGCACGAAAACCGGGGGGACTCAAACGGTGGCTCACCACAGTCAACCATCGAGACATCGGTATTCTGTATCTCGTCTTCGGAAGCGCGTCGGGCCTGCTCGGCGCGCTGGACGCGATGATGCTTCGCACCGACGCGCTCTCGCCCCGTCCCGGCGTCTGGGGGACGGGCACTTACGACGCCCTCTTCACGACCCACGGACTGACGATGCTGTTCCTGTTCGCTGGCCCGGTCATCTTCGGACTCGGGAACTACTTCGTTCCGATTCTCGTGGGAACCGACGAGATGGCGTTTCCGCGCGTGAACGCAGTCGGGTTCTGGGTGCTCGTCCCCGCCGGTCTGCTGATGCGTGCCGGAATCATCGCGGATTTCCTCAGCGTTCCGGGCATGGGGCCGCCAGCAATCGGGTGGACGATGTATCCGCCGCTCTCCGCGGCGATGCCGAATCCGGACATCGACCTCCTGCTTCTCGGTCTCCACCTCTCGGGACTCGGAACCATCATGGCGGGCATCAACTTCGTCGTCACCATCGTGGTTTCGCGGACGGTTCCGTGGCCCGAGTTGGACATCTTCTCGTGGACGATGCTGGTGACGGGTGGGCTGGTAATCTTCGCCTTTCCGGTGCTCGGCAGTGCGATTCTGATGCTGTTGGCCGACCGAAACGTCGGCACCACGTTCTTCACGACGCCCGGCGGCGGCCCGATGCTCTGGCAACACCTCTTCTGGTTCTTCGGCCATCCGGAGGTGTACATCCTCGTCCTCCCCCCGATGGGCCTGCTGAGCTACATTCTGCCGCGATTTGCTGGCAGACGGCTGTTCGGCTTCGAGTTCGTCGTCTACTCGACGCTGGCCATCGGCGTGCTCGCCTTCGGCGTCTGGTCGCACCACATGTTCACGACCGGCCTCGACCCGCGCTTGCAGGCCAGTTTCATGGCCGTGACGCTCGCTATCGCGGTGCCGAGCGCGGTCAAGACGTTCAACTGGATGGCGACGCTGTGGAACGGGAAGATTCGGCTCACGACTCCCATGCTGTTCTGTCTCGGCGCGATAGCGAACTTCGTCGTCGGGGGCGTCACCGGCGTCTTTCTGGCCGCGATTCCCGTGGACGAACTGCTCCACGGAACCTACTACGTTGTCGGCCACTTCCACTTCATGCTCGTGGGAATGACCGTCTTCGCGCTCTTTGCCGCCTGTTACTACTGGTTTCCACTGCTGACCGGCCGCTGGTACGACCGCCACCTCGCGCGACTCCACTTTTGGCTCTCGGCGCTCGGCGTCGCGGTGACGTTCACCGTGCTCGTTCTGCTCGGCATGGACGGCTTGCCGCGACGAATGGCGACCTATCCGGTGCGGTTCGTGATGCTCCAACAGGTTGCTACCATCTGCGCCTACGTCCTCGGAATCGGCCAACTCGTCTGGCTCTGGAACATGATGCGGTCGCTCCTCCGGGGCGACCGCGTCGAGACCGACGACCCGTGGAACCTCTGCGAACTCGATTTTCGCTCGCCCGAATGGGAGTGGTTCGCGGAACGACGACGATGAACCCCTTCGATGACCTAATGACTGTGTACGAGACCACTATCCCCGGCGTCGGCCGGAAGTACGAACTCGACTGTGGCACCGACCGCCTCGTCGTTCTCCTGCGACACGACGGCGAGCGCGAACTGTACCGTCGAGACGGCGACGACAGCGACAAACTCCTCGACCTCCCCGGCGCTGACGCGCGAACCTTGGCGACGATTCTCGCGGGCGGCTACTTTCAGCCAATCGTCTCGGAGTCGGTCGAACTGCCGCTCGGCGACGCCATCATCGAATGGGTGGACGTGACCGACGGTTCGCCGCTCGTGGGCTCCCCGCTCGGCGACGCAAACCTCCGGGAGGCGACGGGTGCGACCGTCATCGCGGTTCAGCGCGGTCGGGAAACCCATCCATCGCCCGACCCTGACTTCGAGATTCGACCGGACGACGCGCTGGTCGCGGTCGGCACGCGCGACGAACTCTCTGCACTTTCCAAATTGGCCGAACGATGACGCCGTTCGCGGAAATCGCAATCGTGCTCGTGGCGGTTGCGGTCGCGGGTGCGGTTGCGGTTCGACTCGGCCAATCGGTCATCCCGGCGTACATCGTCGCTGGCGTGCTCGTCGGTCCGAGCGCGCCGACCGAAATCGCTGGCGTCCCGCTCGCAATCGTCTCGGACACCGCGTTCGTCCATGTTTTTGCCGACCTCGGCGTCCTCCTGCTCCTCTTCTTCCTCGGCCTGCACGTTGACCTCGACCGACTGCTGGACGATTGGAACCGCGCGGTCGGTGCGGGCGTGGTGGACTTCGTCTGCAACTTCGCGGTCGGTCTGGGACTGGGATTCGCGTTCGGATTCTCCCCCGTGGAAACGCTGTTTCTCGCCGGGATGGTGTACATCTCCTCCAGCGCCATCGTCACGGAATCCCTGCTGAATCACGGCTGGATTGCGGGCCGGGAGAGCGAACCGATTCTCGGGTCGCTCGTCTTTGAGGACGTCGTCGTCGCCGTCTACATGACCCTGCTCTCGACGATGGTGCTCGGCGGTGGCTCGCCGGTCGAGGCGGTGTTGACGCTCGGCAGTGGCTTCGGCTTCCTCGGTTTCGTCGCCGCTACGGGCTGGTACGCCACCGGTCTGCTCGAACGCCTCCTCGCAGCCGACTCGGACGAACTGTTCGTCCTGCGCGTTCTCGCCGTCGTCGCACTCGTCGCCGTCGTCTCGGCGACGTTCGGCATCGGCAAGGGAATCGCGGCGTTCTTCGCCGGAACCGCGCTCGGCCAGACTGACCACGAGGAACGAATCGAACGCACTCTCGCGCCAGCGCGTGACCTCTTTTCGGCCATCTTCTTCTTCGCCATCGGGCTGACGATCGAAGCCGCGATTCTCTCGCGAATCGCGGGCTTGCTGGCGGTCGCGTTGGTCGCAACCACCGCGAGCAAACTGTTGAGCGGCGTCGTCAGCGGGCACATCTACGGACTCGACGACCGACGCTCGCTCCGCGTCGGCGTCGGACTGGTCGCTCGCGGCGAGTTCACGCTGGTACTCGCCGCGCTCGCACAGACCGCGCCGACATCGATGGAACTCGTTCCGGAGTTCGCGGTCGGCTACGTTCTGGTGACGAGCATCGTCGGGACGCTGTTCGTTCGCCACGAACCCCGCTTCGCGCAGTTCGTCGGTTACGTCCGAAAGCAGTCCGGACGGTCGGCTACGTCCGGTAATACTCCGGACAGTTGACCACGTTCGGAGAATGTCCAAACGGTTGGCCATGTTCGGAAAAAGTCCGAACAGTTGGCTACGTTCGGTAATCAGGCCGGTTTGCGGGTTCGACTCCCGCACGTAGTCCTTGGCGGCATTCGCCGCCAGTGAAAACCCATGAACGCCAGTGGAACCCAGTCCGCTGCACAGATTCGCCCCCGCCCACTCGCGGGCATGACGGGGTTCAAGCGAGACCTGCTGCTGACGGTGGCACGCTTGTCGGGAACCAATCCCTATGGGAAAGTCATCAAGCAAGAACTCGAAGACCACTACGGCGAACCCATCAATCACGGTCGCCTCTACCAGAATTTGGACGAACTCGTTGGAAACGGACTCGTCGAAAAGCTTCCACTCGACGGACGGACGAACGTCTATCGCCTGACCAATCGGGCTGAGACGCAACTTCGTGCGCACCGACAGTGGGAAGACGAGTGTCTGCTCGCAGTGGAGGAGAACTGCGACGAATGAGCAAGGACGTCGCACTTGCCATCTTGCAGTTGCTCGCGCTTGCCATTCCGCCGATTGCGGTGCTCATCAAGATGCTTCGCCAGTCGGAAAATCTGTCGTGGAAGTACAGAAAGCTGAGTTTCGGCCTCGCGCTGTCGAGCATCGCGCTGTTTCTTACGTCGGGTGGTGCGGTATTGTTGTATCTCTCGGCGAACTTCTCGCTGGCACCGCTTTTGAGAGTGGCGCTGCTGTTCACCCTGCTCGGGTTGTTCCCGTTCGCGCTGTTCACGGGCGTACTGTACAAAGAACACAAACTGAGCTTCGGACCATGACGACTGATTCATCCACTTCGGCCGACGGAACTGCATCGACCACCGAACCGACCCCGACCGACGACGCCGCGCCAACCGAGGAGAGCGTTTCCACCGACGGCGTCGCGCCGGTCGAGGACTATCGGGACGCCATCGACGACCCGTTGGTGGCGTGCAAGGAGACGTTCGACGACTTGTTGGACGAACTCACGGCAGTGCTCTCGGACGACGATACGTCCGCCGAATCGTCGGCGAGCGAATCATCGACCGCGAATGGCGACCGGAGGGAGCCATGAGCAGTCGCCCGTCGGACAACGGCGCAACCGCGGAGCGCGACGAGGGCGTGTTGGTGCGAGAACCGGACGGGTCGAAAAGCGGTATCTGGGTCGGTCACTTCGGTAACGACCCGGAAAGCGATGTGCTGGTGATTCAGAACGTCTGGGGCAGAAAACGGCGAACGCACACGACGATTCCGAAGGAGGCCGTCGAGGACGTCATCGCCGCGCTGGAGGAACGAACGTGAATGATTCGCTGGCGACGACTGCTGGGTGTCGCCTTTCTGGTGTACGTGTTCGTCGTCCTGCCGACCGCGACGGCCTACGTCGGCGCGCGGTTTACTTTGCCGACGTTTCTCCCGGCGCGTCGCTCTTCCTCGGCGGCATGGTTCCCGTCGTCTTCGCCGTCGCGCTCCGCCTCGGCTGTAGAACGTGATTACGGAACTCATCCATGGAACTGCTCTCATCGATACGCAACGCGGCTGACGACTTGCATCGCAGTGCGAACGACGTTTTCTCGTCCGACGAACGAATCGAATCGACCAGCGAGAAGTCGAACGGTACGAACGACGCAACTAGCATGAAGAAATCGAACAGCAGTAACGACCAGTCCGAGTGGCGTGCTGTCGAATCCCCGACTTCGAAGGCGCTCTTCGGCGTCGTCGGGACGACGGCGGGCCCGTTCGCGGTCGGTACCGGTGGCAACGTCCTCACGAAACACGACGGCCAGTGGCGATTCGCAATCGAGGCTGGCCCGGCGACCCGAGAGAACACGCTGACCTGCGTCGATGCAACCGCCGACGGGAAGCGAATCTGGTTTGCCGGGTCGTCCGGCGCGCTCGGCTGTTACGACGTGGAAGCGGGCAAAAAGTACGACTACTCCGCCCCGAACGAGAAAACGAGCACGTGGGAAGCCATCGCGGTCGATGGCAAGCGCGGGAACGAGACGCTCCGAGTCGCCAACGGCTCCGGGGAAGTGCTCCCCGTCACGACAGACGACAACGGCTGTCCGAAGTGGGGCGAGGTGGTAAAGCCCGGAAGCGGTTCGACGGTTCCGGCGCTGGACTTCGGCGACGACAATGCCTATGCCGTGGACACCAGCGGAAACGCCTTCGAGGAGCGAAAGAAGGGGTGGAAGGACATCGGCGTAACGAACGCGCAGGTGAACTTCTTCGACGTGTACGCTGGTGACGGCAACCTCCTCATCGCGGGCGGCGGCGGTCGCGTCTATCGCTACGACCGTCCCTGTAAGAATTGGACGCCGATAGACGCCGGAGAGGGTGCCCTGCACGCGATTGCGGCAGGCAAATCGAAATTCGTCGTGGCCGGTGCAAGCGGCTACGTCTACGAGCGCCTCTCCGGAGCGGGATGGACGAAGTCGCCGACGCCGGTCGAGACGGACTTGCAGGACGTGAGTGTCGGCGATATCGACGTTGCAGTGGGTGCTGGCGGAACTATCGTCGAGCGATGAACGAACCGGACACCCGCGAACTCTACTGGTACGTGCTTGCGGCGTATCTCTTTGCGATTGCGTTCGGGATCGCGCTGTTTCTCGGCGTCGTCGGTCTGACCAACCGACTGACGGTCATCGGCGTCGGCGCGCTCGTCATCCTGTTCGTGTTGGGACTGGCGAGTTTTACGACGTTCCCGGCGCTCTACATGGACGCGAGCTATCTTCGCGAGGTAGACGAATGGAATCCTCGCTGGTGGGTGTACGCCGTCGGCGGTGCCGTGACGCCCATCTTCAGCTACTTTAGCGGTGGATTCCTTTTCGGCCCCCGCGTCAATCTCTTCCTGTCGGTACTTTCGTGGCTTGGAAGCGTCGCTACGATGTGCGCAGTCTATCTCTATCGCCGCCATCGCGCCGTCGGCGTTCCGTGATGGGATTCGAAGTGTGCGAGGAAGGACTTTCGATGGTTGGGTCGCTCCCGACGATTCTCTCTGTCGCTGGTGGCGTTGCTGGAAGACATCCGGGCTCTGGTCGTTGTGAATCAGACAAAACCGACGACCGATTCACACGGAGAACGATTCACGATGTCCAAAGCAGATTACTCCAACACCGACGCATCGGCCTGCACACAACTCGCATGGAATCCCGGCAGTGGCGACGACTCTCGACTCGTCGCCTGCCGGAACGAGAACTGTAGCAACGAGCACGTAGACCCGAAGTTCGCGAGCATCTTCGGCGACCGAGACGGAACCGTCTTCGCCTGTCCGGAGTGCACGTCGTGGGCGTCGCTCCGGCAGGGTGCGGCCGCGAACCCGACGTTCGAATCGCGGGTTCAACTCCCCGAACGACCCGACGAAGTCCCGTTCGGTCGATAGACGAGTGCTGGTTGGTGGGAGCAATTTCCACCCCTGATTCGGAGGAACACGAATGAGTACGAACACGAACCGATGGTATCGCATCACGAACGAGTTATTCGAGACCAGTATCGACCGGACGACTGCCGTCGTCGTCGCGATGATAAGCTTGGACGCGCTCTGGTGGCTCCTGCTGTACACCGGTCGCGTCCCGATGCCGGGCATGACGTGGCTGATGAACTCCGGCGTGCCGATGGCCGCTCCCGGTGCGATGGAACTCGGGGTGTTCCACGTCGGCACGCTCGGCGCGCTCTCGGGCTACGTCGTCATGTGGGGCGTCATGATGTGGGCGATGATGTACCCTCCGATGACGCGGTTCACGCGCGGATACGCCGACGCTCTCTCGGGGTCGAAGACTCAAGTCACTGCGACCGTGACGGCATTTCTCGTCGGCTACAACCTCGTTTGGGCGCTCTCCGCCGTCGTTCCGCTCGGTTTCCACGCGGTGATCCCGGGTGGGATCCACGGATTCACGCAGGCACACACCAACGCGGTCATCGGCGGGATGCTGGCGCTGACCGGCCTGTATCAGCTCTCGACGTTCAAGCAGTCGCGGCTTCGAACCTGCTGTGCGCGCGTCGAACCGCAGGAGGCGGCCGTCGCAGACGGTCTCAAAAACGGACTCGAACATGGCGTCAGTTGTATTCTCGTCTGTCTCGGTCCGTTCTTCCTCCTGATGCCCTTCTTCGGCGAGATGAACTACTTCTGGATGGTCGTGCTCACCACGGTCGTCACGGTCGAACGACTTCCCTCGACGTGGGGCAAGGAGTTCTCGATTGCGACGGGCGTCGTCTCGCTCGTGGCCGGTCTCGTCGTCCTCCTCTTCGACCCGACGCTCCCGATAGCCTTCTCGATGTGACGCCGTCTTCGAAACATTCGCATCCCCTGTCGTCAGCGCCGTCTCCGGAGACAGACGCCTTCCTGCGGCGCGAGTGATGAGTCTCGGTGTGGATGAGTGGCTACCCAAGCAATCTTTTCATACGTCAGAAGCGGTCGAACCGTTCGATACGTCAGCAACGGTACCAACGTTAGAGCCATCGGAAATTTCAGAATTATCAGAAGCATTAGAAACGTTAGAAATTCCAGAACTGTTGGTGACGCTGGAGTCGTTGGAAACTGTATCGCCGCTTCGGTTTGCTCTTCCGACCGATATTAGAACCATTAGAAATAGCAGAAACGTTAGGAATAATGGGTGCCTTTCCGACGGTGAGTAATCCTACATTCGGTAAAAACCGACAGTAGGAGCGGCGGCTATCGAACTATTAGAAACGGTAGAAACAGTAGAAATGGCATAGTGTCTGATTTCAGTCCGGATTTTGGTACTCATGATGAACCGTCGGACTGGCACTGCTTTCACCGTTGGATGGACGGGATTCCCAGCGTTAGAAATGCTGAAAATGCTGGAAACACGACCAAAACGCGCGTAACAGCGGAGCGAACGGCATGCACTCGGGCATACCGGCGGTTTCCAACGTTAGAAATATCTCCAATCGTCTGACGTAGATTTTTAACGCAAGAAGCGAAAGCAACGTTAGAGGCGTTAAAAATGGCGGATGTACAACCAGAGGTTATCGCTGTTTCGTTCCAGAAAGGCGGAACTGGCAAGACGTTCACGGCGATGAACCTCGCAGGCGGACTTGCGGCACGAGGGTTCGAAGTGCTGTTAATCGACATGGATCCTCAGGGAACACTCACTGCCAATTTGGGGCATCGAGAACGGTTCGACGATATCGACCAGTTATCGCTCGACGAAGTGCTCTTGGACGTGAACAAGTGGGATCGAATTTCCGAGGTGGTGGTCGAAGGCGACGAGTTCGACTTGATTCCGGCTAACTCGACGTACACGGGGAACAAGACGCCGCTCGACTCCGCCGACGCGGGGGAGAAACGACTCGGAAAGGTTCTCTCGCGCATGGAGAAGAAATACCACTACGTGGTGTGTGACTGCCCACCGGACTTCTCGGCGTTCGCGAAAAACGCAGTCACCGCTGGCGAGAACGTGGTCGTTCCGATGGTGCCACGGTCGGAGATGATCCACTCCACGAATCTCCTCTTCGACATGTACGACACCCTCGGCATGATGCACGACCTCGACATCGAGTATCTGGCGTTTACCATGACCTACACTTCCACGAAGCGGACGAAAGAGATGCGCGAGGTGTTGGAGTGGTTCGACGAGACCTTCGGCGAGAAAGGTGTGAAAATCGACGACCGCGCCGCGTTCGACCGCGCGAAGTGGGAGGCTGGTTCGATTTACGTCCACGACGAGTCGCTCGCAAACGACGAGTTTCCGCAGTTCGACAGGGTCGTCAAACTGGTTCTGGAAGGAACGACCCCACCCGAGTTCGGGGGCGACATCGACGCCATGCGGCAGAAAACGACCGACGACGTTCGGTCACGGGAGATAAACGTATGAGCGACCTTCGCGAGGAGATGGAGCGAACGAAAAAACGTGCCGCGGCGTTCGGCGTGAGCAGTGAGGAAGATGAGAGCGACCGGAGTGACGAGTCGACAACCGACGACGAATCACCCGAGGAAGAACCGTCGGAAACGCAATCAACGGCGGAAACGTCGTCGGCATCAGAAGCATCAGAAACGTTAGAAACGTCACCAGCATCAGAAACGGTAGAAACGCAGTCGGCAGAGCCCGCGGGGGCTGAAGACGAGTCGGCACCGAATCGGGAGGAAGAGGGGGTGGAACGAAATTCGTCGATCGAGAGCGGGGCCGACTCGACCGACGAGGATTCGGACGCTGAGAGTACAGACGAATCGGCATCTCGTGGTCGTCTCGTCGATGAGTACGACAACGTGAACATCTACATTCCGCCGGAGTTGAAGCGCGAACTCAACGACCTCTACAAACTCATGGATCTCGAACACTCCCGTTCGAGCGGCGAAGATTTGGAGAAGCATTGGGATTTCTATCCGGCGGTCGTTCGGACGGTGCTCCGCAACGAGGACGACCTGCGTTCCGAACTCGACATCGATACGTGACCCAGTCCAACAATCTGGGAATACTCGATACTGCTATACGGTCGTGGTCGAAAGGGGTAGTTAACTGACGGCGTCTCCGAACCGGAAACAAGCAGGACATCAGATGACCGAGGAATACATCGATCCGAATCGACTCTCTCTCATTCCATCTCGTGTACGGCGGACGGCGACCGATGTGGGGGAGCGCTCTGCGACGGACGACAGTCCTGCGGTTTCGGCTGTTTTGCAATCGCTCGAAGACGACAAATGCAGAGCGATACTCACGGCACTGCGCGAACCGAAGTCCGCGACCGAACTCTGTGACGAATGCGAGTTAGCGAGTTCGACCGTGTACCGAAAACTCGACCGACTCCGTGACGCGGAACTCGTCCGGGAGTACACCGAAGTTCGCCGCGACGGGCCGAACGCAACGCTGTACGAGCGCGATTTCACGGATATCTCCATCAGCATCGACGACGCCGACGAGTTTACGATTTCCATCGACCGACCGAACCGAAATGCCGACGACCGTATGGCGACGTTCTGGTCGGAGATGAAAAAAGAGCCATGACCGACGATCTTGTGTACTTCCTCGGATTCGTCAAAATCGCTGCGTTAGTGCTCGGCGGTGTCGTCGCCCTGTTGGCGTACCGCGCCTATCGACGGACGAAGATTGCAGGCCTCCAGTTCTTCGCGGTCGGTCTCATGGTCATCACGGTCGGAACGTTTTTCGTCGGCGTACTCCATCACGTCTTCGGCGTTCCGAGCGTCCAAGGAATGATTTTCGAGAGCCTCGTCACCTGCGCCGGGTTCCTCGTCATGATCTACGGCCTGTATGGTCAGTGACGACTTCGACCGGGCGGTGACGAGATTCGTTCGCGGTTCTCCCACGTCGTGGGAACCCTCCATCGTTCCTTATCCGATACCTGCGGAGACTGTGGCAATGAGCAGTTTTGCTACACCAGTCCCTCGTCCGAATTCGGCTTCGACGCTCGTTCGCGCGCCGAGAGGTGTCGATGACCGATGAGACGAGGATCGGCATCGCGGTACGCCGACGCACTCGTTGCGCGGAGTAAACTGGTAATCGTCCTCGTACTCGTCTTGACGGCCATCGTCGGTGCCGGTGCAGTGATCGGCACGAACGAGGAGGGCGAAATCGGCCAAGCGGGGATCGACTCCGAGGAACAGGCCGCGTTCGAGACCATCGAATCGACGTACGAAACTGACGACGCGGTCGTCTCTCAAATCGTCGTCAGAGACGAGGGTGGGAACGTTCTCACCCGCGAGTCGTTGCTCCGAAGTCTGCGACTTCAGCAGGTGATGCGTAAAAACGGGTCTATCAACGCGACGCTCCAAGCGGAGTCCGGCATCGCCGGCATCGAAAACGTCGTCGCCTCAACGGCCTACTACCGCGACCAATCCGCAACGAACTCGACTGGTGATACCGCCGCCGCCCGGAACGGTCAGCCGCCAGCGCCGAACCTAACCCAGCAAATCGAGGCGCTCGAATCGCGCTCGCCCGCGGAAGTCGAAACTCTCGTCGGCCAAGTTCTCGACCCGAACGCGACCACCGAACGCGACCCCACCGCGTTCCTGCCAACGGAGTACGAACGCGGAACGACGACCGCCGAGGCGAGGGTGACGCTCGTCTTCCAGACGGGCGCGAGCGGCGCTGATGACCCCGAAGCGGCGTACGACGCGCAGGTGGCCATCGCCTCGCTGGTCGAGGAGCGATTCGAGGATGCGTTCGTCTTCGGTCAGGGCATCATCGACGAGGCGTCTTCGCAAGCCATTGGCGACAGCTTCCTCATCATCACGCCCGTCGCGGTCGTCCTCTTGCTCGTCGTTCTCGGGATTGCATACCGCGACCTCGCCGACGTGCTCGTGAGCGTTTTCGGCATCGCCGTCGTGATGGCGTGGCTCGCGGGCATCCAAGGCTGGCTCGGCATCCCGTCGAGTTCGATACTCATCGCCGTTCCGTTTTTACTCATTGGCCTGAGCATCGACTACTCTCTCCACGTTGTCATGCGGTACCGCGAGGCACGACGGGGAAAAGACGACGCTTCGGTCGGACGCCGAAACCCGACGACTGCGATGCGGTTGGGCGTGACTGGCGTCGTCGTCGCGCTCGCCGCCGCCGCGTTCACGACCGGTATCGGCTTCTTTTCGAACTACGTCAGTCCGCTCCAGTCGATTCAGGATTTCGCGCTCCTCAGCGGGGCTGGCATCGTTGCGATGTTTTTCGTCTTCGCGGCGCTCGTCCCGGCGGTCAAACTCGAAGTCGAGCAACTGTTGGAGCGATTCGGACGCGACCGCGAGAAGTCCGAAGTCGGCGGCGGGTCGGGGCCGATTCGAGGGCTCCTTTCGCGCACCGCGACCCTCTCCCGACGGGCACCACTCGCGGTCGTCGTCCTTTCCCTGTTGGTGGCTTCGGCGGGTACCTACGGCGCGACCGGACTCGACACGGAGTTCAATCGCGCCGACTTCCTTCCCGAGGATGGGCCCGCGTGGATGGACTCGCTCCCGGAACCGTTTGCGCCCGCCGACTACGAGATTCGGGAGAATCTCGAATACCTGAGCGACAACTTCCGCCAACGCGGACAGGGTTCGGAAGCCCAGATACTGCTACGAGGAAACGTCACCGACCCGTCCGTACTGACCGCAATCCGCGAGGTAGACCGAAACGTCGCCCGAGACGGAACGGTCGTCGTCGGCTCCGACGATACTGCCGCCATCGATAGTCCGACCTCCGTCCTTCGCTCCGTCGCCGCCGAAAATCAGACCGTGGCCGACGCAATCGCCGCACGCGATTCCGATGGCGACGGACTTCCGGACGAAGACGTTGCGGCGGTCTACGACGTGCTGTTCGACGTCGCCCCCGACCGAGCGTCGTCAGTGCTCTACCGAACCGATAACGGATCGTATGCGTCCGCTCGGGTGATCGTCGGCGTGGAACGAGATGCACCCTCTCAGACGATTGCTAGCGACGTGCGACGGATTTCCTCGGACATCGAGGAAAACGCCCCCGTCACCGCCGTTGCGACGGGCGAACCGGTCGTCACCGCCGTCGTCCAGAGTGGACTGTTCGATACGCTCGTGGAAGGGTTTGCCATCACCTTGGGCGTCATTCTCGCGTTCCTGATGGGGTTGTACTGGTGGCGCTATCGCGCGCCGGGTCTCGCCGTCGTGCTCCTCGTCCCCGTCCTCCTCGCACTCGCGTGGTTGCTCGGCGCGATGGCTCTGCTCGACATTCCGTTCAACAGCGAAACCGTCGTGATTACCAGCCTGGCAATCGGCTTGGGCGTTGACTACAGCATCCACCTCGGCGAGCGATTCGTAGACGAGCGAAAGCGCCGAGACTCGCTCGACGGTGCTCTCTCGGCGGCGCTCACGGGAACTGGTGGTGCACTGCTCGGCAGTGCGATGACGACGGCGGCTGGCTTCGGCGTCCTCGCCCTCGCGCTCTCCCCACCGCTCCAGCGATTCGGACTCGTGACCGGGCTGAGCATCGTCTTCGCCTTCGTCGCCTGCGTCACCGTGCTCCCCAGCCTACTCGTGGTTCGAGAGCGACTGTTCGCTGGCACTGCCGACTGACCACGCACACGAGGATACGAGTGAGTGACCACCGGTCGACGAGTGGCCCAGCCATGAACTGGAGTCCGGGGGGCAGGAGAAGCAACGCTCCGGCGAGACCCGTGTAGAAACTCGAACCGGTGAGGTCGTAGACCAGCCACGTTCCGGCAATCGTGTAGAGACTATCGCCAGCATTCGTGACGAACCGGCCGATCAACAGACGGAGGAAATCCCAGTTACTCCGGAGAGAAGAGGCTTCCTCGCCCGTGGTATCCGGTTGTTGGCTCATATCCACGCCTCCGACGTGCCGGATACCGTCTGATTTTCGTGGGTGACTGCAGGCGGAATTCCACAGTCACTGGGAGTTCCGCTCCGACCGCTGGGGGTGACGACTGCTCGTTGTCTATCGATCGATCCGAATTCGGGGTGCGTATCGATTCGCTTTCTAGTGGGACTCTGATCGTTGTAAACCAGAGATCCGGCGTATGTCTGCATATGCGTGAGTGTTCATTCTCGAGGAAGTGCGACTACGGGCTCCGTAGTGGGGTGGGACGACTTGAGTGCTGCTGCTATGCGATGGCCGCTATGCGGTCGCGACGATCGCAACAAGTGGAATGAACGAACGTGCAGCCAATTGATCCATACGAAGGAACTGCGCTCTTCTACGCAGATTCCAGTTTTATATGTACCGATCGATGCAGTCGCACCGAAGGAATTTTCGATGTATTAATAACTAACGAGAGGATGACAGCAAGAGCCACTTTGGTATCATGGGCTGCCTTCGCTCTACAGTGAGGGTTAATCTCGACTTCCAAGACAATCTAGAAGTCAGAAGCCACCGAACATCTACGCTTACTGAAAGAACCTATCCACATTCCGGGAGTCTATTCATATTCCACGGGGTCACATTCGTCGTACTGCGAGGAAAACGATGGTATCGGCCACACGAGAAAGCTGGCTTCATGACTGTTTAGCGACGCTTTGCTCGAACGCTCTGATTTTTTCATCGAGCTGGGAAACGATGATTTTTTCACGTTTATCGGTACGTATATACGTTGGACAGCAAACATTTAACGAGCCACAGACACGGCCGAGTTGGTCTTTCACGACTTTACTGACTGCCCAGAGTCCTTCGATTGCTTCCTCGTCGTTAATCGCGTACCCCCGTTCTCGAACACGTTCCAGATCCGCGAAAAGTTCGTCTCTTGATGTAATGGTTTGCTCGGTTTCACTGGGAAGACCCCATTGGTCGAGAATTTCTTCAACTCGGGACACGGGGTATTCTGCGAGGATTGCTTTCCCAGATGCCGTGTTGTGCATATGGAAGAGACGGCCGTCAACGAGAAACGATGGTGTATCAGAATAGCTCGTCGCATCGTAGAGTGCAACGGTTCGTCCGTTTTCCTCGACGGTGAAGTCAACCTCTAACTCTGTTTCGTCGGCTAGATCAGTAACGATCCGCTTCGCAATATCGTACACTTCGTTTTGCTTGCGAGCGTAATCACCCAGATGGTGGAGTTTCAGTCCGACACGATAGATGTTGTTTTCTCGGACGACGTAGCCGTAGTGTGCGAGTGTTTGAAGATGTGTGTGAATTGTGCTCCGTGCGAGTTCAGTTTTGTCCGCGAGTTCACCTAACGTTGCCCCATCGTACTCAACAAGTAACTCGACCAGTTGAAGGGATATCTCAGTCGTTTGGAGCCCGTTTTCCGTCCGCTGTGGCATCATACGGAGTTAGCTTACTCCTATGACTACTTATGGTTACGTCAATATTCACCACCGCTTAAATCGGAGAAAATAACGCCGACAACGAAATTTGAATATAAATTCTAAGAATGAATAACGAAATAAAATATAAAAAAGCAAAAACTGACTATAATATCGTATCTAAAGAAATAGGGAAATTTAGTTTAAATACTTCTTTTCAAATAAAGGGCGTAAACAAATTCTGTTGATTCTGTGGTCGCGGAGACGGTTCCTGCGAACAAGTCCGATAAACGACCCCACTAATACATTCGTGAGAGAAGAATTGATTTTGAAATCCATCTCGCGGTAAAGCGGGCGGTTCCAGAAGAAGATATATATTCGTACATACATGATGCCATGCTAGCTATTAGTGCCTTCACGCCGTCGCTGAAGGATTGAAGCTGCTATTGTAGATTGTCACTCTGAATAAAAAATAATATATGACTATCTTAGGATACGATGGATGCCAGAACAGTACTGAGGAGTAACTGCATCCCTCTCTTATCATTACAGTAATAGTGATGTAATGGTAAGGCGGTAATAGAGGTGGCTAACCTATGAATGTTGTAAAATTATAATTCAAATACATTCGTCTCTCCGGAATTCATATGGAACACATCGTTGTGCCAAACCGTTTTATTGATCCCCGTGTCAGGAGGTACGTCTGAAGCCATTCACGCCAATTGCGGAAGATAGCCTGTCATAGAGTCGTGTGTTGATGAATGGTCGAGTTTTTTTGATTAACTACTCTCTGACGAGAATAATCGAATCGGGTGAAAGCAGCGACGAGATGATAGATGAAGGGGTTTCCTATCAGTCGTCTTCAGTTCTGACGGCGGTCTTGGTAGAACTGGTTTCCTTTTTTGGATTTGGCTTTCTGAAGAGAGTCGCTTCCTCGCCGAGAAGTACATTTCCGCTATCCTCGCGGAGGGTCTTTATGAGTCCAATGACGGCAATAAGACAGACTATCGCGAACGGGCCACCAGTTATGATCGCGGCAGATTGGAGTGCATCCACGCCACCGATGACCATCAGAATCGACGCAACAGCGCCCTGCAAGACGCCCCAAAAAACCCGGTTGATCGACGAGGGTTCTTCCGTCCCTCCAGTCGTCATGATGGAGACCGCAAGTGTTGACGAATCGGCCGACGTTACGAAGAAAGTGGTCACTAGCACCAGGAAACCGAATAGAAGGAGGGTTCCAACCGGAAGGCCCATGAACTCGATTGCGCCGAAGAGGACGTATCCTGAAACTGCCTCTCCGTAGTTGTTGACAGGGACGAGAATGTTGGCGACGCCGTTGTGCTGGTAAATCGTCGCAGTCCCACCCACGATAGCGAACCAGGGAATCGTCGCAAGCGACGTTGCCACGATACCGGTAAACGCGACTTCGCGGACACTCCGCCCACGGGAAATGCGTGCGATAAATAGACCCGCGAACGGCGACCACGCGAGTGGCCACAACCAGTAGAAGACGGTCCACTCGTTCGCCCACGATGCGCCATTGGTGTAGTCCATAAAGAGGCTCATCTTGAAGAAGTCGCCCATGAGGCCACCTATCGCCTGCGTACTGAGTTCGAGCACGCGGAACGTCGGCCCGAACACGAGGGTTGCCACCATGAGTCCGCCGAACAGAAGCATGTTGAAGTTTGAGAGGCGACGAATCCCCTTATCGACTCCCAGGACGAGCGAGATGGTGAACAACGCCGTCATCCCCGTGATGACTGCGATCGTTCCAGCGTCACCGAGTTGAATCCCCCACTGGAACTCGAGTCCGGTAAGGAACTGACTTCCGATGAATCCCAACGACGTTGCAACCCCACCCAGCGTCGCGAACACAGCGAGGATATCAATGACTTTTCCGGCCAGGTTGTCGACGTTGTTCGCACCCACAAACGGCGTTAGCACGGCAGATACACGGAGCGGTGCACCGTGAGCATGGACGAAGTATCCAATGCCGAGACCCATGACGGTGAAACAAGACCATTGGATAATTGCCCAGTGGAAGATCGAATACTGCACCGCGATTGGAATTGCCGCTTGCGACTTCGATGCAGCGTCGTAAAGAGGTGGTACGCTCGAATAATGGAGGAGTGCCTCAGTAGGTCCCCAGAAAACGATGCCTGCGGCGAGTCCGGCCGAATAGATCATTGTGAAGTATGAGAAGTAACTGAACTCGGGAACCTCGTCACCGAGTTTGACCCGTCCCCACGGACCAAGAATGAGGAAGACCAGGAAGGCAACGAATCCCAGCATCGCCAGCAGGAACGCCCAGTTGAAATGTTTAAGAACGAATTCTGTCGCAGTCGTGACGAGGCTCCCTGCCGCCTTTGGATTCAACGCGAAAACGACAACGAAAAGTAAGGTAATACCCGCACCGAATGCGAACACGATTGGTTCAATCTCGTCGATGAACTCTTCAACCGAGCTTTGTTGGTTTGACCGACTCATGTGTTTGTTCCGCCGTCCGTGTAGTTACACTCGATGCGACTCCGTGCACTGTGATGTCCTAACGACCTGACCTGGCTATTGTGTGCCCCGGAACAGCTTCCAGACACACGCTGAGCCCAACTACAGTCGCCGATGTATTGTGATCTCATGGTTCGTATGTCCACTATGTATGGCACTGTGTAACCAGGGCCATGACACAATCAATCCATCACGAATCATCTGGATAAATGTTACGGCTACCGAACTCCGTGTATACAATCCTTGTTTATATTATATTTTTTAATAGTGAATAATTACATCTGCGGTGGCGTAGTTATCCGAGACTGGTTCTTCCAAGTGATTTAAACGGATCTTGTGAAGCGAGCAAACGGTCGATCTGTCCAGCTGGTCGTAACGCTTAATTGATTTAGTACACAAAAACTGTGTATGAGTAATGAGAAAGATGGGGAAAAAGAGCATGAACGAATGGCCTTCTCGGCCGACCGGGGACGGGGAATTCTGACGCCGAGTGACCGTGAATTCCTTCTCGGACGAAAGACCGACTACACAGAACACTCAAAAAAGCAAAAGCGGAATCGGATCCGACGACGCCTTTCCAACGCAATTCTCGACTTCAGTATATTCTTTGAGCATCTCGAAGATCGCGACCGCAAGAACGTGTTCAATCCCGAATCTGAAGCCCGCGACGATTACACCCAAGGTATCATCGATATGCTCGGCTTTCTCCACCTTGGAACGATGGGCTACCACGTCCCGTTCAAAGATATGCTGGCACAGGGAGTCAATCGATCCGAACAAAAACTCGCTGGATCCGATTATCGGATGGTGACGGTCGATTTCAACGTCGATCCCGTCGGTCAAATCAACATCGACGAGGTCACCGAAAACCTGGAAGACGGGAACTTCGACGAGATTACTGACGAAGACCTTCGCGCATTTGTCCGGCTTCTGACCGAATCTGAGGACTTTTCGGCGACGTCGATGCGCACGGAGATGAAAGAACAGATGTCCGAGTTCCTTACGAACGTAAATGAAGCGGCTGAACAGCGAACCCGACGGGCCGAAGAACTGAACGACTAAATCACGATCTACCTCGGATCAGTTTTCAAAAAGGACATGCGAGCGGTGGTGAACCGATCTCTTGATCGCGTGTGGGAGGAGCGATTTCAACGGAGCGCGTCAGCCGAGATAGGCGATGGCGTCCATTTCAACACGGACATCGTCGGGCAAACGTGAGACCTCCACGCAGACACGAGCAGGTGGTACTTCAGCAAATTGCGCGCCGTAGGCCTCGTTAACACGATCGTACTCATCTAAATCCGTCAGATAGACGGTTACCTTGACAACGTCGTCGAGGGATCCGCCCGCTTCTTCTACCGTGGCGGCGATGTTTTCGATCACCTGTTTGGTCTCAGCTTGCACGTCGCCCTCGACGTCCTCTCCGGTTTCGGGAACGACCGGTCCGTAGCCAGAGATATAGAGCGTATCGCCGGCGCGGACGCCCTGTGAATACGGATTGTCATTTCGCGGTGCCTCGTCTGTAACAATTGGCTGTGAGGTCATTGTGAGGCTGAATCGTCGTTAGATGTTCCGTTTTGCGGCGGTGGTTGTTTCGATGGCCTCGGTGATGATATCGAGTGCCGTCTCGGCAAGGTCTTCAGTGAGTACGAGCGGCGGAAGCAGTCGGAGGATGTTACCGTACCGACCCGCCTTCCACACGAGGACACCGTGCTCGAAGCAGTAGTCTTGGATAGCATCGGCCGTCTCTCCGTCGGGGTTTCCATCGGCATCAACGAACTCTGCGCCGATGAACAGTCCTTTACCGCGAACCTCTCCCAGGTTCGGGTTCCCGTCGGCAGCTTCTTTCAGCCTGGTTTGGATGTATTCGCCGAGGTCACGAGCGTGTGCGAGCAAGTCGTGTTCCTGAATATACTCGATGGCACGCGTTCCTGCACGCATTCCGACGACGTGACCGCGATAAGTTCCGGCGTGGTCACCAGAGCCCCACGTGTCGAGGGATTCGTCGTATATCGTCGCCGAGAGCGGGAAGCCGACGCCGCCGAGGGCTTTCGCGGAGGTCATGATGTCGGGCGCGACATCGTACCACTCGCTTGCCCACCACTTTCCAGACCGGCCGAGTCCGCTTTGAATCTCGTCGAAGATGAGCGGTATGTCGTTGTCGGTGGCGAGATCGCGCACACCCTTTAGGAATCCTTTCGGTGGTGTGATAACGCCGCCTTCTCCCTGGATGGGTTCGACGATAATTCCTGCAGGGTTTGCGAGCCCACCGTAAGGGTCTTCGAGAGTCGCCTGCAGTTCTTCGAGAGCGTGATCGACCGCCTCTTGTGGGCCTTTGTCCTGTCCGAACGGATACGGATACGGTGAGTGAACAACGTCCGGAAGGAGCGGTGTATAGTTCTCCTTGAACTTCTTGTTCGACGTGACGCTCATTGCACCACTCGTCGCACCGTGGTATGCGCCACGGAAAGCGATGAGGCCGTCGCCGTCGGTGTTGTACTTTGCGAGCTTGATCGATGCCTCGACGGCGTCGCTGCCGGTTGGGCCGCCGAAGACGACTTTGTTGTTTCCTTGCAGTGAGTCCGGTGCGATCTCGTCGAGTTTCTCGATGAGTTCTAATCGAGCTTCCGTCGGGAAATCCACCGTGTGGACGAGCTTGTCGGTCTGTTCGTGAACGGCATCAAGTACGTAGGGATTTCCGTGGCCGACATTGAACACGCCGATCCCGGCGAACATATCGATGAAAGTGTTGCCGTCTACGTCACGAACCGTCGCTCCTTTTCCCTCTTCGAAGGCTATCGGGATGTCCTCAGGGTACGCAACGGCACTGCTGTCGATGGTTTGTTGCCGTTCAATAAGTGCGCGCGACTTTGGGCCGGGAACGGAGTTAACTGACGGTGCTTCATCGAAATGAATCTCTTCGATCGGTGGTCCAGTCGCCATATGTGTGCCATTGTACAACAGTCATAAATAACTTGTCCACAGAAATCATCCAGACCGTACACAGATACTGATTTATCAGTGGATTTTGAAGATGGAAACGAGAACGACGTAGTCCGTGAACAGTTAAGTATCACGGCGCTCCTTGTCTTGATAATGCTACACACAAAGGGGTCACATCTCACAATTAACGTGGGAACACGGACGACAGAGACTGAATCCATCGACGACATCCTCGAATCGTTCATCGGTGGACGAGGCGTGGCAACCAAACTCGCCCACGACCGTATTCCATTTGACGTCGATCCGTTCGGTGCGGAAAACCGCTTGTTCTTCGCAACCGGGCCGATGCAAGCATCGACGATGAGCTTTACCGGCCGAATGAATGCAACGGCAGTCTCGCCGCTCACCGACGGACTTGTCTCGTCGAACGCTGGCGGCTTCATGTCTCGAAACTTCATAGATACGGGCCACGCAGCCGTCGAAATCACCGGTAAAAGCGACGAACTCGTGATCATCCACGTTACCGACAGTGGCGTCGAGTTCGAATCGGTTCCGGATCTGACCGGCGCGACCGTTCCTGAGACGGTCTCGTATCTCGACGACGAACATGATATCGGTGCCGACCAAACCGCCGTTATCGGGCCGGCCGGCGAGAATTTAGTCCGCTTTGCCTCCATCATGACCTCCGAAGAGCGGGCCTTCGGTCGCGGTGGCCTCGGCGCAGTGCTCGGTTCGAAGAACGTGAAAGCACTCACTTTCGACGGCGATTCAGCACCCGACATCGAGATACCCGCCTCACAGATGGAAATTCACCGCGAGGCTGCGACGGACGACCACATCATGAAACAACAGGGAACGGTCGCAGTGATGGATCTCGCCAACGAAATGAACGGCCTTCCATCCTACTATTTCTCCGAACAACAATTTGAAGGAGTCGAGGGAATCAATGGCGATGCTGTCGCGGAGAAAAAATACAAGAAGGGCACCTGTTCTGCGTGTGCATTCGCCTGTAAACTTCCAACGAAGGACGAGGCGCGTGGTGTCGAGACTGAAGGACCTGAGTTCGAGGTTGCGATGGCGTTCGGGTCGAACTCTGGCGTTGACGATATCGTTGACGTAATGAAGTCCAACGAGTTGTGTGACAAGTACGGGTTGGACGCGATTTCGGCGGGGAACACCGTCGCTGCCTATCTCGCTGCCCAAGATGAATTCGGAAACGTCGACCTCGTCCACGAAATGGTCGAGAAAATCGCCCACCGAGAGGGTGTCGGCGACGACCTCGCCGAAGGTATCGCTCGCGTTCACGACGACCTCGATGTTCCGAACTGGACGGTCAAAGGCATGGACTTCGCGGCTCACGAGGGCCGTGTCCTCCACGGTCAAGGACTCTCGTACGCCGTCGCGAACCGCGGAGCAGACCACATGTACGCCGTGTTCTACTCACAGGAATACCCCCTTGTCGACAAAGACGACGCATACGACCCAACTGGGTTTGCGGGAAAACCACAACGGCTCATCGAGAAGGAAAATCAGATGGCCCTCAACGATAGTGGTGTCGTCTGCAAATTTTCACGGGACTATATGACTCCCGAACGGTACGAGATGCTGTTCGGTGCCGACTTCGAGGAGTTGCTCGCCGTCGGCGACCGCGTTGTAACGCTCGAACGTCACTTTAACAACCAGCGCGGCTTCGACCGGTCGGACGATACGCTTCCCTACGAGATTCCTGGCTTCGAGGACGCTTTGGAGGAGTACTACGCGCTTCGCGAATGGGACGATGGGCTCGTTCCCGATGAGCAGATCCCGGCGGAGTGATGATCTTCACTTCGTTACACACGAATCGTAATCGCTGTACACAAAAAATTAAAATACGTCTTCGACAAATACCCTTTCGAGAACAGGTAGCATGCCACAGACAGTTTTCACATCCGGCGAATACGAAAGACGAATCGAGCAGACAAAGGAGCAGATGCGTGAACGGGAACTCGACGCGCTCGTGATTGCCGACCCGGCGAACATGAACTATCTATCCGGTTACGACGGCTGGTCGTTCTACGTTCATCAAGCTGTTATCATCACGCAGGATCGCGACGAACCGGTTTGGGTTGGTCGCGGACAGGACGCCAACGGAGCGCGAGCGACGACGTGGCTGGCAGAGGAGAGCATCCGAGCATACAGCGACGACCACGTCCAGTCGCCATACGACCTGCACCCGATGGACTTCTTCGCGGAAGTGTTGGAGGATCTCGGTGTCGACGAGGGCCAAATCGGACTGGAGATGGACGCGTACTACTTCACGGCGAAGTCCTACCTGCGCCTGCAGAAGAACCTCCCGGAGGCTGAGTTCGAGGACACGACCCTGCTCGTCAACTGGGTTCGCGTAACGAAGTCCGAACAGGAACTCGACTACATGCGAGAGGCCGCACGCATCTCCGAAAACGCGATGGTCGCCGGACTCGACGCCATCGAGGAAGGCGTCCCCGAGTCGGAAGCGGCGCGCGCAATCTACAACGCGCTCATCGATGGCACCGAGGACTACGGCGGCGACTACCCCTCTATCGTTCCACTCATGCCATCCGGCGACCACACCGGAACACCACACCTTACGTGGACCGACCGTCCCTTTGAGCGAGGTGACCCGGTCATCATCGAGCTCTCGGGTTGTCGGCACCGTTATCACTCGCCGCTTGCACGGACGACGTACGTTGGTGACCCCCCGCAGGAAATGCAAGACCGGATGGAAATCGTCGTCGAAGGCGTAAACGCCGCGCTCGACGTCGCCGAACCGGGTGTCACCTGCGAGCGCGTCGAAAAGGCGTGGCGCGAGGTCATTCAGAAGTATGACTTGGAGAAGGAGGAACGTATCGGCTACTCGATGGGACTCGGCTACCCGCCGGACTGGGGTGAACACACTGCGAGTCTTCGACCGGGCGACGAGACGGTACTCGAGGAGAACATGACGTTCCATATGATTCCCGGCCTCTGGTTCGACGACTTCGGAGTCGAACTCAGCGAGACGTTCCGCATCACCTCAACGGGTGTCGAGGTTTTGGCTGATTTCCCCCAGGAGCTGTTCTCTACGTAACCATGGCGGAAACGACGTCCGAACATATCGACGCAACGGAGAGTGGAACGACGACGGGGTCAGCGCTTACGACCGCTCGTCGTCAACTAAAGCGCGCCGCGACGCACGTGGATGTCGACGACGGCGTCGTTGAGCGATTGAAGCACCCCACGAAAGTCCAACGCGTCTCGGTGCCGCTCAAGCGTGACAACGGCGAGTTGGAGGTACTGACGGGATTCCGCGCGCAACACGATGACGTTCGTGGCCCGTACAAAGGCGGTCTCCGATACCACCCGGAGGTCACCGCGGAGGAATGTATCGGCCTCTCGATGTGGATGACGTGGAAGTGCGCCGTCATGGATATCCCGTTCGGTGGCGGCAAGGGCGGCATTGCCGTCGATCCGAAGGAACTGAGCGACGAGGAGAAAGAACGACTCACACGTCGATTCGCCGAAGAACTCCGGGACGTTGTTGGCCCGAAGCAAGACGTTCCGGCACCTGATATGGGAACCGACCCCCAGACGATGGCGTGGTTTATGGACGCCTATTCGATGCAGCGTGGCGAAACGACGCCGGGCGTCGTCACTGGAAAGCCATCAGTCATCGGCGGTTCGTATGGCCGCGAAGAGGCACCGGGACGGAGCGTCGCGATCATCACGCGCCAAGCTATTGACTACTACGACTGGATCCTCGACGAAACCACCGTCGCCGTGCAAGGATACGGAAGCGTCGGTGCGAACGCAGCCCGTGCGCTCGACGAGTGGGGTGCTGACATCGTTGCCGTCTCCGACGTCAACGGCGCTATCTTCGACCCCGACGGATTAGATACGAGAGACGTCATGGGCCACGACGAGCGACCCGGCATGGTTTCGGGCTACGACGCCCCTCAGCGGCTCTCGAACGACGAACTGCTCGAACTCGACGTTGACGTACTCATTCCCGCGGCAGTTGGGAACGTGCTGACGGCCGATAACGCCGACGACGTGCGAGCCGACCTCATCGTCGAGGGGGCAAACGGTCCAACCACGTTCGCAGCGGACTCCATCTTCGAACAGCGTGGCATTCCGGTTCTCCCGGATATCCTCGCCAACGCTGGCGGCGTGACTGTCTCGTATTTCGAGTGGTTGCAGGACATCAACCGGCGACAGTGGACACTCGATCGTGTGAACGACGAACTCGAATCAGAGATGCTGCAGGCATGGAATGCGGTGAGCGGCGAAGTCGAAGCTCACGACGTGTCGTGGCGCGATGCCGCATACATCGTCGCACTCAGTCGCGTCGCAACGGCCAAAGAGGAACGCGGACTCTGGCCATAGCGGATCGTTCTGGCTATTATATTCTCTTTTCCGCAGCCGAGAAAGAGAGATATCGATTAGGTGCGGAGCGCTTCCTCGATCTTTTCGATTGGGTGGGTCGGCGTCTCGCCACCGTCTCTGTCTTCGAGTTGGGTTTGACAGGACGCACCGGGGGCGACGACTTCCTCACCGTCGCTTTCGTCAATCTGCTCGAAGAGGATGTTTGCGATCGCTTTGCTCATCGAGTGGTGTTCGGCCTCGTAACCGAACGACCCGGCCATCCCACAACAGCCCGAATCGAGAGCGTCAACTTCGTAACCGGCGTCGTGAAGCACCGAAGCGGCGTGGTGATCCTTCTTCGTCGCCTTCTGGTGGCAGTGGCCGTGGTAGGTGAGCGACTTGGCGGGTGCGTCGAACGTGAGTCCGAACTCGAATCGGTCGAGATACTCAAGAATGCCGTATGTGTTGCCCGCGACGCGTTCGACGTCACGACCCGACAGCAGGTCGAGATAGTCCGACTGCAGCATCACGGCGTCGGATGGTTCGATGAGGACGACGTCCCAGCCGTTTTCGACTCGCGGGGCGAGAACATCGACGTTCGTCGCTGCACGTTCCCGCGACAGATCGAGAAACCCCTTGGAGTACGCCGGTCGTCCAGTCGATTCGACGCCTTGGGGTATCCGGACGTGGATGCCAGCCGCTTCGAGCACGTGAACCGCTGCCTTTCCTACCTCGGGATGGTTGTAGTTCGTGTAGGTGTCAGGGAACAACAACACCTTGCGCGTCGCCTGTGACGCGGGAACCCGCGGGCCGCCGCGAGCCTCGAACCATTCCTCGAAGCTCTCTCGGTGGAATGTCGGGAGTGACCGCTCCCGGGCGATACCGACCACCTTTTCGAGGACGACTCGTGCTCCGGGAATCTTCGCAGCCCAATTGGAGATGGGAGCGACCGTTGACCCGAGTTCGTTGAGCGCGTCGATGTTCGCGAATAGTCGGTCACGGAGCTTCGCGCCGTGCTCCTCGTGGTGAGCGTGTTCGACTTCGGTCTTCAGTTTCGCCATGTCCACCTCGCTCGGGCAGTCGCGGGCACAGCCCTTACAGCCAATACAAAGGTCCATAATCTCGCGCATGAACTCGGTGTCGAGCGCGTCGTCGTCGAGATCGCCGCTCATCGCCTGCCGAAGCAGGTTCGCTCGTCCGCGGGTCGTGACGCTCTCCTCTTCGGCGGCGCGGTAGGTCGGACACATCACGCCGCCCGTGGTCTCCTGTCCGCCGCGACAGCCACCACAGCCGTGACAGAGTTCAACCATCCCTCGAAAACCGTTCTCGTTGTCCCAGTTCAACGCTGGATCGAACCCGGCGTCGAAGTCGTAATCGGGGTCGAATCGGAGGTTCTCGGTCATGTCGACGTCGCCACAGACTTGACCCGGATTGAGAAGCCAGTCGGGATCGAACGCCGACTTCAATTCACAAAACAGTTCCCAGACTTCCTCACCGTACAGTTTCCGGTTCCATTGGGTGCGTGCACGACCGTCACCGTGTTCACCTGAGACGGAGCCGTTGTACTCGACCACGAGGTCGGTCACAGCGTCGGAGATCGACTCCATCTGTGCGACGCCCGCCGGACTTTTGGTGTCGACGAGCGGTCGCATGTGCATACATCCGGGACCGGCGTGCGCGTAGAACGAGGCGAACGTATCGTGGTCTTCGAGTACTGCTTGGAAGTCGGCAACGTACTCTGCGAGGTTCTCTGTGGGGACGGCCGTGTCCTCGATGAACGAGATGTGCTTCGCATCAGTCGTCCGTGAGAGGAGGATAGGCATCCCGCTCTTTCTGAGTTTCCAGAGCGTTGCCCGCTCCTCGGCGTCGTACGCTTCCAGCACGTCGAAGGCGCGAATCGGGTCGTCATTCGGTGCGACCGCATCTGCGTCCGCTTCGCTTTCGTCGGTCGGGGCCGCAGTCGGCACACGGTCAGCCACCAAATCCGCAATCTGCTGTCGGCCGTGCGCCTCATCCTCCGCGTAGAATTCGACGAGTAGCGCCGTCTCGGTTTCCTCCGGGAGCATCGCTGCAACCGTTTCGAACTCCTCGGTATCGCGGGCGAGATCGAGGAGAACGTCGTCGATAGCTTCGACGGCCGCAGGGTCGTGATTGTGGACGATGGTATTAACGTCGGCCATGGCATCCAGCAGATCGTGGTAGGTGAGTAATGCGACCGATTTCGTTTCGGGAACTGGTTCGAGCGAGATCGTTGCCGCCGTGATCACGCCGAGCGTTCCCTCACTTCCGGCGAAGACGCGAGCGAGGTTGACTGTTCCCGACGCTGCCTCTTGGACGAGTTGGTCGAGATTGTACCCCGAGACGTTGCGCTTCAACTGTGGATACACCTCGCGAATCGTCTCACTTTCCTCATCGACGATTCGACGGAGTACATCGTAGATTCGGTTCTCGATCTCACCGTCGGCATCCGCGCGATTTCGGAGTTCGTCGAGCGTCACCTCACCGAATGTGGCGACCGTTCCGTCAGCGAGGACGGCTTCAACCTCTTCGATGTAGGCGTCCGTTTTCCCGTACTTCAGCGAGTGCGCACCCGTGGAGTTGTTGCCGATAGCACCGCCGACCGTGCTCCGGTCACCGGCGGCAGGATCCGGTGCGAACTTGAGGTCGTGAGGTTCCAGCGTCGCGTTGAGGTCTGCAAGCACTGCACCGGCTTGCACGTTGGCGACGCGAGCGCTGGGATCGACATCCACGAGGTCGTTCATGTAAACGGTCAAGTCAAGTACCACTGCCTCGTTTGTCGCCTGACCAGCGAGACTGGTACCGCCCCCACGCGGAAGAACCGGAATCTCGCGGTCGGCGCAGTAGTCAACGACGGCGGCGACGTCGTCAGTCGACCGCGGAAAGACGACGCCAACCGGTGTGACTTCGTAGGCGGAGGCGTCGGTCGCGTACAACTGTCGAGAGTACTCGTCGAACCGAACGTCGCCATCGACGAGCGTTTCGAAGTCCTCGACGAGTTCGTGTCGATCCACGGCACCACTGGTGTAGTCGTACGCCGCTCGGGAATCATTGGCCGGGTCATCCGAGCCTGAGTCGTCTCGTAGACGGGGGTTCTGCGTCACCATTGTTGGTCAGCTTGATTCCGGTGCGAGTACTTGGTTCACCAAGTCGTCACCGGATTCGAGCCGAGCAACGTTCTCGGTAACGATGTCGGCGAGGCGGTTCCAATGGTTTGGGGTGTGGCCGCCGGTATGTGGAGTAATGAGACAGTTTTCGAGGCCCCACAGCGGGTGATCGTCGGGTAGCGGTTCTGGGTCGGTCACGTCGAGTGCTGCTCCGCGAATTTTGTTGGAGCGAAGCGCAGAGACCAAAGCGGCCGTATCGACGATACCGCCACGAGCAGTGTTGACGAGGACGCTGTTTGTCGGCATCGTCGCGAACGCGTCACTGCCAATGAGGTTGCGCGTGAGGTCGTTGAGTGGACAAGCAATGACGACATAGTCGCTCTGTGAGAGCGCTCGGTGGACATCGTCCTCGTCGAACCCGAGGACTTCGTCGGTCGGGCCACCCTTCGAGGGCGTGTAACGAATACCGATCGTCTCGACCTCGAATCCCTGCAGTCGTTGAACAACTGCCTGCCCGATCGAACCGAGTCCGATAACGGTCACCGTGCTGTCGGTGAATTCACTCGACTGGAAGTGTCGCCACTGACTCTGTTGTTTGCGCCGCCATCCCTCGTGAAGCCTGCGGGCAAAAACGAGCATATTTCCGATGGCCTGTTCGGCGATACCCGGAGCGTGAATTCCGCCAGCGTTCGTAACAGCGACGCCCTGTGCTTCGAGTTCGTCCAGTGGAACGTGGTCTGTCCCGGCGAACGTACAGGCGAACAGTTCGAGGTCGGTTGCACGCTCGAGAAGGTCTTCGTCGAGAGAGATTCCTGTGACGATGCGGGCGTCTTCGACGAGTTCCCGTTCTTGTTTCGGCGTGCGAGCAAGCGCGACCGTCGCTTCCGGCAAGCGGTCGCGAAGCTGTTTGGCGTACGATTCCATCGATAATCCTTCCGTCCCCTCTCGGAGGACGACAACATCGGCGTTCTCACTCATGGCTAGGTCACGATTGCGTTTCGGGTGACGCGTGTCGGTAGTGTGGTGATTGTCACTACTTCACTTAGTCTTTTGTGTATTCGGCATCAACGAATGTTGTGTATTGTTAAGTGTGTGGGGTGTGAATGTGACACATATGTCCGCCTCGATTGAAGACCGATTGGTATCGTTACGACGTGATCTTCATCAACATCCTGAACCGGCGTGGCGCGAATTCTACACCACATGCCGTCTCGTCGAAGAGATACGTCAAATCGGCGTGGACGACATCGCTGTCGGGCCCGACGCCTACGATCCGGCCGACCGAATGGCCGTCCCCGAAGCGGACGATCTAAACCGGTGGATCGACCGAGCACGCGAGCGGGGGGCTGACGACGATCTCCTGGAGAAAATGGTAGGTGGAAACACGGGCGTCGTCGCCGTCCTCGACAAGGGTGATGGTCCATCGGTTGGACTCCGCGTCGATATCGATGCGCTGTTTATCGAGGAATCGACCGACGAGGAACACTATCCAGCGGCAGAAGGTTTCCGCTCGGCATACGACGAATCGATGCACGCCTGTGGTCACGATGCCCATATGACGTGGGGTCTCGCCGTGCTAGAATCCATCAATAACAGCGATTTCGAGGGGACGTTCACGGTGTTCTTCCAGCCTGCAGAAGAAGTCTCTGGTGGCGGCCATCCGATGGCAGAGAGCGAGTACTGCGCCAACCTCGATCACCTTTTTGCAGTGCATGTCGGTCTCGACCACCCGACAGGCGAGGTTGTCGCAGGCATCGAACGTCCACTTGCCATGTGCCACGTCGACGCGACATTTGAAGGAACATCGGCACATGCCGGTAAGCATCCGAACGAGGGAGACAACGCGATGCAGGCGCTCGGAACCGCTATTCAGAACACGTACGCGATTCCACGCCACAGCGACGGAATGACGCGAGTCAACATTGGCAGAGCTGAGGGAGGTACTGCAAGTAACGTCATCGCTGACGAAGTCACGGTACTCGGGGAAGCACGCGGTGAGACGACAGCACTCATGGAGTACATGAAAGAGGAACTCGTCGAAACGTTTCGCTCTTCCGCAACGATGCACGGCTGTGACGTCGATGTCGAAATTGTCAGTGAGTCGCCCCGTGCTGACAGCGACCCGGAACTCGTTGACGTCGTCGCCACTGTCGCCGCAGACGTCGATGGCGTCGATACGGTGCTTCCGACGGCCGACTTCGGGGCAAGTGAAGATGCGACGTTCCTGATGGAGCGAGTTCAAGAGAACGGTGGCTCCGCGACCTATCTCATCGTCGGAACGGATCACCCGGCGAGTCACCACACGTCAACGTTCGACGTAGACGAAACGAGTCTCCCGATCGGTGTCGAAGTGCTGACGAAGTCCGTCCTATCCGTGAGTGAGAGTGCATGAACGACCGAAGTGCAGCCGATATAGTCACCGACGATGACATCACGTCCGCCCACGACAGAATCGACGATATCGTCAACCGAACGCCGGTCGATACCTCGACGACCTTTGCCGATATGAGTGGTGCGACCTCAGTCGGGCTTAAACTTGAGAACATGCAACGGACAGGCTCGTTCAAGATTCGCGGTGCCTATAATACGATGGCTCAGCTCTCAGACGAAGCGAAAGAACGCGGCGTCATCGCTTCCAGTGCCGGAAACCACGCACAAGGTGTTGCGCTCGCAGGAGATCTTCTCGGCATCGAGACGACAATCGTCGTTCCGGAAGTGACTCCGGCAGCAAAGATCGAGGCGACGCGCGGTTACGGAGCAGAGGTCATCGTCGAAGGTGAGATCTACGAAGACTCCTACGAATACGCATTGGAACGTGCCGACGAGGAGAAATTGGAGTTCGTCCATCCGTTCAACGACGAAGGCGTCATCGCTGGACAAGGAACTGTCGGTCGGGAATTACTCGAACAATATCCCGACCTCGATACAGTCCTCGTCTCTATCGGCGGAGGTGGCCTCATCTCCGGAATTGCGACCGTTCTCAAGCAGCACGACCCGTCGATTCGAGTCATCGGTGTACAACCGGCAGGCGCGTATCACGCTAAACCCTCACTTGAACGCGACGAGATACGCGAGCTCTCCGAGATTGACACGGTTGCCGAGGGAATCGCTGATACCCGTCTACTCGAAAAGACGTTCGCTGTCATTCGCGAGTATGTCGACGACGTGGTCTCGGTAAGCGATTTGCAGATGAGCGTTGCGCTGACGCTGCTCGCAGAACGAGTGAAAACGGTCGTCGAGACGGCGGGTGCAGCGCCTGTGGCGGCACTCCTTTCGGACGCGGTCGATGTCGAAGGTGAACACGTTGTCGCCGTCGTCTCCGGTGGCAACGTGAATCTCACCGAACACAGCGAACTCACCAAAACTGGGCTAATGCAACTCGGTCGGTACGCCGAAGTCGATATCGCCGTCGCCGACTGGCCGACCGGCGTGAGTGCAGTAACGAACGCCACCGAGTCCCAGGGGGCGGAGTTAGACGTGCTCGAACGAACGCGTCGAACCGCTCAGGACGATCCGAACCGGACGCCGATCAAAGTGGGTATCGAAGGAAGTGGCACGGAACATCTCCAGTCGGTCATCGACGCGCTCGATTCACTCGACCAACTATCCGTCACATCACACACGCTCGACTAGGTCGATATCTGGTCGATTTCCATTGACAGCGTCAATTCTCTTCGGGATGCAGACGTTGCAGTCAAAGACGGCTTGTTGCAAAAACGACGGGACGACACTCACCATCTGAATACAACCGAAAAACAGCCAAGCAAAAACCGGGCCTATCGTGCCGCGCTGATCGCTTCGGTGAAGATTCCGACGCCGAGTTCGATTTCTCGTTCGGTGGAGTCCAGCGGTGGGAGGAGTCGAATCGTCTTCGACCCACAACCGAGCGTGAGGAGTCCACGTTTGAGCGCCTCCTGGACGACAGTATCCCGGCGTTCCGACGTGTCGAATTCGATGGCGAGCATGAGACCCTTCCCACGCACGTCCTCGACGTAATCGGGCGCATCATCACGCAGTAGCTCTTTCGCCTGTTCACCGCGAATGGTCGCGTTGGCGAGCAGGCCGTGTTCTTCGATGGCCTCCAGTGTGAACACGCCCTGCATCGACGAGAGGATGTCGCCGCCGCCGAATGTCGAACCGAGACGGTTCTTTTCGCTCGGGAAAATGTCCGACCGGGAGATGGTTGCACCGACACGAAGTGCCTTTGCGCTGGCGATGATGTCCGGTTCAATGGGATAGTGATCCGAGGCCCAGATTTCACCGGTTCGGCCGATACCGGACTGTATTTCGTCGACGATAAGCGGGATGTCATACTTCTCTTTGACATCTTGAATTTCTTGCATAAACTCGGTGCTGGGGAACCGATAGCCACCGACGCCCTGAATCGGTTCAAGGATGATGAATGCAACCTCATCACGGTTGATATGGCCGTGCTTCGGATGTAACATGGTTCGGAGTTGCGAACCCTCTCCGGCGAAGAACCCACAATCGCAGGTCTCGGAACCACTGTCGTGGTTATCACAGAACGGAACTATCCGCATCCCGGAGAGTTCGGGATAGTGCCGGGTATACACTTCCTTCGAGTGAGTCACCGAGAGCGTCCCGAACGTCCGACCGTGGAAGCTATTCTGAAAGGCAACCCCATACTTTGCCTCCGGAGTATTATCGTAGGAAATTTTCATACTGTTTTCAACGGCCTCTGCACCGGAGTTGGAGAGGAACACCGTGTCCATCCCGTATTGGCTGGAGACGTCACGTAGCTTCTCCATGAGATGGCTCGACCCGGGGATATCCGACGATTGCGGAGTCTCACCCGCCCCGAAGTACATATCTTGTCCCGCAATCTTCATCGGTTCGACAAGGTCGAACGCTTCGAGTTTGTCGAGGATTTTTTCATTGTTGTAGCCGAGCGGAGCGGCACCAATGTGACAGGTAAAATCGAGCAGGACATTCCCATCGACATCGGTCACAAACGGCCCGTCAGCTTCACGGGTGATATCCCAGACGAATTCATGTGAGTATTCGCTCGGTGCAGCGTGTTTCGTGTGAAAGTCGATCCACTCTTTCGCGTTCGGCCCAGGAAGAGCATCTGCTGTAGGCTCCGCGGTATGCCTATCCATACACAACAAGTGTGAACACCATACATTAAATCTGATGGTGGCCGATGGATCAACCTATCATCAGAGTATGTCTGTATAAACGAGCTCGGACGCCATGGTACCGTAATACCGCAGTATGAAGCATAAAGAGGCTCTGTACCACCGAAATTTGAAGAGGCGAAATGTGGTGAATAATCGGTTATTTTGGCGTTTCACGGGTTGAATGGCTTTCCCAGAACACCGCTTTCCAGCCTCGCTAGCCTAGTCTTGTCGGATTATCTAGTCGACTGCTAAAAATTTAATAAATATGAAATTCTAGAATGAGTGGTATGGTGATGCTGCGTCACGATCATGTGGCGTTGTCGTCGATGACCCTGACGCCGTGGCCGCGTTTTTCCTCGACCTGGGATTCGAGCGCGAGGGCGGGATGCTGGTCGAAGGCGAGTCTGTAGACAAAACCAACGGGCTCGACGGCGTCCGAGCGGAGGTGATGGTGGTGCGAGCGCCGGATGGCAGCGGTAAGCTCGAACTCGTCAAGTACCATGCGCCGGCCGACAACGAAGGGCCGCACTCCTTGTCGGCGAACCGGCTGGGATTCCGGCACATTGCCATCGAGGTCAATGACCTCGACACGATCGTCGATGGACTGCGAGACAGCGGCATTAACACGGTCGGCGAGGTTCGTGATTTCGAGGACACCTACCGGCTCTGCTATATCCGCGGTTCTGAAGGACTGGTAATCGAACTCGCCGAGCAGATCGCCTCCGAGGGAGCGAACTAGGCCGCCGTACGGTTTTCCGGCTTCCATATCTGGCCGCGACGAATGGCGATATCACGAACATCGCTCTCACATAGCGACAGCTAATTCATATTGCCGCACTAGTCACTCGGAGAAATAAACCAATACAACAAAAATGCGTCTGTAGATTCATAGAAAATAATATACTTTTGTATTGTATGATTTATACAATATATTGGTGACGAAGTCGTTGGTTCACCGCGCCGCGCTAGAACAGTATTTTCCCGACTCTCAGTTTCTATTTTGCTTCAATTCGCTCAATACAGGGACTCAAACACCGTTCTCTCTCCAACAATCGTCTCTCTACAGCATTTCTTCTTGGGGGAGCGCAACCGCTGCGCGTACTCGAAACGAAATCTTGTGTGAACACTTCGTTGCACTCCTTTACCATACGCTTTCGTATTTCGAACTCATCGACTGGCGATCGATAGATCTTGAGTACGTATTATTGCATAATATTCACAAAAAAGGACACAACCGATGGCCGTATTGCGCTTTCCTCGACCGAAAATATTCACAATCTGTTAAATAATGTTAGCCACCGTTCGTATCTCGGTACCGCTACTGCGCTTCGATGTCATAACCGCCGTCCACGGTCAAAACCTGGCCGGTGGTGAACGACGATTCGTCGCTTGCGAAGTAGACGACCGTTCCGGCGATTTCGTCGGGGGTCGCGACGCGCTCCATCGGCGTCCGTGCGTCAGTCGTCGCTCGGAACTCGGAGCCGTCTTCGAGTTTCTCGCCCGCAAGCGGGGTCTTGACGAATCCGGGAGCGACCGCGTTGACGCGAATCTCCGGCGCTAAATCCGCGGCGGCGGCGCGCGTGAGGCCGTTGAGACCGCTTTTGGCGGCGCAGTACGCGGCCCGGTTCTCGCGCGCTTGGTCAGCGGACATGGACGAGATGTTGACGATGCTTCCCTCGGTCATCGTTCGCCCGAAAATCTGACACGCGCGGAAGACGCCGGTGAGACAAACGTCGATATCTCGTTCCCACTCTTCCTCGGTCATCTCGACCACCGAAGACTGTGCAACCGACCCGGCGGAGTTTACGAGGATACTGACCGACCCGAGGGTCTCTCGGGCGACCGTATGGAGCTGCTCGATGGACGTTCGGTCGCGCACGTCGCAGGTGACTGCCGTCGTCGTCGCGCCTCGTTCCCGAAGCTCCGCCGTGACGCTCTCGACGGTGTCTTCCGACCGACTTGTTGCGATTACGTCCGCTCCCTCGTCGGCGAATGCGAGGGCGATTGCTCGTCCGATTCCGGTCGTGCCGCCGATGACGACCGCACTTTCACCGTCGAGTTTTCCGCGTGGAGTAGACTCGCTAGTCATAGACGTTTGGTACCATTTCACGATGGTGTTTATACTTACCGAAAGACGTACCCGGCGGTACGTTCGACCGGCGCGACACAGCGACTCAGAAGTTCGGCTTAGGCTTCGTCGAACAGGGTTTCTCCGTCGACCATGTGTTCTTCGACTGCGTCGAGGTCGAGCGTGAGACCGAGACCCGGTTTCTCCGGCACCGCCATCCGACCCTGCTGGATGAGATCGTCTTCCTCGACCAAATCCTCCCACCAGCCGAGTTGGTAGGAGTGGTACTCGACGGCGAGGGAGTTCGGGATGGCCGCCGCGACCTGCGCGGATGCCATCGTGCCGATTGGCGAGGAGACGTTGTGCATCGCGACGGGGATGTAGTACGTGTCCGCCATGTCCGCGATTTTGCGCGTCTCGCGCATGCCGCCGACGCGCGGGAGGTCGGGCGCGAGAATGTCGATGGCCTGTTCTTCGATGAGTTGGCGCTGACCGTGCTTGCGATAGACGTTCTCACCCACCGTAATCGGCGTCGTCGGTGCCGACTGCGTGACTTCGCGCTGAACGTCGTGATTCTCCGGCGGGATGGGGTCTTCGAGCCACCACACGTCGTAGTCGGCGACGGCCGCCGCCAGACGCTTCGCGCTTCCGGCCGTGAACGACCAGTGGCAGTCGAAGGCTACGTCCGCCCGGTCGCCGACCACATCGGTGACGGCCTCGACGATGTCTACTTTGTGTTGGATTTCCGGCCCCCGGAGGTGTCGGTTCGCGCGGTCTTTCTCGTGTCCCGAGGGAACGTCAAGGTCGAATTTCAGGGCGTCGTACCCGAGTTTGTCCACGACGCGCTCGGCTTCGCGGGCGTTGGATTCCGGTTCGGACTCGTCGCCAGCGTGGCAGTCACAGTAGATGCGGACTTCGTCCCGGTACTTTCCGCCGAGCAGTTGGTAGGCGGGAACGTCGAGAATCTTTCCGGCCACATCGTGCAGTGCAATCTCGATGCCGGAGATGGCGGAGATGACTTTCCCCGAGACCGAACCTTCTCCGGACATCTTTTGGACGAGATGTTCGTACAGTCGGTCGATGTCGAGCGGACTCTCGCCGATGATGAACGGTGCCATGCGGTCGATGATTTCGGCGTCACCGCCGCCCCAGTAGGATTCGCCGGTGCCGACGAGGCCAGCGTCGGTGTAAACGCGAACGAGAATCCACGGGTAGTTGCCGTCCACAATGGTCGTCTGCACGTCGGTTATCTCCACGTCTCGCGGGCCACTGGGTTCGGCCGAGAGGCCCATCGTTTCCGCGGAGAGGTCGCGCATCGTATACTCTGCATTCGGGTCGCGAAGCTTGCGAAGGTTCGCCATGCGTTTCACTCATTACCACCCGACTATTTCACGTTTGGCATAGATGCGAAGGTTGTTAACTACCCTCCGCCGCGACGCTCACCCCGTCGGCTCGTAGCCGAATCGCTCGAACCGGGCTGGCGTCGGCTCCCGGGCGTCGCTGGTCGCGTACGGGCCGACGTAGACGCCCGTGAAGCTCCCACGGCCGGGCGTACGCATCGGGGTTGAGTAAAGATTCGGGGGCTGCAGTGCGAATCGACCGGCCGAGTCGCTCTGCCCAGACACACCGAGCGACGGTTTCGTGCGCGTGAAAGCTCTATCTCAGAAGTTGTCGTAGACCGTTCGCTCGATGGTGTAGAAGTCGAGCCCGGCATCACCCTGCTCGCGCCACGTCTCGCTCGACGACTGCTTGAAGCCGCCGAATGGAACGTGGAGTTCGAGTCCGGTCGTCTTCGCGTTGATTTTCGAGACGCCCGCCTCGACCTCTCGGACGAATCGCTCGGCCTCGGTGTGGTCGTTCGTGACGATGCTGGCCGACAGCCCGTACTTGGAGTCGTTCGCCGCGGCGACTGCCTCCTCAAAGTCGCTCACTTCGATGACCGCGAGAACCGGGCCGAACACTTCCTCCTGTGCGATGCGGAAATCTCGCTCGACGCCGCTGAACACGGTCGGCTCGACGTAGTAGCCGTCGCCGAGATGGTCGCCGTCGGGCTGGCCGCCGCCGGTTTCGAGCGTCGCGCCTTCGTTCTGCGCAACGTCGATGTAGTCGAGGGAACCCTCCAGCTCGGACGCGCTCACCTGCGGTCCCATGTCGTACTCGTCGCCGGGGCCGATTTCGATGTCCTCGGCGCGGGCGACCACGGCCTCCACGAACTCGTCGTGAATCGACTCGTGGACGATGGCACGCGAGCACGCGGTACACGCCTGTCCGGTGACCCCGAAGGCACCCGCCGCGACGGTGTCGGCGGCCTCGTCCACGTCGGCGCTCTCGGCGACGACCGTCGGGTTCTTCCCGCCGAGTTCGGTCTGCACGCGCTTGCCGTCGTCGGTGGCGCGGTCGTACACGAGGTGGCCGACCTCGCCGCTTCCAGTGAATGAGACGGCGTCAACGTCCTCGTGGGTGACTATCGCGTCGCCGACCTCGCTTCCGGGGCCGGTGACGATGTTCCCGACGCCAGCCGGGAGGCCAGCCTCGTCGAGCGCTTCGAGGATGGCGACTGCGACGCCCGGAGCCTCCGACGCGGGATTGATGACGAACGTGTTCCCGGCCGCGAGTGCCGGCGCAATCTTCCACGCCGGGATGGCGATGGGGTAGTTCCACGGCGTCACCAACGCGGCGACGCCGACCGGTTCGTTGACGGTGTAGAGGTTCGTCCCCTCGCTACTCGCGGACTTCACGCTCCCGCCGAGGTCGCGGGTCTTCTCCGCGTAGTAGTAAAAGATGTCAATCGCACGCTGTACCTCGCCGCCCGCCTCGGCGTGCGTCTTCCCCTCCTCGCGGGTGAGCAGTTGCGTCAACTCTTCCTTGCGGTTTGCAAGGTTCGCCGCGGCCTGCCGAAGAATCGCCCCTCGCTGGGGCGCGGGCGTGGACGCCCACTCCTCTTGGGCTGTTGCCGCGGCTTCGACGGCTTTCTCCGCGTCTCCCGCGTCGGACTGCTGGTACGTCGCGACGACCTCGTTCGGTTCCGCTGGGTTAGTACACTCGAACGCCTCCCCTGTCGAGGATTCGGTCCACTCTCCGTTCACATAGTTGTGGGCTATCTGCGTCACGTATGTTACGTCTCAGTAGAGGTACGAGGTTCTTACGGTAGCGACAAAGCGACATTCGAATATCACTCCCGGTCGGCGAACGTCCGCTTCGCCGCACTCGAACACAGAAACCGCAGGAAAGCAGTCAGCAGCACGACCGTCTTCCGAACCCACTCCAGCGACGATTACTCCACGTCGGTCTCGGAGAAGTACGTCCGGCCGGTTCGCGGGACGCGCTTCGAATCAGTCACCTCGACCGTCGCTGTCTCCGCGACCGCCGCCGCGGAGTGACCCACGCGAAGTTCGAACGACCCCTCGGGAACGACGAGATTCATGTCCGGGTCGTGGTAGGCGAGTTGCGTCGCGTCCACCTCGAACGAGACGCGCTTTGACTCGCCAGCCGCGAGCGACACTCGTTCGAACCCTTTCAGTTCCTGCACTGGCCGCGCTTGATCGGGCGACTCGGCGTGGACGTACAGTTGAACGACGTCGTGGCCGCTCCGGTCGCCGGTGTTCGTCACCGTGACCGTCGCCGTAACCGACCCCGACGGGGCGACCTCGTCGCTTTCGAGCGTCAGGTCGTCGTACGCGAAGTCGGTGTAGCTCAGGCCGTGCCCGAACGGGTACAGCGGCGTGCTCTCGGTGTAGACGTGGTCGTTCCTCGCCGTGTTTGGTCGGCGGTTGTACTGTACCGGAAGCTGTCCGACCGACCGCGGGAACGAGACCGGAAGGTGACCGCTCGGGTTGTAATCGCCATACAGCACGTCCGCGATTCCCGTGCCACCTTCCTCTCCCGGAAGCCACGCCTGCACCACGGCGGAGGCCGCATCGGCAGTCCACTCCAGTGCGTGCGGTTTTCCGCTGACGACGACGACGACGAGCGGCGTCCCCGTCTCGTGGAGCGCTTCGAGGAGTTCCTGCTGGACGCCGGGGAGGCCGAGGTCGGTTACGTCCGACCCCTCGCCGCTCGTGGGGAGCGCGGGGTTTTCCACGTCCTTCTCGTCGGCGTCCGAGAAATCGACGGCGGATCGCGCGCCGACGAACGCGAGCGTTACGTCAGCCTCCGCCGCAACCGCCGCGGCCGACTCGAAGCCGTCGGTACTCGGCCCCGTCGTCGTGCATCCTTCCTCGTACGCGACATCTGCGTCGGCCCGCGCTCGGATAGCGTCGAGCGGCGTCGTCGCGTCCACCGTCACTTCCTCCGAGGGGTAGTGCGCCGGATAGGCGTAATCCCCCATCATCTCCTGCACGTCGTCCGCCTTCGGCCCGACGACGGCGAGCGAACCGGCGTCGTCGAGCGGTAGCAGGTCGTCGTCGTTCTTCAGGAGGACGATGGACTCGCGTGCGGCGCGCTCGGTAAGTTCGGTCGCTGACTGCGTGTTGAACGCGTCGGCGGCCGCCTCGGCATCGACCGTCGAAGCGTCGAAGACGCCTTTCTCGAACTTCATCCGGAGGACTCGCCGGACGGCGGTGTCGAGCGTCTCCTCGGCAAGTTCGCCGTTCTCGACGGCCGTCACGAGGTGGTCGCCGTAACAGTCGGTGTACGGAAGTTCCACGTCGATGCCCGCCTCCAGCGCTTTCACGCCGGATTCGCGGTCAGAGTCCGAAATACCGTGTTCAGCCTTGAGGAAGTCGATGCTGTAGTAGTCCGAGACCACCGTCCCGTCGAATCCCAACTCGCCGCGCAGCACATCGGTCAACAGCCACTCCGAACTCGCGCACGGGATGCCGTCGATGTCGTGGTAGGCGTTCATCACCGACTCCGCACCGGCCTCCTGGATGGCGGCCTCGTAGGGAAACATGTGTGTCTCGCGCAACACGCGAGGGCCGAGATTGACCGACGCTCGGTTCTTTCCACCTTCGGAGGCACCGTGCGCGACGAAATGTTTCAACGTCGCGGAGATGCCCTCCGCAACCGACTCTCCCTGCAGTCCGGAGACGTACGCACAGGCCATCGCCGCGACGAGGTAGGGGTCTTCACCGAACGTTTCCTCAACCCGTCCCCACCGCAGGTCGCGCGCTACGTCCAAGACCGGTGATAGCGCGTGGACGGTTCCGATGGCTTCCATCTCGGAACGAATCGTCGTCGTGACCTCGGACATCAGTGCCGGATTCCACGTGCTCGCCATGCCGATACCTTGCGGGAATGTGGTTCCGTCCGGTCCCATGTACCCGCTCAGACACTCCTCGTGGGGGATGGCGGGGACGCCGAGGCGCGTCTCGCCGAGGATTTCCTGTAGCTCGTTCGTGACTCGCGCGGCGTCCGTCGGCGCGAGGCTTCCTTCGCCGCCGATTCGCGTCAGGTGGCCGATTCCGTCGGCGAGCAACTCTTCGGCGGTCTCACGGTCGAGCGTTCCGTCTTCGTCGAGTATCTTCTTCGCGTTGACGGAGCCGAGTTGGGCCGCTTTCTCGCTGAGCGTCATCCGCGAGAGCAAATCGTCGATTCGTCGTTCGGTCGGCACCGATGCGTCTCGGTACACGGCGGTCTCCGGACTCTCTTGCATCACACTTCGCGGATTGAGCGTGGTACGTCTTAACAATTCGGTACGCCGTCACTCGGTCGTGCCAATCCGACGAAACGATTCGACCTCCACATTTATGCGACCCTCCCCTGTGAACTGTAGTAATGAGCTTCCTGAGTGAGGACTACCTCCTCGAATCGGACGCCGCCCGCGACCTGTACGAGACCGTCGAAGACCTGCCGATTCTCGACCCGCACAGCCACCTCGACGTTGCGGAGGTCGTCGAGAACGAAGGGTGGGACGACGTGTGGGAGGTCGAAGGGGCGAGCGACCACTACGTCTGGGCGGCGATGCGAAAGCGGGGCGTCCCCGAGAAACGAATCACCGGCGACGCGTCCAACCGCGAGAAGTGGAATGCGCTGGCCGAGGTGTTTCCCGAACTCGCTGGAAATCCGACCTACGAGTGGGTTCACCTCGATCTGAAGCGTCGGTTCGGCATCGAGAAATCCATCTCGGCGGAGACGGCCGACGAGATTTGGGAGGAGACGGCGTCGCAACTCGAATCGGACGAGATGAACCCGCAAGCCCTGCTCCGGGAGATGAACGTCGAAGTCGTCTGTAGCACGGACGACCCGACTTCGAATCTCGAACTGCACGAACGGGCCGAGCGAGAAATCGACGGCATCGACGTTCTGCCGACGTGGCGCGCCGACCGCGCCGTCCACATCGACCACCGCGACTGGGACGATTTCGTGCGCGAACTGGGTGAAGCGACCGGCATCAACACGAGCGAGTTCGACGGCTTTCTGGAAGCGCTCGCGGCCACCCACGACTACTTCGAATCCCACGGGTGTCGAGCCAGCGACCTGAGTCTCCGCGAACCCGTTTCGCGGCCCGTGAGCGAGCGACGTGCGAGGCAGGTGTACGAATCAGACCGGCGCGGCGAGTCCCTGCGCGAAGCCGAGGTGGACGATTTCAAGGCGTTCGTGCTCGAATACATCGGGTCGCTGAACGTCGAGAAAGGGTGGGTGACACATCTTCACATGGGGCCGGTACGAGACTATCGCGACGAACTGTTCGAAAAACTTGGGTCGGCGGCTGGCGGCACCGTCACGACGGGACGCGTCGAGTACGCCGAGAACCTCCAACACTTCTGCAACGAGTTCGACGGCGAGACCGATATCGTCCTCTACTGCGTTGACCCGACGCATTACCCGACGATGGCGACCATCGCCCGCGCGTTCCCGAACGTGAGCGTGGGACCGGCGTGGTGGTTCAACGACAGTCCGTTCGGCATCGAACACCAAATCGAATACGTGAGTTCGGTCGATTTGCTCGCGAACCACGCCGGGATGGTGAGCGATTCCCGGAAACTCCTGTCGTTCGATTCGCGGTTCGAGATGTTCCGCCGGTCGCTCGCGAACGTTCTCGGTCGGCAGGTCGAACGCGGACGGATGCCGATGGACGTCGCCCGAGACCTCGCCGAACACGTCGCGTACGACCGACCGAAGGAACTGTTCGGCTTCGAGTGACGCCACCTCGGAGCGTTTGTCCCAATTATCTGGTTGCGAGCGTAACGTAGCCGTCGAAGTTCAGCGCGACCTGCTGTGCCACGTCGCCGAATAGGGCTTTTCCGGTCGGCGACCGACGTTTTCCGAGCAAGAACACGTGGTCGCAGTCCCGTTCCGTTGCCACCTCTACGACGGTGTCCGCGACGTCGTCGGTCGCCCGCGCGACGACCGTCAGGTCGATGTCGTCCGCGCCGCTCTCCTCGGCGAACGTCTGAATGTCGTTGACTGCGCCGTCGAGGACGGAGTTGCTGGCGTAATTTTTCTTTTCGACGCGCCCGATCGATTCCAAGGTCTCGGCGTCGTCCTCGAACTGTTCTTTGGTCATCGTCGTCAACAGGACGAGCCCTGCCTCGGCACCTCTCGCGTGCTCGACGGCCTCCGTCAGCAGTTTGCGGTGTTGCTCCGTGCGGTCGATGAGCACTAATCCTCGTTTCATCTCGGTCATAGTGGAGGGCGAGTTCAAATAAACCCACCGCCGGTCGAACGCCCTCCAGACGGGGAGTACGAGGTTTCGAAGTTACTCCGCCGTCTGCTCCAGCAATCCTCGCATGTAGCCGATGGCGAACAGTCGCCCCATGTCGGTGTAGCCGGTCATCGCCCCGCCGCGGTCTTCCTCGCCGAGCATCTTCGGGACGTGGTCGGGACGAATTGGGCCGTCGAAGCCGACGTCGCGGTAGGCTCGCATCGTCGCGAGCATGTCGGTCTGGCCCTCTTCGTGCCACGTCTCTACGAACTCTTCGGCGGTTCCCTCCACGTCGCGGAAGTGGACGAAGTGAATGCGGTCGCCGAACTGCCGGATGGTTTCCGGTACGTCCGCGCCCATCGCCGAGAAGTTGCCCTGACAGAACGTCAGCCCGTGGTTGGGGCTGTCGTGCAGGTCGAGGATGCGCTGGACGTTCTCGACGGAAGTGACGAGACGCGGAACGCCGCGAACGGGCGATACCGGCGGGTCGTCGGGATGGAGCGCGAGTTTGACGCCCGCCTCCTCGGCGACCGGAACGACTTCGTCGAGGAAGTATTCGAGGTTCTCCCACAGTTCGTCCTCGGTGATGTCGGTCGGATGTTCTGGGGCGCGCTCCGACTGCGCGTGGTCGTACGCCGTCGTCCGCGAGTCGCCTCGGAGCGGGACGGCGTCCGCGGTTCGGAGGACGCCGACCGGATTCTCGGTCCACACCCACGAGTACACGTCGATGCCGACGGCACCCATGTTTCGAAGGAGTTGCTTGACCGCAGCTATCTCCGCGTCTCGGCCGTCTTCGCCGAGAACCGTCTTGGTCATCGGCGGGCGGTCTTCGACCACGTCGAGCGAGAGTCCGTGGTCGGCGAACCGGTTGTACGTCTGGAGGAGCGAGTCGTACGTCCACCACTCGGTTTCGCCCCAAAAGCGGACGACAGCAGTCGAAAGGCCGAGCTGTTTGGCGATTTGCCACCGCCTGTCTGGACGAGGGGGTAACATCCACGTCGTGTCCATACCGATGGTTTCGGAAAACACTGGCATATAGCTTGTGCGCCGCGACCGAGTCGGCATGGAGGCGAATTGCAATCGCGGACTCAGGTGCTCCCCTGTTGTTCGAGGATGTCCACGAACTCGTCCGCGAACTTGACCGTCCGCGTCGGCATCCCGTACCGTTCGGTTCCCATGTCGTACTCTCGGAGTTTCGAAACCGTCGCTTCCGTGTGATACATCGTTGTGACCGTCTCGCGCACGTCGATTCCGAACTCGCCGTCGTCGGTGTCGAGCCACGGCTGAGTTCGCTGTTTCTGGTCGTAGGTTATGGAGTACCTCTCACCGCCGACCGCGGCGACGATGTGGTCTACGGTGCCGATTTCGACCCTGTCGTCCTCGGCGACGAGAAAGAGCGTCCCGTCCTCGCACTCAGGCACGTACCGTTTCATCGACTCAGTGTACTGCCCCTCGGGTAATAATACTCCTGCTACACGCCGTGCGCTCCTCGAAAAAGTGGAACTAACGCTGTCAGTTCTCTACGACGTCGGTTTGACCCTCGTCCGCGCCGTCGAGCGGTTCGCTGTCCCAGTAGGCGTGATTCGGGTCTTCCCGGAAACACGCCGCCTTCCCGTCCGCGTCGTCGATGTCCTGCAACTCCGGCTTTTGCTGGCGACACGCCTCGCGGGCGACGGGACAGCGCGTGTGGAACCGACAGCCCGATGGTGGGTCAACCGGGTCGGGCACGTCTATCTCCCGAATCGGCGGGTCTTCGGCTTCCATTTCGTCGAGGTCGAGGTTCGGCGTCGCCCAGCGGAGCACCTCCGTGTAGGGGTGACGCGGGTCGTGGATGAGCCGCTCGGCCGAGCCGATTTCGACGATTTCGCCGAGGTACATGACCGCGATGCGACCGTCCCCGTGCTCGGCGAAGTACCGCGCGTTCGAGAGATCGTGGGAGATGAACAGGAACGAGGTGTCGAACTCCGTCTGGAGTTCCAGCATCAAGTCCATAATCTCGATGCGGAGCGAGACGTCCACCGCGCTAATCGCTTCGTCGGCCAGTATCGCGTCCGGATCCATCAACAGCGCCCGAGCGAGTGCGACGCGCTGTTTTTCGCCGCCCGAGAGCTGATGCGGGTATCGGTCGAGGAAGTCACCCGGCGGCGTCATGCCGACTCGTTCGATGAGCGAATGAATCCGTGCTCGACGTTCGTTGCTACTGATGTTCGGGTGGGTGTGTCGGAGCGGTTCCGAGAGGGTGTCCACGATACGTCGATTCGGATTGAGCGAGCTTCCCGGGTCTTGATGGATTATCTGGAGCGCCGACCGGACTTCGGAGAACGGGATGTCGGCGTTGCCGGCTTTCGCCTCCCAGATGTCGTGTCCGCGATACTCTATCGACCCGCCGGTCGGGCGCTGGAGTCCAATCATCGTCTTCCCGAGCGTCGTCTTCCCACAGCCGCTTTCGCCGAGAAGACAGACGAGGTCTTGCTCTTCGATGTCGAGTGAGACGCCATCGACGGCCCTGACGGTGTCCGGGTCCCCGCTGAACCGGTCGAACAGCCCTTGTTCTTTCTCGAAGTGGACTTCGACGTCGTCCAGCGACAACAGCGGCGGTTCCTCGGTGTCGCGGCTCCTGCCGGACGCGATCGATTCCACTGCGCCCGATTTGAGCGGTTCCACCTCGGTGCTCGTCTCACCGAAGTTGAGTGGTATTTCCTCGCGGGCGTCTCGCCAGTGGTGACAGGCCGTGCGGTGTTGCTCACCGTCCTGAATCGGCGCAAACGGTGGGTCTTCGACCCGGCACTCCTCGGTTGCGAGCGGACAGCGCGGGTGGAATCGGCATCCGGACGGGACGTTCACCGGAGCAGGTCCTTCGCCCTCGATGGGTTGCATCTCCTCTAGCGGAGCGTCTAGATTCGGCGTTGCGTTCAACAACTCCCGCGTGTAGGGATGCGCCGAGTTGCCGATTACTTCGTCTCGCGGACCGATCTCCGCGAACTGGAACGCGTAGATGATGGCCATCCTGTCGGCCAGCGACGCGACCAGCGGTAGGTCGTGCGTGATGAAGATAATCGTCAGGTCGTACGTCTCCTGGAGGTCGGCGAGCAGTTGCAGGATCGACCGTTGCATCAACAGGTCGAGCGCCGCCGTCGGCTCGTCCATCACCAGCACCTCCGGGTCGAGAACCATGCTCAGCGCGATGAGCGCCCGCTGTTGCATCCCGCCGGAGAGTTCGTGGGGGTACGAATCGAGCACTCGCTCGGGTTCCAAGTAGAGGTTTTCGAGGAGTTCCCGGGCGAACGCCATTCCCTCGGAGACGTCCTTGTCGTGGGTCATGAGCGTCTCCTTGAAATGCGACCCAATCTTCATCGTCGGGTTGAACGAACTCATCGCGCCCTGGAACACCATCGATATCTCTTCCCAGCGGAACTGTCGGAGTTCTTCGTCGCTCAGCTCCAACACGTCCACGGTCGAACCATCCTCCCGATTGTAGAGAATCTGGCCCGTGAGGACGCCGGGGTCGGGGACGGCGTCGAGCAGTGCGGACGCGAACATTGACTTTCCGCTCCCGCTCTCGCCGACGATACCGAGCACTTCCTCCCGCTCGATGTCTACGTTGACGTCTTCGAGGACGTAGTTCTCGCCCCCGCTGTAGGTGACGTTGGTGTCCCTGATTTCGAGAATCGGGTCGCTGACGACGCTGTTCGACGCTGTTCTGTCGCTGGATACTCTGTCGGTAGCCATTTACATCATCTCCGTAGTCGACGTACTGCTCTCCTCCTCGATGGACTCCGACTCGCCCGTGAGTCGGGTTCGAACCCGCGGATTGAAGATTCGATCCATCCCCTGACTCACCAGAATGAGTCCGAAGGACAACCCGACGATGGCGATAATTGGAACGAGGAGCCAGTGGAATGCCTGCATGGTAAACAGGCCACCTTGTTCGTACGCATTGTTCAACGTGACGCCCCAGTTCACCCCGGTGTAGGGAAGCACGCCGATGATGTACAGCCCGACGGACGCGAAGATGGTGTAGCGCGCGGCGAGCACGAAGTTCACCATCACGTACGGCATGATGTTCGGAAGCACGTCCTTGACGATGATGCGCGGCGTACTCGTTCCCATCGTTCTGGAGGCTTCGACGTAGCTCGCCTCCCGGATAGAAAGCACCTGCGACCGTATCGAGCGCCCCAGTCCTGCCCAGTAGTTGATGGTCAGGATGACCCCGAGGAAAATCGGGTTCTCGGGACTGAACGCCATCGCTAACACGATGACCAGCGGAAGTCCCGGAATCGCCATGAAGAAGTCGGAAATCGACGTGATGGCGGTATCGACTGTCCCGCCCTTGTATCCCGAGACGGTTCCGACGAGGATGGCGATACCCGTCGCCCAGACACCGCCCGCGGCCACCATCAAAAGGATGAACGGCGTGGAGTCGATGATGAGCGCGAGCAGGTCGACGCCCGATAGGGTCGTCCCGAGCGGGTACGACCAGTTCTGGAACGGTTTGATGAGCTGACCGGCCTGATTGGTACTCGGCTCGCGCCAGAGTCCGAGCACCGCCACGGCGGCCATCAGGAAGTAGACGCTCAGGATGAGGATGCCGAGTCGCGTTCGCGTGTCCGACCACGCGACTACGGCCGGTTCGTACACCAACCGCCGGTACTTCTCTTTCAATCGGTCGCGTCGGCTCATTTCGACCGACGAGGAACCGGAGCGCCAATCGATTTCGTCCGAAGCGGTGTCCGTCTCAGTAGCCATCGGAATCACCTGTGCTGATGCGGGGGTCGATGAGTCCGTAGGTCATATCCGCGACGAACACCGCGACGACGAGCGTCACCGTGATGACGAGGAAACATCCCATCATGAGCGGATAGTCGTTCGCAAAGACCGCGGCTATCATGTAGTCGCCCAGCCCCGGGTACGAGAATATCTCTTCGAGCACGACGGTTCCACCGAGTCGGAACCCGATCAACAGGAGCAGCCCCGTGTACATCGGGAGGATGGCGTTCTTGGCGACGTATCGCGTCGCGATTCGAGTGTCGGAAAGTCCCCGTAGTCTGGCGACTTCGACGTACTCCTCGCCGAGCACCTGTATCCCGTTTCCTCGCATGTTGAGCGCCGTCGAGCCGATGCCGCCGATGGTGAACGCGAGAATGGGGAGCGCGGCGTGACGAAGGACGCTCACGTAGTAGTCCACTCCGATGGACGGAGTGAGTCCCCGCGTGTGCGCACCGCCGGTGGGGAAGTATCCCCATTGGAACGCCAGCAGAAACAGGAAGATGACGGCGAAGATGTAGTACGGCACTGACATCAGGAATATCGACCCGCTCGAGACCAGCTTGTCGAACCTTGAGCCTTCCCAGTACGCCTGAATCGAACCGATGAGGACGCCGCCGACGAACATCAACACCGTCGAAGTCACGACGAGGAAGACCGTCCACGGAAGCGCCCGTGCGATAATGTTCACGACCGGCTCGTTGAGCGAAATCGACTGCCCGAGGTCGAGTTGGACAACACCAGCCATGTAATCGAAGTACTGCACGTAGAGCGGCGCGTCGGGTCTGATGTTTTGCAGTGCTTCGATACGAGCGTTGACCTGCTCGACCGGAACGCCCTGACGGATGAGCTGAAGTCGGAGTCGCGTGAACGGGCCTCCGGGGAGCAGTCGAATCAACCCGAACGTGAGCGTTGCGGCTGCGAATATAGTCAGCGGGATTCTTGCTGCCCGTCTGAGGTAGTATTTCATTGTTGTAGCGTAGTAGCGAGATTCACGGACTATCCTTTGTACTGCAGGTCACCCTCGTGGAGCCACCAGAACTGCGGCCATTTGACGCGCCGATTCGGACTGTTTTTATCGGCCTCCGTCCAATCGTCGTTCGTCGTCCACGACTGCTCGAACTTGGACACCAGTCCCAAGAACGGCAGTTCGATGTGGTTGTGCCACGCCGACTGCTGAACGAACTTTCGTGCCTTGTCGTCGTTCGACTGTTGTGCGATTTTCTCGGTCACTTTCAGCGGATTGAGCGTCATCTCCCCGCCGTTTCGGCCGGGAATCGTCTGCTCGGAGTCCGCTTTCTCGCGGTAGCCGTGGCCGCCTCCGATGTCGGTCGCCCACAGTTGGTAGTACAGCGGGAAGTACGGGAACGACGACCGCGATCCGCCCGGAAGCCAGTATAAGCTTCCCATTTTGAAGTTGCTCTTGGAGTACTGGTTGAACCAGTCGTTCGTCGGCTTCGTCGACACCGAGAAGTCGAAGCCGAATTCGTTCAACTGGTCGACGACCGTTTGTGTCATCGTCGTCCAGTCGGTCCAGCCCGCGGGCGAGTAGTATTTTCCGCCGAGCGTGTTACCGCTGCCGTCCGTCCACTTGCCACCTTGCTTGGAGTACCCGGCGTCCTTGAGGAGTTGGGCGGCTTTACCCGTTTGCTTCGATTTTGGCCCGTAGGTCTCGAAGTCATCGTACCAATCGCCGAGCCACGATTTCTGGTCTTTGGGCGCGATGCCACAGGGAATGGGTGCCACGAACTTCGTTCGCGGACCGGCGTTGTCCACGAGATTCTGTCTGTTGATGACGTGCGCAACCGCCTGCCGGACGGCCCGCTTTCCGAAGTGGGGGTCGCTGTGGTTGAAGACGATGCCGTATCCCCATTTTGCGGGAATGTTGACTTCCACGACGTTCTTCGGGAACTTCTTGGCAATCGCGGGCGGCGTGAACAGACTCGTCGCCGCATCGACCTTCGTCCCCGACATGAGCGCCTGGTGTTGCGCAGTGTTTCCACCGTAGCTCTCGATGAGGTATTTGCTGAAGTTGACGTTGTCCGCGTTGTAGAACTTGGGATTCCGCTTGAACTCGAACGCCTGTTGGTCTTTGTTGACGAACGACATCGCTCCGCTGGCGACCGGGTCTTCCCACGCCCACTGCAGGAACTCGGCTTCGCCCTTGTCGAGCCACTGCTCGTGGGTTTCTTTTTTCGTATCCACGAAGAAGTTCGTCAGTTCGAACTTGACAATCTGGGGGTTAGTCGGCCCGGACAGCATCAGCTTGGCCTTCTTCTTGCCGAGGATTTCGAAATCGTCGAGGTAGCCCCAGAGAGAGCTTCCCGTCTTCTTCGCCAACTTCAGTTGCACTTCGAGGTCGTCGGTCGTCCAATCGTCACCGTTGTCCCACTTCAAATCGTCGCGGAAGGTGAGCGTGACCTCTTGCCCCTCTATCTGCAAATCGTCGAGCGCACCGAGCAGGAACTTGCCCTTATTGAACGAATATTTGATGAAAGGCGCGAAGACGGCTCTTCCCGCGGGCCAACTGTAGTTTTGGCTCGCCGACGAGTTGAAGTGAAGGTCCACGGGATTGCCGGTGTAAGCGTTGACGTACGTGGCGTTCTGAACCTTGTCCGAGTTCGGCCCGTTGTTGGTATTGTTGTTGTTGTCTCCGCTAGAACAACCTGCGAGCGCCGCGATTCCTGACGCCCCTGCCGCTGCTAACATCTGCCGACGACTGATTACGTCGGGGTACGCATCCCGACGGCTATCAGATGACATAACATGGAACACATTGACAAAGGTAGGATATAAATATTATGGATATCATTTCAAATGTCCTGGCTGAAATTGGTAAGCCGTTGGTTTCGTGTCGATGCGCTCCTCGCTCAGTTCCGGGCGTTAGATGCGGGTTCGACGCTGACTGCTTCGCCGGTCTCACCCGCTTCGTAGATAGCCGCCATCGCCCGCATGTCCGTCAAGGCGTGGTCGCCGTCCGCGTGCGGTCGCTCGCCACTGAGCAGGCAGTCGGCGAAGTAGTCGAACTCCTCGGTCATCTGGTTCACCGGCGGTACCTGCACCTCGGTCGTCGTCTCCCCGCGACGAACGGTCATGAAACGCGTTTGATCGGGGTAGAAGACGGGTTCGAGCACTATCTCGCCCTCGGTTCCGACGACTCGGAAGTGACTCGCTCGCTGAGCGTTCTGACTGGCGGTGGCGCTGACGACCGTCCCGTCGTCGTAGACGAGTTCGAAACTGGCGTGTTCGTCCGGCACGTCGCCGAATCCCGTTGACTCCGAGCGGAGATTCGCCCTGGCCGAGACCGGGTCGGCTTCGAGGACGAACCGTGCGGTGTTGAGCGGATAGATGCCGAGATCCATCACGGTCGCGCCGTAACCCGTCAAGTCGGGATCGAGCCGCCACTGGTCGGGATTCGGGATGACGTCGAGCAGTGGCTGTGACATGTGGCCGTGAATCTGCACCGGGTCGCCGATGTCGCCCTCCTCGATTATCTCCCGCGTTCGACGGACGGCGGGGTCGGTCTGCATTCGGTAGGCGACCATCAGCGGCGTGTCGGTGTCGGCACAGCAGTCCACGACCCGTTCTGCGCGCTCGACCGACGCCTCCATCGGCTTCTCGCAGAGGACTGGTTTGCCGAACTCCGCGGCGGCTTCCACGTAGGGGAGGTGGAGCGCGTTCGGCGTGACGATGTAGACAGCGTCGTAAGCGTCCTGCGCCGCACCGTCGAGGAACTCCTCGTAGGTCAGTGCGTGCGTGACGTCGTCGTGGTCGTCGGCGACCGCAGCCGCCTTCTCGCTCGACCCGCTGACGACCACTGCGTTCTCGCCGAACGTTGACGACGCTATCGCGGGCATCGCTTCTTCTCTCGTCCACCAACCGAGTCCAATCAGCGCGAACCGAACCGTTCCTTCGTTGGAACGTTGCCAGTCGCGCCGAGCAAACTCGTCTATCGGTAGCTCGAACGTCATACACACTCCTGTGACGGACACCTACAAATATCCTTGTACTGTGCCATCTTTTCGCGCCACCGGTTCGTTGCCACGTCGGTTCTCGCGCTCGGGTGAGGCCACGTCGCCGACCTGATTTCGACAAACGTCGTATAAAGATACAAATACTGTCGAACATTCGATGGAGTCGATGCAATCGACCTGTCCCAAATGCCGCAGTCGAGTCGAGCGCACGAATTACGGTAGCGTCGTCTGCTTCAACTGCGGGTACGCGCCTCGACACGGTGCGGACTGACCACCGCCGCAACCGACGAACGAAACGCTCGTCCCCGAGTAGCAACTGCTCCCTGCATCTTCGGCGATAAGCGATTTCCGGGGTTTGGCCCGGCTACGCCGACGAACCGTCGATACGAACCGACGATTCGTGTTCCCCGACGAACACGCGATACTCCCCGGATTCGACGACGTGACCTTCCGGTGGTCGATAGTAGCCGAACGCCGACGCGGGAATTGACACGGTTCGTTCGACAGACTCGCCGGGGTCGAGTTCGACGCGCTCGAACCCAACCAGCGTCCGCTCGGGCCTGACGCGCGAACTCGTCTGCTGGCGGGCGTACACCTGTATCGTCTCGGTGCCGGTTCTATCGCCAACGTTCGAGAGGCTGACTGTGACGTCGATCGTTCCATCAGCATCGACCGGGTCGGTCGGCACCGTCACGGCGTCGTACTCGAACGTGGTGTAACTCAGCCCGTGACCGAATGGATACAGCGGGTCGTAGGAGGGCGGATGTTCGTCGTCGCCAATCGGACAGGGATGGGCGAGGTAGTCGTGATGTTGGGGCAGGTCGCCCATCGAGCGCGGGATGGAGACGGGCAACCGGCCACTCGGGTCGTTCTCCCCGAACAGCGTCTCCGCGACGGTGGGCCCGCCTTCGCTTCCCGGATAGTACGCCATGAGGATCGCCGATACGTTCTCGGCCATCCAATCGACGATGAGCGGACGGCCCGTCACGAGGACGCCGACAACCGGCGTTCCGGTCGCGTGGACGCGCTGGACGAGTTCGCGCTGTGCGTCCGAGAGACGGAGTTCGGAACGGGTCGGCCACTCGCCGGTATCGACGCCCGCCTGCGCGGACGGCCCGAACTCGTGGAGATACCACCCTTCGCCGAGCGCGAGCACTGCGACGTCCGCCGCGCTCGCTTTCTCGACTGCGGCGTCGATGTCTCGCTCCTCGTTGAGGGTCGTCCCTTTCTCGTAGGTGAGCGAGCCACCGAGGCGTGATCTCATCGCCTCCCGAATCGTCTTCCCCGGGACGCCGTCCGGGCTTTGGACGCTCCAGCCGCCGAGTTGGTGGACGAGGTCGTCCGCGTTTGGCCCACCCAAGAACACGTCTTCTTCGCCGGTCAGCGGGAGCAGTCCGTCGTTTTCCAAGAGCGTCATCGACTCCCGGGAGGCGTCGCGGGCGACCTGCCGGTGGGCTTCCCGCCCGAGCGTCTCGTGTGCGGTGTCGAGTTCGACGTAGGGGTCTTCGAACAGCCCCAGTTCGAACTTCAGGCGGAGAACCCGCCGGACGCTCTCGTTTAGCGTTTCTTCGTCCACGTCGCCGTCCTCGACGAGGTCAACGAGGTGCTCGGCCGCCTCGACGTGTCCGACCGATTCGATATCGAGTCCGGCAACGCGAGACTGACGAACCCCGTCGCGGCGGTTCGACGCGGTGCGGTGGTCTTGGTGTAGGTGCCTGACGCCGTTCCAGTCCGAGACGACGTGCCCCTCGAATCCCAGTTCGTCGCGGAGCAGTTCTCGGAGCAGTCCTGACGATCCGTGCGACGGTTCGCCGTTTATCGAGTTGTACGACGGCATCACGGACGCCACGCCAGCGTCGAGCGCGCTCTCGAACGGGCCGAGGAACACATTCCGAAGTTTGTACTCGGAGATATCGACCGGCGAGGCATCCTCGCCACGCTCGGGTTCGCTGTAGGCCGGGAAATGTTTGGCCGTGGCGACGACGCCGTCTGGGTCGCCGACGCCGTCGCCTTGATAGCCGTGTACCTTTGCCGTCGTCATCTCGGTACAGAGTCGCGGACTCTCGCCGAACGTCTCGAAGATTCGCCCCCAGCGCGGGTCGCGTCCCACGTCGCACGTCGGCGAATAGTTCTGGTGGGCACCCACGCGGCGCGTCTCGACGGCCGTTATCGCGGCGGCGTCCTCGACGAGTTCCGGGTTCCACGTCGCTGCAGTGCCCAAGTTGTTCGGGAAGACCGTGGCCCCGGCGACGTAGGCGTTGCCGTGGACGGCATCGACGTTCAGCAAAAGTGGAATCCCCAATCGAGTCTCCTCGGTCGCAAACTGCTGGAGTTCGGTCGCCGCCGCGACGGCTTCCTCCACGTCTCGCGCGTGGGCCCCGCCCCAACCGAACGGAGCCGCGACGCCGAGATGATGGTCTCGAATCGCCCGTTTCACGTCGTCTAGGTCGTGTTTCACGCCTAACTTCCCGGCCCACGTCCCCACCACCTGTCCAGCCTTTTCCGCCGTCGTCATGCGGTCGAGAAGGTCTTCGACCCGCTCTTCGGTTGGGCGTTCCGGCCGTCGATACGAATCGTCCGGTGGTTGTGTCGTCATCAAGTACTCAATTGGGAGTAAATAGTAAAAAACTTCGTCCGCGTCTTTCGTGCCGGTTCGACGCCTGATCGACGTTCGCTGGACGCTGCTCTGGACGACAGAGTCGGTTCGTGTCCGTCGTCGCGTCAGTGCGGTACCGTCTTCGCGTCGGTCGTCAGACTACGATGGTGTCGTTGACGAGGGTTCCGATGCTGTCGATAGTGATGGATACGCGGTCTCCTTCGATGAGCGTGAACGTGTCCGGGGGCACGAGTCCCGTCCCCGTGAGGAGGACGACCGTGTCCGGCAGGTTGTTGTGCCGACGGAGGTACTCGACGAGTTTCTCACAGTTCGTCGCCATCTCGCTCGTCGAGGTCGAATCCTCGTGAACGATTTCGCCGTCGCGTTCGATGGAGAGCGACATCGAGAGGTCGTGTGGGTCGCCGACCGTTCCCTCCGTCGCGACGCACGGTCCGACCGCGCAACTGCGGTCGTACACCTTCGCCTGCGGGAGGTAGAGAGGGTTTTCCCCCTCGATGTCGCGGCTCGATACGTCGTTTCCGACGGTGTAGCCGACGACGTCGCCTCGATGAAGGACGACGCCCAGTTCGGGTTCCGGAACGTCCCAGTCGGAGTCGCCTCGGACGCCGATGGCGTCGCGCGGACCGACCGTTCGAGACGGCGTCGCCTTCAAAAACAGTTCGGGACGCTCGCCTTCGTACACGTCGAGGTAGACCTCGGGTTTCCCGCTCTCCGCTTCGCGGGCTTTCTCACTGATGTAGTACGTGACTCCCGCGGCCCACACCTCGTCTGCGACGACCGGTAGACCAGCGGACTGTTCGACTTCGCCGGGCGGAACGGACTCCGCGTCCGGAATCCGGTCGCGTGCGATCTCGTCGAGCGAACGATCGCTGGCGTTCGCAGTCCGCGCGAGGTCGGTAAATGACCCCAAATCGGCCGAGGCAGTCGTCAGGTCGTACGCGTCACCGTGGTCGTCCACGACAACGAGGGAGTCCATGGCTGGACACCGTTCTCCACTAGGGAGTCGGTAATAGCGCATACACACTCATTGTGGAAGGTGCTTAAGAGAGTATCGGCATTTGACACATGAACTAGAAGTTGTGAGCGTTTCGGGCGCTGTCACTCTTCGTCGCTCTCGACCGCCACCAGTCCGTCCTTCGTGAGCCGAACCTGCTGGTTGACCGCGACGTTCTCGTAGGTGCGCTCGGTTCCGTCCGGCCACGTCACGGTCAAATCCACTCGTTCGGCGTTCCCGACTCCCATGTGCGAGACGCGACTCTCCTGCGAGAGGAAGTCCGATTCGACCGTCTGCTGGATGACCGTAGAATCGTCCGGGGTAGTGACGGTGACTTCCGCACCGTAGACGGTCGAACCCTCGGCATCAGCCACGCGAAACGCGATGCTGTTCCCGGCAGCACCGACGTTCTCGTAGACGGTGACGTCGCCGTCGTACGGTGCGACGACCACGTCTCGGTCGCCATCTCGGTCGTAGTCGAGCGTCACGAGACCACGCCCGTCGTGCTCGGTCAGGTTGCGAGCAGACGCGTCGAGATTCCGGAAGTCGTCGCCGTCGCGCTCGAACAGCATCGGATAGGTGTAGTGTGGGTCGTCGCGGTCGATGCGGACGACGTACTGAGTTGCGTGAATGAGGTCGCGGTCGCCGTCGTTATCGAGGTCGGTCAGACTCGCGGCCCATCCCCAGCCACCCTGTCGAACGCCGTACGACACCGCCCGGTCGCTGAGGTTGCCCGTCCCGTCGTTCAGCATCAGCGTGTTCCCCTTCGTCCGTCCGGATTTGAGGACGTAGCCGAACAGGAGCCTGAGCCGTTCGTAGCGTTCGTCGTCCTCGACTTCTTCCAGCGGCAGGTAGATGTTCGTGGTGAACACGTCTTGCGCGCCGTCGCCGTTCACGTCGGCGATCTCGGACGCCATCCCGTTGCGCGAGGTGTTGCCGCGCAGGACGCGCTCGGTGAAGGTGCCATCGCCGTCGTTGACGTACACCGCGTCGGTGTTGTAGTCGTTGGCGACGTGAACGTCCGGGAGGCCGTCGCCGGTGAGGTCGACGAAACTCGCGGCCAGACTCCAGCGCGATGCGTCACTCAGGCCGGAGTCCCCGACGCGCTCGAAGCCGTTCCCGGTGTTCTCGTAGAGCACGTTCGGATGACCGTTGTCCTTCTCGACGAACTTGTGGAGGCTGAAGTACCCATCCGGCTTCCCCGTCGCCCAGTCCCCCGACTGGTATATCAGGAGGTCGAGGTCGCCGTCGCGGTCGTAGTCGGCGGCGGTCGCGCCCATGGGATAGGTCAGATTGCCGAAAGTGACGTTGCTTCGCTCGAACTGCCCGCGGTCGTTGCGGAGCAAGACCGGTTCGTCGTGCGACCGGAGCAACAGCAAATCCTCCCAACCGTCCCCGTCGTAATCGAGGAAGAGCGCGCTCTTGACCGCATCTCCGGCGGAAGCAAACTCCTCGGCGCGTGCGAACTGACCGCCCGTGTTCCGAAAGAGAACGGGGTGGTCGCCGCCGACTGCCAGCACGTCTTGCCAGCCGTCGCGGTCGTAGTCGGCGACGTAGACGCCGTCGTCGCCGTTACCCGCCCCGCCGCCGTCCGTCCGATAGTCGAGGCCGGAGGCGTCGGTTCGCTCCCGAAAGTCGATGGTCGTATCGAGGCTGTCGCCCGCGCTGATACAGCCCGCACTCGCGACCAGCAGGGCGACCAGTGCCAGCGCGCGAAATCGAACCCAAATCGCCCGGTTCATAGCTGACTCGGAAGTGCTCGCTCGGTTCGCGGTGGGACGAGGAAGGTGCTTCGGGAGCGCGTGCCGAGGTAATCGACGATGCCGTGGCGGTCGGCGGGCACGTCGATATCGTACTCGTTTACGTTCATGGCCTTGCGCACGGCGACGAACTTTCGGGTATCCGTCTGAACCGAGGAGAAGTTGAACGCCGATCCGCCGACTTCGTCGGTTGCGACACCCTCCGAACGTCTGAGAATCTGCGTCTGAAACTCCTCGCTTCTGGCCGAGGCGACTTTCTGGGCGTGGCCGACGATACCGTGCTCGGCCGCCAGCGCGTCCATGTTCTCGACGTTCTCCTCGGTGATTCCGCTGTGGCTTCCCAGCGCGTCACCGATGTCGCCGACTTCCTCGTAGTCGTGGGCCGGACAGTACATCTCCTTCAACCGTTGCCGGTGGGACTGGTCGTACCACTCGTCTAGATGCGTCTGAATCCGCGAGACGGCGAGCGTCGTCCCGCCAGCGAACGGCCCCTCCGACAGCGTTGCGATATCCTCCGGCGGGAGACTGTTGTCGAAACCGGCCCGGAATCCCATCGACAGCGGTGCGTCGTCCGGAATGTTCTCGTTGTCGATTTCTTGGGCGGGACGACCTTTTCCGAGGACGCCGGTTCGACGCTCCGATACGTCGAAAATTCCGGTTAGGCGAGCATCAACCTCGACACCGTTGAGTCGCTCCTTCTCGCCGAACAGTGCTTGCTCGGCCGCGAGTAGGATGGAAGCGTAGTCGCTATCGAGGAGCAACAGGGCGTCGAAGTCGGCGGCCAGCGAGGTGTCTTCGCCGAGCGCGGCCAACACCTCCTCGGGTCGTTGGAGTCCGTCCACTTCGATATCCACTCGGTCGAGGTAACGCGGCGCGTAGCCGAGCATGAACAGTAAACCGTTGTTGACGCTTCCGCTGGTGTCGAGTCCGCTTCCCCACTGGAAGGCGCGTTCGAGCACTCGCAGTGCGTTTTCGACCTGTTCGCGCTCTTGCTCGGTCGGGGGAATCGACCCGTCGTAGGCGAGACCGAGGAGCAGTTGGTGCTGGCTCTGGGTTTCGGTGCCGTGAACGCTCCGTACCAAGTAGTCGTCCCACGCGTGTTGGCGTGCCGGGAGTGCAGACCTCTCTTCGACTCCCCGAGGGTACTCCGGTGGATCAGCCTCGCCATCCGGCGACCGTTCGGCCTCTTGACAGGCCGCGAGTGCGCTTGCACCGCCGATAGCGAGCGCAGACCGCACCAGCGCGCGACGCGAGAGTCCGCGAGAATCGTCGGCAGTCATTCAGCATCAGTTGCGGCCTCCGCACCAAAGTATTTATTTCTACCATTTGACTAATTCTGGCGGCCGAATCGAACCCGCACGTATTTACGATACTGACCGCATCTTCACACCATGACCTCGGACTCATCGAGTCCACTCGACGGAATCACTCCAGCATCGGTCACTCCTGACGACATCGACGAAACGGCGGTTCACGCCGCCCTCGCGTCTTCGAACCCGATGGTTCGACAGCGTGGCGTCGAAGTCTGTGAAACTCTCGCGGAGGCGGACGTCGATGCAGTGCGACCGTTCCTCGACGAAGTCGCACCGCTCGCCGCCGACGGCAACGTGGTAGTGTCGTTGCGCGCATTCGCCGTTCTCGACGCCGTTTCGGAGCGCGAACCGTCAGCGTTGGACGGCAGACTGGCCGACCCCGTCAGTGCAGTTGACTCCGAAATCGTTGACGTTCAACTGACTGGGGCAACGCTCCTCGGGACGCTGGTCGTGAAGCGACCCGACCTCGTCGCACCGTACGCTCGACAGCTAATCGAAGCCATTCGAGCGACGGAACCCGACCCCGAAGTCAGGGACTTCAGCGACGTCGTTGCCGATGAAGTGACGCAACGAACGCTCCGAGAACACGAAGAGAGCGAACGCACGCGACGTATTTCGGCCCGCCGGACGCTAATCAACGTCGTCGTCGCCGTCACCGAGCAGGAACCTGCGTCGTCGTTCGACCTCGTTGACGACCTCGTCACGTTGTTGGGAGACGTTGACCCCGGCATCGTCGGGGGTGCTATCGACGCACTCGGCGAACTTGCGACGGAGAATCCGAGCGCCGTCGCCCCCGTCAGCGACCGATTGCGAGAGTGCCTCGACCACGACCGAACCGTCGTCCGAGCGCGCGCCATCCGCGCGCTCGGCCATCTCGGGGACGACGCGGCGGTCGAAAAACTGCGAATTCTCGCCGACTCCGACGCCGACGAAAACGTCCGAGAAATCGCCGCAAAGACCGCGAACTTCCTCGAAGATACGTCGTAGAGCGCGGGCACGTCGGTGGTCGGTGTTTCTCAGTTCTCCATCGCTCGCTTCGTACAGTACCAGTAGGTCACGCTGAAGAAGACGAACGCGCCGACCACCAGCACCGCGTCGAGAACGAGAATGGGAAACGTGTCGTCGCCCGGTTCGACGTACAGCGCCGACAGTCCGAGAAAGAGACCCATGGCGATGAGGAGGGAGAGTATCAGTTTCATCTGTCTCCGTTGCGCGCAGACGAGATCCAACAGCGCCGACGTTTTCGACATAGTTCGAGGATGGTAGACGGGCGTCAAAAGTGCAGTGGTCGGTCGCGGAAATACTCGAACTTCTGCAGGCTACGCATCCGGCCCGTCCAAAGCGTCGGCAGACGGAACTCGGTCGCGCTGGTCGGGAATGCCCGAGTAGTCGTGGAAGAACGCGACCAGCGTATCGCGCCAGCGTTCCGCCTGCACGACTTGCTCGTCGAACCGTTCCGCGACATGGCGGAATCGTTCGTCGTCTATCTTCCCGTCGAGCGAATACCACTCGTCGCGGAGGCGCTCGGCGGCCGCTGTCCCGGCGAAGCAGTTGTCGTAGAGCGTCTGTACCACCGTTCGCCCGTTTTCTAATTCGTACTCCCACGGCAGGTGGTGGAAGAACAGGAGCAGTTCGTTCGGGCAGGTTTCGGGATCGTCGTACTGCTCAGCGGGCACGGCCGGGTACTGTTGAGCGTAGCCGTTCCCCTTCGAATTGCGGTCTTTGCCGATGCCGTCCTCGGTGGCACCGTGATACCCCGGCCACTCCTCGGGACTCGGGTCGTAGTGGTTCTCCAAGCGGGCTTCCCCGTTGTACATCATATGCATGAGACCGAGTCCGCCGGTCGTGTAATCGACGACCGCTGGCCAACTGTCGTGCATGACGTCCGCTAACGTCTCGACCACCGTCGGGTCGCCGCCGAACGTCTGCCGAATCCACTCGTCCGTGATGGTCTCTTCGTCGAGGTCGGGATTCCACGCCAGACGACCGTAGCCGTAGAGATTGGCCTGTGCGAGATAGTGGCCTGTCCAGTTCGGGTCTTCTCCGGGGCCGCCGACTCCGGCAACGCCGGTGCCCTCCTCGGTGAACAGGTCTTTGACCTGCTTGCCACCTCCCTCCGGGTCGGTGTCGAACTCCAACACCTCCTTCCACATCGGAACGTGGTAGCAGGCGTGGACGTGCTGGCCGGTGTACTCGCCGGTTATCTGTAGCTCCAATCCGAGGTTCGTCTCGGGCATCTGCCCGAAGACCGGAGATACGGGCTCGCGCGGTTGGAAGTCGATGGGGCCGTTTTTGACTTGGACGGTGACGTTTTCGTGGAACTCGCCGTCGAGCGGTTCGAAGGTGTCGTACTGCTGGACTGCCCGGTCTTCGTGCGAACCGTAGACGAACGCGCGCCACCAGACGCGGCCGCCGTGGGGTTCGAGCGCTCGCGCGAGCACGTTCGCTCCATCGACGTGGTCGGCGTCGTAGTTGTACGGTCCCGGCTGGCCCTCGGAGTCGGCCTTGACCAGAAATCCGCCGAAGTCCGGGATTCGCTCGTAGATTTCGTCCGCTTTCGCCGACCACCACTGCTCGACCGCGTCGTCGCACGGATCGGCGGTGTCGAGGTTGCCGACCTTCTCGGGCGCGCCGAAGTTCACCGAAAGGTAGAGTCGGATGCCATAGCGCCGGAACAGTGCGGCGAGCCCGGTTAACTTCTCCAGATACCGCGTTTCGAGGAGTTGCCACCCGCCCAACTCGTTCGTCGCTTCGTTGGCGCTGTCACGGTCGGGAATCTGCGTATTGACGTTGTTCACGACGATACCGTTGATACCGACGGACGCGAGCAGGCGGGCGTAATCGACGTATCGGTCGCGGAGGTCGGGCAGTCGTTCGAAGTCGAATAGCGACTGCCCGGCGTACCCGCGTTCGACCGACCGACGGAACGGGTTGTCCCAGTGGTTGATGATTCGCTCGGCACTCGTCGGTTCTTCGACGACGTTGAGGTCGTCGAGGGGCCGTCCGAGCGACATGTGCCGGAGGAGGTGAAACGTCCCGTACACCAGGCCTCTGTCGGTGGACGCCGTGACGACCACGATTTCGCTTCCCTCCCAGTCGGCGGTTCGGAGGAGATATCCACCGTCGTCCAGCGCGTTAACGGTCTCGACCGAGACGCAGTCGCTGATTACCTCCATCTCGGAGGGCGTGCCGACCGCCAAAAAACCGTCCGCAGACCGCGGTGGATGTTGCCAGAAGTGAGGTTCTCGCCCGAGCAATCCCCGGAGTCCACGCCGCAGTTCGTCCCGAACGGCACCGAGCTCCGGTGCCCCAGCGGATGCGTAGACGTTCGAACAGCGCTCTCGATACGACGCCGAACTCTCGCCTTCGGCATACCGGAGCCAGCAGTCGTCGTACTCTCCTTTGGACATCTCGTGCACGTTTCGCTCCCGTCTGTAAATCGTTGACGGTCGTCACACGTCGCCTTCGACGCTCACTTTCGAACTTCATCTCTGTCTGCCACAGCACTCCGCGAGTGATTCAGTATTACTGAACGAATTGTTTTATTGATGAACAAATGTTTCAATAGCCAGTGACGAGAACGCCTCGACATGGGAAAGCAAGCGAAACACGCCGTGAAGTCGGTGGAGAACGCGTTCGAGATACTCGATGCGCTAAAAGAACTCAACGGCGCGGGGGTTTCGACGCTCTCCGACCACTTGGGACTGCCAAAGAGCACGATTCACAACTATCTGAGCACCCTCTTGCAGGAGGAGTACGTCGTCAAAGACGGTTCGACGTATCACGTTGGAATCCGGTTTCTGGAGTACGGTGCCTTCGCTCGCGTCCAAATGGACATTTACGACATTGCGAGAAAGGAGATAGACACGCTCGCCGAGACGACGGGAGAGTTGGCGAACCTGATGGTCGAACAACACGGACGTGGGTCATATCTTCATCGCGCACGCGGAGAACGAGCGGTTCAGGTCGAAGCCCACGTCGGGACGCGCGTCCCGCTCCATGGAACCGGCTTGGGGAAAGCAATACTCGCCCACCTTCCCGAAGAGCGAGTCGATGAAATAATCGAAATGCACGGTCTCACCGGTTTTACTCCGACGACGATTACCGACCGGGCGGAACTGAAAGCCGAACTGGAAGAGATACGCGAGACGGGCGTCGCGTTCGACGACGAAGAGCGTCTCTCGGGTCTGCGGTGCGTCGCCGCCCCGATTCTGAGCAACAACGGGCGTGTCCTCGGTTCGATTAGCGTCTCCGGCCCCTCGAACCGAATTCGGGACAAGCGTTTCTCCGAAGAACTCCCGAATCAGGTGCTTGAAGCCGTCAACGTCATCGAACTGAACGTCACCTACTCGTAGAGCACTAGTCACGGTTTCGTCTCTCGTCCCGCAACTCGGTCGCGACGGTGCGAGTTTCTCGTCGGTAATTTCGCTCGGTTACTGAACAGACGTATCACATTGTCGCATCATTGTTCAGCCAACATGAATACCGTATTTTTGATTCCAATGATTCATGCTTGAACATGAATCGTGCTTTTCGATGCTGACTCGTCCACAATCTTCGAGAGATATACACAAAACGTCCATTGTGAACCGCTACGACGAGTGAGATCTCACCATCGACGTTCATAATCCCAGAATCCGATATCGTGCGTCTTCCCGAGTATCAGACTCCAAGACGCAGTATTCTGCTCTTGGATGTGCCACGTTACCGTTTATCTATGAGGGTTTCCCCCACCATTACAAAAATAGTGTTGTAATGTTCCGAATCGATGCTCCTTCTCCGAGAAAGTGTGGCGGTAGTTGGCAGTTGCCAATCGACCGTCGAGGAGGAATTACAGTCCTATACTTGTAAGGATTGGCGGGAGTGGCGTTCGTCGCCGATTCGTTGAGCATTGTGACTCGTCTCTCTCAGGGCGACGACCCAAGCATCGACTGGAACAATGTCGTTCGACTGACGTTGACGATGGCACCCTTTTCCAGTCCTCTGTATCGAAATCGAAACCGATTTCATTGGAGAACTGCGAGCAAAACATGGAGTTTAATCTTTACACGTTTCGTTTGGATAGCACCGAACGGAAAGAATCTTGTCCCTCGGCACCAGACCATCGAGTAGCAAACGAGCGGATGTCTCGAAGTATGAGTACTGATTCCAACACAAAGATATCCAGCAAAGTACAGCGCGTCATCGACGACTATGGGTTAGAAGGACTGGGTGATACGCTCATCTCGTACTGGATTGGAGAAACCGACCAACAGTACAGCCTTCGTCAGCTTGCCGACGTATTCAATCAGGAGGTGTTGCGCGCCGCGTTGGCCGATTCGGGCGTCTCGACGCTCGACGGCGAGGTCGAAAACACGTACCGGCTGTTGACGAGCGACGACGTCAGCAGTGGGGTTCGGACGGAGACGAAAAATTCGCTCGAACGCGACGGACTCGACGTGGAACGACTCAAGCGAGATTTCGTCTCGCACCAAGCCGTCCACACGTACCTCACCAAATATCGGGGCGTGGACTACCCCTCGCAGGACGACGACTCTCTGCGTCTCGAAAAGGGGGCCGAAACGATTCAGCGACTGCGGAGTCGCACCGCCGCCGTAACCGAATCGACGCTCGAAAATCTTCGAAACGCCGACCAGATTACGCTCGGCGACTTCGAGTTGTTTGCCGACCTCCGCGTCGTCTGTAACACGTGCGGCAAATCATTGTCCGTGGACGAACTTCTGCAAGAAGGCGGCTGTGACTGCTCGTCGTGAATTAGCGTCCGTGATGGGTATCGGATGGGAGTCGAGGCTTCGTACCGTCACACCGGCCGACGAATATGACCATTTATATTGACGGGGAAACAGTGTTTTCACATGGAGCTAACACGGCAGAACCTGGGGCAGGTTAACCTCACCGTTCGTAACATCGGCGGTATCGACCAGACGGAGGTCTCGTTTTCACCGAGTATAACCGCTCTTACCGGACGTAATGCGACTAACCGGACTTCCTTGCTTCAAGCAATCATGGCGGCACTTGGAAGTAACCAGTCGTCCTTGAAAGGTGATGCCGACGAAGGCATGGTCGAGCTGACGATTGGTGACGACACCTACACGCGGACGCTCACGCGCCGGAACGGCACCGTTTCGATGGGCGGCAGTCCGTATCTCGCTGACCCTGAACTGGCAGACCTCTTTGCGTTCTTGCTCGAATCGAACGAAGCTCGGCGTGCCGTCGCCCGCGGCGACGACCTTCGAAGCCTCATCATGCGGCCCGTCGATACGGACGCAATCCAGGCAGAAATCGAGCAGTTGAAAGCCGAGAAGCGCCAACTCGACGACGAACTTTCGGACCTCGAATCGCACAAAAAGCGCCTTCCCGGTCTCGAAGAAGAACGGACGCAGTTGGAAAAGGAGATAGAAGAGAAACAAACGGCACTCGCCGACAAAGAGGCCGAACTGGAAGCGACTGATGCAGATATCGGCGAGACGAAGGCCGAAAAGGAAGCACTCGAAGAGAAACTCGACGAGTTGAGCGACACTCGCTCTCGACTGGAGGACGTTCGGTTCAAGATTACGACCGAGGAAGAGAGCATCGAGGCGCTCGAAAGCGAAGCCACGTCGCTCGAAGAAACCGTCGCAGACCTCCCCGAGACGTCTGACGAGAAGGTACGCTCGCTCGAAGAACGAATCCAGCAATGCCGCGCGGAGAAGCAACGGTTGGAATCGACGATGACCGAACTCCAGACGATTATCCAGTTCAACGAGGAGATGCTGGACGGGACGAGCCACGAACTTCTCGACGCATTACAGGCGGACGAGGCGTCTGCGTCGTCGGACGAACCGATAACCGACCAACTCGTTGACGATACCGAAACAGTCGTCTGTTGGACGTGCGGAACGGAGGTCGAGAAACAAACCATCGAGGAGACAATCGGTCGGCTACGCGAACTTCGGGAAGAAAAGATCGCAGACCGCAACGCCATCGAATCCGAAATCGAGACCATCGAAAACGAAAAGCGAGACATCGAAGAGACACGGCGTCAGCACGAGCAGTCGAAACAGCAACTTCAGCAACTCGAATCCGAACTCGAAGAGCGCGGAGATCGAGTCGACGACCTCCGCGAAACCCGAGAGACACTCACTGACGAAATCGAGTCGCTCGAATACGAGGTCGAAGAACTCGAACAAGAGGAGTACAGCGACTTGCTGGACATCCACAAAGAGGCGAACAAACTGGAGTTCGAGTTGGGCCGCCTCGAATCCGACCTCGAAGACGTCAAAGCCGAAATAGCGTCTATCGAGTCGAAGGTCGATGAACAGGAACAACTCGAATCACGACGAGAGACGATCCGAGAGGAACTCGCAGACCTTCGAACTCGCATCGACCAACTCGAAACCCAAGCGGTCGAGCAGTTCAACGACCACATGGAGACGGTTCTCGACCTGCTGGATTACGACAATCTCGAACGCATCTGGATCGACCGTGCCGAACGAGACGTTCGCGAGGGCCGACGGAAGGTCACGAAGAGTACGTTCAACCTGCACGTCGTGCGGAGCACGGAGTCGGGGAGCACCTACGAAGACACCATCGACCACCTCAGCGAAAGCGAGCGGGAAGTCACCGGACTCGTCTTCGCGCTTGCGGGGTATCTCGTCCACGACGTGTACGAGAAAGTGCCGTTCATCCTGCTCGACTCGCTCGAAGCAATCGACTCGAACCGAATTGCGATGCTCGTCGATTACTTCAGCGAGTACGCGGGCTATCTCGTCGCCGCTCTGCTCCCCGAGGACGCCGCCGCCCTCGACGAAAAGTACGAGCGCATAACCGAAATCTGAACACTGCGCTCGTCTCCTGCTGTTTTCGTTGATTTACCACGCTCGTCGCAATCTCTCTCATTACATTTCTATGGCTGTAACAGATATGTCACAGATTGTCATGGGTTGGAAATCTTACTATCCAACGGCGAGCGAGTCCTCGACAGCAGCAACGACGCGGTTGATTTTGATATTTCGACCATTTTTCGATGAGGACTGACGACCGCTACTGTGCAAACGATACCGGGAAATCTTTGTTCGGATATATGAATATTAACGAACAAATAACGGGGCGAAAACGTTTACTAATTGCCAATTTCTCAAACAAATGGACGAATTTCGTTAAAACGAGTTATTTTCATTTTTAAATATAAAAGGTTCTAGATATATGTATTCGAAAAGGTTGTACATCTACATATTCTTCAGCAATGGAACACAATCGAATTCGGTTGGAAACGGCCAGTTAAGCCGCACAAGTCGTCGCTAGTGCTGGAGACAATGGACGAGTAATTTCCACGAGGGTCGTTAAGGTTCGGCACCTCAGTCGAGGAGGACGACTTACGTGATACGATGTGCCGGGCTATCGACCGCTGTGCCTGACCTTAATCGCTTCCGTCGTCCACGACCCCTGCGATGTCCGGTGTCGATAGCCGATGTCAACGGCCGCGAGGGCGGTTTCGCGCCGATTACTCATCCGACTCACTCTGTGACTTCTTCGGACGGTGCGTCTGTGGCGGCCGGTCGGAGAGGAGCGACTCGGGCGGTACCCTGACGAGCGCACCGGCGACGAGCGCCGCGCTGAGACACATCACGCCCACGCCTGCCGCAACGACGCCGATGGCCACGCGAGGGGTGATCGACGGCGTGATTCGGACGCCGTACAGGACGAGCAGTCCAGCTTTCGCCAGTAGCGAAACCGCGACTATCGCCACCGCGAACGCGACGACGGTTGCGACTCCTCCGACGGCCAGTGCGTCGGTGAGGATGTGCGTGACGATCCTAACCGGGGATGCGCCCGTCGCGCGATGGACGCCGACGACGCGGCGACGGGAGTGGACGGTGTACGCGACCGTCGCCGTGGTGCTTCCGACCGTCATCAGTCCCGCCAGACAGACGAACACCCCGATGAGGAGGTCGAGGTTGCCGAACGCGGTCGAGATGGCGCGACTGATGCCGGTACTGCCGGTTTCGCCGCTGGTGGCGAGCGCGCTGACGATTCGGTCGTCACCGACGATGCGATAGGTCGTTTCGTCGAAAATTCGCCCATCGACCGTCGCGCGGACGGGGTGCGAACCGGGTGCGGCCGGGTCGAGTTCGGTGCTGACTGTCGTCCGTTGACCCGGTGCCAACCGAACCTGTTGGCTGTGCTTGTTAGTGCCAGCGGTTATCGTGACCGACCGCGTCAGCGTCTCGTTCCACGGGTTGGTGACTTCGAGTATCGCCGTCGGTTGCCCGAGAATCGTCGCTCGACGCGGTTGCACCCGGAGTTGACCGACAATCGACCGTTGCGCGGACGGGGAGACGCGAACTGTCTCCGTCGCCGTTCCGTTTCCAGCGGTGGCGCGAATCGTCGCATTCCCCGGTGCGCCGAGTTGGACTCTCGCGGTTCCGTTCGTCCCCGTCGTCGTCTCATTGTCGCCCACCGTGACGGTCGCGTTTCGCACCGGATTTCCGGCAACGTCCGTGACGCGGACGAGGGGCGCGCTGTTCGGCGGTGCGCGCTCTGGCACGCCGTGGAGTTCCACGGTGTCGCGCGGGACGACGCGAACGGTTCGCGTCCGGTTGGCGACGACGACCTGCTGGCGTCCGAGTCGCTTCGTCGGAAGTCGGACGACCACTGTACGACGTTCGCCTCCCTCGACCGAAACCGTCCGTTCCCGTTGGCGGTCGCCGACTCGCACCGAGACGTGACTGTTCGCCCGCTCCGAGCCGAGATTTTGCAGGTGGACGCGAACCGGAATCGCCGTTCCGTTGGGGACTTGGGTTGGCACGGAGACGCCGACGACGGCACTGGTCTTCCCGGTAGCTTGGATGCGAGAATCCGTTCGCACCATCTGCACCATGCCCGAATCGACGCGCGCCAGGTGGCGCGCTGTCGGGAGCGTGACGAGCAGTTGGTCGTCGAACGGCCCCGGTGCGGCGTACGTACCGACTATCTTCACGCGGTCGAGACCGGCTTTCGTGCTCCCGCCGAGCGTCACGGAGTCGTTCAGCGATAGGTCGTGGGTTCGTGCGAGGTCTGCTCCGACGACGGCCTCGTTGGGTCCGTCTGGCCGCCGCCCGCGGACGAGTCTCGCGTCCGACACGCGAGCGAACGACGCGAACCGTACGCCCCGAACCACCATCGGTTCCCCGTCGTGGACGCCGAAGGCGAGTATCTCGGGACTCGCCGTCATCCCGCGGTCTTCGAGCGCTGTCGCGTACCCTGTCGGGACGCGACTGGCGATTGGGTGGTTCGCATTCGAATCCGTGATCGTCGTCCCGCTGGTTTGAACGAGCGGTGCGACGACGCCCGTAATCGACGCGATGAGAACGACGACGGTTACGAACGCCGCGAGCGGTACGACGCTCGGAAGGAGTGCGCGCCAGTCGAGCAGGGTCAACCGATGCACTCTGCCGAAAACGTCGCCGACGACACTCCAGCGTGACGACTGCTGTTGCGGTGCGTCCGGCGTCGGCGGACGGCGCGTGATGTGCCACGCGGCCAAGACCCCCGCGGCCGCGCCAATCGCAATGGTGACGGCGTACAGGGGAAGAAGAATCGTCGCGGCGCGCTGTGTCACGCGAATCGTCAGCGAGGTCGGAACGCCCAGATAGATGGCCGTATTGACGACGACGTTCGTCGCGACGACGCCGACGGCGTACCCGAGCGCGGTTCCGACGGCCGTGAGAGCACCCGCCCGAATCCCGTACAGTCGCAGTAACGTTCTTGGGACGCCGCCGGTCGCGCGAACGACGCGGATCGTTCGTCGTCTGTCGCGGGTATGCATTCGCGTGACGCCATACACAGTGACGCCAACGAGGACGCTGGTTCCGACCGCCGTCACCCCCAAGACCGTGATGACTTGCTGGATGCCGGTGAGGAAGAACGGAAGCACTGACCGGAGCGGCGTCCCGCCGTCGGCGGACGGTTCCGCCGCGTGCGGCGTTGCATCGACGACGAAGACGCCGGTGCGGCCGAGTCGGTTCACGACCGAGTCGTCAGCCACGTACCAGTAGGGCGGCAGGAGACCGTCCGCTTTGCCGTGCGGAGCGATGCGAACCGTGCGAGACGCGTTCGCACCGTCGAGGTGTCGCGTCGTCATCGATTCGACTGCGCCGCTGGTCGCGCCCGCATCAGGTGGGCACGGAACCGAATAGTCGGTCTTTTCACGGAACTCGCGGGCTCGTTCGCACGGGACGCCCGCGACCACCGCCGACGTTCCGTTCGGTTCCGTCACCGACGCGATGGGGACGACGAGCGCGTCGTCGTCCGCGGCGGCGCGGGCCTCCGCCATCGTTTCGTAGTAAGTGGCCTGTCCCCCGGCGTCGTACTCCTCGGCGAGCGTCGTCGTCTGGGTGCCTGCGGCCAGCACGACCAGCGTCGCGCCGGTGAGGAATGCGACGGTCACGACGACGACGAGGATTGCGAGCACATCGCGCCGCGACCACCGCGTCAGCAGGAGACGTTGGTATCCCACGGCTTACGTCCGCTCCTGCTGGCGTCGTTCCCATTCGTTCGACGACGTAACCCACAGGTGCGTCTTCGCTTCTGCGCTCCGCATCGACGGCGTCGGTGGAACGTCGGCCGAGAGAACAGAAAACCCGTATCCGAGAAGGAGGTCGATAGACGAACGGGCGGTTTGACGCGGGGTAGAGGAGGGATTCATTCCGTTGGGCTGACGCTCGCCACGACAAAGTGTATTATGGAATATTTGACATAATATTGCGTGTCAAGAAGAGAAACGATTAGCGGCCGACGAACTTTTTTCGACTGATCGAAACCACGGATTCACCGGCTGTCAGCGCGAACCGTCGCGTGACGGCTCTCTTGCTATTCGACCGTCCGCACGGTTCCGTCCTCGATTCGAACCACTCGCTCGAACAGACTGCGCAGTTGTGGGTCGTGACTTATCGTCACGAGCGCGGTTTCGGTGGTGGCCCGCAGTTCCAAGACGAGGTCGAGCACCTGGTCGGTCGTCTTCGGGTCGAGTTGGCCCGTCGGTTCGTCCGCCAGCAACACCCCCGGCCGATTCGCCAGCGCCCGCGCGGTTGCGACGCGCTGTTTCTCGCCGCCGCTGAGCGTCGCGGGATACTGCTCTTTGACGCCGCCGAGTTCGAGGCTTTCGAACAGCGTTTCGAGCCATTCCTCGTCGCGCTCGCCAGTGTGGTCTTGCGGAAGTGCGGCGTTTTCCCACGCCGTGAGGTCGGCGATGAGCTGGAAATCCTGAAAGATGAAGCCGATGTGCTCCCGCCGAAGGTGTGCGCGCCGCCGCTCCGAGAGTTGCTGGGCGTCCGTTCCGTTCACCCGAATCGTCCCCTGCGACGGCGTCGCTAGCAGTCCGAGGAGGTTGAACAGAGTCGTCTTCCCCGCCCCGCTCGACCCTTGCACGAGGATTTTGGCGTCCGCCGGGACGCGAAGCGAGACGTCGTGCAGGATTTTGCTCTCGCCTCGGGTCACGCCGACGGCGTCCGCTTCGAGTATCGTCTCGGTCATCCAAACGGTGTGCGACCCGCGAGTACAAAGGTGATGTGGCGATTCGTCTCCCGGGAAGCGCACCGTCACTGTTCGGCCGGATCGGCGAGGAGGAACGGAATCGTCACCACGAGCGCGCTGACGGTGGCGAGGAGGAACGACCCAACGGCCACCGTGACGAGTATCTGCACCGAGGCCGAAATCGACAACTGAACGCCGAACACGATTAAGAGACCGAGCGTTTCGAGCACCAGTCCGACGAGGAGTGCCGCCGCGATTCCGACGACTATCGAGACGGCCGAAATCCGCCACACGTCGGCGAGGACGAGGCGGAGTATCTGTCGCCGAGTTGCTCCGGTCGCGCGGTGAATCGCCACGGCCCGCCGCCTCGCGTGGACGCTCTGTGCGAACGTCGCCGCCGTGCTTCCGACCGTCGTCAGACCGGCGAGAACCGCCATCGAGACCAGCAGGGTCTGCAAGTCGCCGAACACGCTCCGAACCGCGTGTCCGATGCCCGACCCCTTCGAGAAGTCGCTGTCGCGGGCGACGGTCGAGTAGACGCGTTCGTCGCCGACGACGCGATACTGGTTGGTGGCGAGAGCGTCGCCGTCTGAGACGAGACGGACGGCATGTTTGCCGGGGGGAAGCTTGTCGGACTGCGAGTCGGACGCGAGTTCGACCGTCGTCGATTCGATTCGGTGCGACGGGAGCGTCACGGTTCGCGTTACGGTCTTTCCCGACGTGACGACGGAAACCCGTCTCGTCAGCGTTCTGTCCCACGGGTTGACGAGTGTCACGTTGGCGGTCGGACGAGCGTAGACGCTGGCGGGATTCGGACTCACGCGAACCCGTCCGCCGAACGAGAGCGACGCCCCCTGCTCGACCGAGACGTGCGTCGAGTTCGTTCGCTTCCCCTTCGAAGCGGTCAGCGTGTAGTTCCCCGTTCGGTTCGGGAGCGTGACGGTTGCGACGCCGTCCGCGTTCGTCGTCCGCGTCGTTCCCGCGAGTTCGACGGTCGCACCCGCCACCGGTTCGCCGTCCCCCGTCACCACGGGGACGTGCATTTGCGCTCCCGGCGGCCCTCGATTCGGCACGATGTCGAGCGACAGCGGTGGCTGGCGGTAGACGGCGATTTGCTTCGCCCGCGACCCGACGCGGAGCGTGTGGTTCCCCGGTCTTTCGACGGTGAGGTTCAGCGTCACGCTCGAACTCTCGCCCGGCGGCGGCGACGCGACGAAGGACTTCGATTCCCCGGCGAGACGGACGGCGAACCGCTGTTTCTCGGCACTGTTTTCGAAGTTGTGTACGTCCAACCGCACGGTGAGCGGGTCGCCGACCGACGCGGTCTGCGGAATGTCCACGCCGGTCACGGCGATGCCGCTGTCGCCGCCTGAGAGGTTCGGCGTGCCGCCCGCGGTTCTGATGAACTGAACGGTACCCGGATTCGTCGAGAGGTCGTGTGCGGTCGGGAGCGGAACGACCAACTGGTCGTCGAGGACGCCCGGCGCGTCGAACGTGCCGACGATACGAATCCGCGTCGTCGCGGGCGACGACGCCCCGCCGAGCGTAATCGAGTCGCCGATGCCGACATCGAGCGTCCGCGCGAGGTCGCGGCCGACGACTGCCTCGTACTTGGTTTGCGGGGCGCGTCCGGCGACGAGTCGAGCGTCGGAGACGGCGCGGAACGAGGAGAAGTTCGCCCCTCGAACGAGGTACGGTTGTCCGTCTCGAAGCTGTGGAACGAGAATCTCCGGACTGGCGGCGAGCCCCTGCGACCGGAGCGCCGACGCGTAGTCGGCGTCGATCCGACTCGCCATCGGATAGGGCGCGTCCGATTCGGAAATGGTTCCGCTCGACGGGGTAGCGAGCGGCGTCAGTGCGGTCGCCAGCGACCCCGAGAGAAGGACGATGAGCGCGAATACAGCCAAGGTGGTCGCGGTCGGAACCAGCGCCCGCCACTGCAACAACGTTGTCCCGGCACGCGCTCGGAGCGACTCGGAGTCGGTGGTACGTCGCGATTCCGGCGACTGAATCGTCGTCAGCGAGGCGGGCGGTTTCGACACCGCTGGCCACGCGGCCAGCACGCCAGCGAGCAGGCCGACGACCGTGACGCAGACGAATACCGGGAGCAGAACCGCGAGCGACGTAGTCGTGACCTGCGGCGCGAGCGAGAGTGGGACGCCAGCGTAGACGGCGACGTTGACGGCGAAGCGCGTGAGGATGACGCCGGTCGCGTACCCGAGCAGAACGCCCGTGATAGTGAGCAATCCCGCCCGAGCGCTGAACAGGGCGAGAACCTGTCGCGGCGTACCGCCGGTCGTGCGGACGACTCGAATAGCCGTCGTCCGCTCGCGGACGCTCATCCGCGTCACGTTGTAGAGGACGACGAGGACGAGGACGGCCGCGAGTATCGTCACCCCGGCTAACACCCGGAGCACCTCCCGAACGCCCGCAAGGAAGTACAGGAACAGCGAGGGGGTTGCGGTGCCACGGTCCCCGAGACGGTCGAACCCGCTTCCGGGCGCACGCTCGATGACGAATGCGCCCGACCCCCCCACGTCGCGGACGGTCGATGGTGTGCCGACGTACCACGAGCGAGGGAACGCCGATTCGCCGGAGTACGGCGAGACGCGTAGGCGAACGCTCCCGCCGTCGGTTTCGAACCGGCGCGTCGTCGGTCGCTCCACCGAACCCTTGACGCCCGTCTCGGGCGGCGGCGGGAGACGGGCCGTCCGCCACGCGACGGAGTAGTTAGAGAGTACGGTCGGCGCGTCCGGCGGAATCCCGACGAGAAGGTGGTCGGTGCCGTTTCGCGAGACGGTCGCAGTCGGAAGCAGGATGCTTGATTGACTCGTGTGATTCCGCGCGGTAGCGACCGAGTCGAAGTGCCGTACCGTCATCGAGTCGGAGAACTGGTTCGAGACCGATTCGGTTTCGGTGCCGACGGAGAGCAACAGCAACGTGGTGCCGACGAGAAATGCGACGATGACGGCGACGACGAGAACTGTGAGTCGGTCGCGGCGCGACCATCGAGTAAGCAAGGGTCGGCGGTAGGTTCGCGTCATGGTTGACGGTTGGCGGAGCGTGACGCGAACTGCTGGCGCTCGGTCGGCGACGAATTCCGGCCGAGGCGTCGCGTGAGGCGTGACCGAACGCCGACACGATACTCGTTCGGCGTCACTCGACGGTGACGCTCTTGGCGAGGTTGCGCGGTTTGTCGATGGAGCGTCCGAGATGTCGAGCCGTGTAGTACGCGAGCAGTTGGTACTGAACGTTCACGAGTACCGGTGCGAGGATTCGATGCGTGGTCGGCACCCGAAGTACCACGTCCGCGAAGTGCTCGATGGATGCTGTTCCGTCCGTCACCGCGACGAGCGGCGCGCCGCGCGCGCTCACCTCCTTCGCGTTGGAAATCGTCTTCTGGACGGTTTCGCTGTCCCCGACGGCCGAGACGAAGACGGGCGTCTCCTCGGTCACTAACGCGAGTGGACCGTGTTTGAGTTCGCCCGCGGCGAATCCCTCGGCGTGTTCGTAGGTGATTTCTTTCATCTTCAGCGCACCCTCCAGCGCGACGGGATACTGCAGTCCGCGCCCGATGAAGAAATATCCCGAACTGTCCGAGAGACGGCGCGCCGTGGGCATCGCGTTGGTCGTATCGAGGATTCGTTGAATCTGTCCCGGCAACTCGTCGAGCGCGGAAAGCAGGTGATTCGTTTCGGCAACTCCGCCGTCGGACGAGGTCTGGAGTGCCAACAGCGTGAGCATGACGAGTTGGCTGGCGAACGTCTTCGTTGCGGCGACGCTTATCTCCGGTCCCGACCGGATGTAGAGCGCGTCGTCGCACTCCCGGGCCGCCGTACTGCCGACGACGTTCGTCAGAGCGAGCGTGCGCGCATCCCGTTCGTCGGCCGCTCGGAGCGCGGCGAGCGTGTCCGCCGTCTCGCCGCTCTGCGTGACGCCGACGACGAGCGTCGAGTTTCGAATCGGTGGCGTCCCCGTCGCGTATTCGCTCGCCAAAAACGCTTGCGCCGAAACCCCTCGCTCGCGAAGGAGTCGTGCACCGTAGAGCGCCGCGTGATAGCTCGTTCCACACGCGACCAAGTGGATGGTGTCCAGTCTGCGGTCGCCGTCGAAAACGTCCGCTGTGGCGAACTGATCCGTGGTCGAACGGTTTCGGAGACATTCGCGGAGTGCGGCCGGTTGCTCGTGGATTTCCTTTATCATGTAGTGGTTGTGTTGCCCTTTCGCGACCGCGTCCGCGTCCCACTCGATTGTCGTCTGGGTCTTCGACTGCTGTTCGCCGTCTCCGTCCACGACCGTGTAGCCGTCTGTCGAGAGAAACGCGAACTCGCCGTCGTCCAGATGAACGACGCTGTCGGTGTGGTTCACCAGCGCGGTCACGTCGCTCGCCACGTACGTTGCGTCGTCGTCGACGCCGAGGACAAGCGAGGAATCTTGTCGAGCGGCCATGACTTCGTCGTATCCCTCGAACACCGCGGCGATAGCGTAACTTCCCTCCAGTTTCTCGACCGCGTCGTAGAACGCCGTCCTCGGTGACGAACCGGCGTCGAGTTCGTGACCGATGAGATGTGGAACGACTTCCGTGTCCGTGTCGCTCTCGAAGTCGTGTCCGAGCGAACGTAGTTCAGTCCGAAGTGACTCGTAGTTCTCGATGATGCCGTTGTGAACGACGGCAACCCGGCCCGCACAGTCCGTGTGCGGGTGGGCGTTCTCGTTCGATGGTTTCCCGTGCGTACTCCACCGAGTGTGACCGATCCCGGTAATGCCGTCGAATTCTGGCTCCGATTTGACCCGCTGGACGAGTCTGTCGAGTTCCCCCTCGCGTTTGACGACTCGAACGTCCGAATTGGCGACGGCGATTCCCGCCGAGTCGTAGCCACGATACTCGAGTTTCGACAGTCCCGACAGGAGCGTTGGTACGATGTCGTCGCCGTCGATGCAACCGATGATCCCACACATGGATTACTTGGCCCTCCGGTCGGCGATATTCGGCGCTTCGGCCATCGCTTCGAGTTCGGTGCGCCGAATCGCTTTTATCCTTTTGCCTCTCAGCGTCCGGTGGTGTGCTCGTTCGCTCCGCCGTAACCAGTCGGCTCTCGGTCGTGACTGAACTATCATGGATGACACCATTTCCCTATGGCAGTACCCTCCTTTGTTATTTAGTCAGTTCGAGGCTTCTAATACAGACCGTTTAGAAGCGTTTTGGAAATAAAGATAGAAATACAACATGTATCCTGTGAATGAACCCGTAATCTGGATTTAAAAGTACAACACTCCTCTCCGAGAGCGAATCGACGCAAAGCCATTCTTCGTTCGTCTGGCCCGGTTCTGGTTCGTGAACTGCATAAGGTATTGTGATGTGTTGGAAGGATAATCGGTCGTTCGAATCGTTGTGCGCCTGGGAAACTGAATCCTCCGGTCGAAATCCTTGATTAGAGGCGAGTTGGGTACGCAGATTTTCAGTAATATCGATTGCTCCCCTCGCTGACTCCGAAGTCGGGTAATAAGGTAGCTTTGCTACTCTAAGCCGGATTTTTGACCAAATTCCAGAAGAAATATATCGAAATAAACAATCACTTCTGCCGACAGATTTGTATAGGACATCGTCGCATGGCTGATGATGACCGTAGCGCGCTTGCGTCTCGGGTCACGGGACGCGGGGGAACGAACACCTGCGTTTCGCCGAAATAGACGACAGCAGACGACCTTGACAGGACTGTCACCGTCGGACGTCGAGGGTGGACTGTGACCGGATTCGACTCGATTCGGACACCGGTCGTCTTCCTGCTCGTTCTCTCGACGCTGGTACTCGTGACGATGGGCGTCGGGAGCGTCATCTCGACCGCCAATTTCAGCGGCTACAACCCCACGTGGGACGGAACGTCCACCCTTCGGGAGTGGACCGACGAGAACGGCACGAGATCGAACGTCGTCCTCGAACCGGCGACGTACCGCTCGATTCCGGCGAACGACACCCTCGTGTTCGTCGTCGCCCCGGACACGTCGCAGAGCGACTCTTCGGCACTACGGCAGTTCGTCCATCGCGGTGGCACCGTCGTCGTGATGGACGACCGCGGAAACGGAACCAACCAGCTGCTCGCATCGCTCGGAGCGGACGCCCGAATCGACGGCACCACGCTCCGAGACGAGCGACACAACTACCACTCACCAGCCATGCCAATCGCACAAAACGTCTCTGACCATCCGCTCACCGCGAACGTCGAGCGGGTGACCCTCAACTACGGAACCGCCGTCCAACCAAACGACGCCACGCCGCTTGTCTCCACGTCGAACTTCAGCTATCTCGACGTGAACGCGAATCGCTCGCTGGACGGGAACGAACAACTCGACAGCTATCCGGTGGCGACGGTCGAAAACGTCAGCGACGGGCGCGTCGTCGTCGTCGGCGACCCGAGCATCGCAGTCAATTCGATGCTGTCCAGTCCGGGGAACGAACAGTTCCTCCGCGGATTGATAGCCGCGCACGACCGCACGCTCTTCGATGAAACTTACGCCGAGGGGCCGCCACCGCTCGCGCTCGCCCTCATCGTCGTTCGCCGGTCGCTCGCCGTGCAACTCGCGGCCGTCGGCGCGCTCGCTGTCCTCGTCTTCGGCGTTCGCCACACCGAGACGGCCTCGGCGGTGGGTCGTCGATTTGCTGAGCGGGCCGGTTTCGCGACCGACGACGAAACCGTTCCGATTGACGACGACGAGATAGTGACCGCCATCAAACGCCGGTATCCGTCGTGGTCGCGGAACCGAATCGAACGAATCGTCCGCGACGTGCGTGCCGGACGCAAGGACGGTGAGACCGATGACTGACGCCGAAACGCTGTACCAATCGATTCGAGACGAAGTCAGTCACGTCCTCATCGGGAAGGAATCGCTCATCGAGCATCTCACTGTGTCCCTGCTAACTGACGGACACATCCTGCTCGAAGGTGTCCCCGGAATCGCGAAGACGACCGTCGCGAACCTCTTCGCACAGGCGACCGGTCTCTCGCACAACCGCATCCAGATGACGCCCGACCTCCTTCCGGCCGACGTGACCGGGACGCGCGTCTACCGAGAGAACACCGGGGAATTCACGCTCCAGAAGGGTTCTATCTTCGCCAACCTCGTCGTCGCCGACGAAGTCAACCGCGCGACGCCGAAGACCCAGAGCGCGTTCCTCGAAGCGATGGAGGAAGACAACGTCACCATCGACGGCGAGACGCTCGACCTGCCCGACCCGTTCATGGTCATCGCCACGCAGAACCCCATCGACATGGAGGGGACGTATCAGCTTCCGGAGGCACAACGAGACCGCTTTCAGCAGAAGATCATCGTCGAACTGCCAACCGAGTCAGAGGAAGGGGAACTGCTCGACCAAATCGACGACAATCCGAACCTCAGTTCGGACGACATCGAACAGGTCGTCACGACCGAGATGATAAACGAGGCGCGGCGCGAGGTCGCAACGGTCTACGTCGCACCAGCCGTGAAGTCGTACATCCTCCGACTCGTCGAAGCGGCGCGGATGCACGAGGCGGTCGAATACGGTTGCTCTCCCCGTGCCTCCATCGCGTTCCTGCAAACGGCGAAGGCGCGAGCCGCGATTCGCGGTCGCTCCTACGTGCTTCCCGACGACGTGAAGTTCCACCTCCGTTCGATTCTCACCCATCGACTGATTCTCGATACGGACGCGGAGTTGCGCGAAACGTCGATAGACGACGTGCTCACCACCGTCGAGGAGACGACGGAGCCGCCGGGAACGACGGCGGACGAACTGACGCCAATCCCCGACGGCGACGGCGGGGACGAGTGGGACTGATTACGCACCCCATCGGTACTGGACGGTCGCATCGGCGCGGTCGGCCGATTCGACGCTCTCGATGCGAACCGGTTCGTCGAGCGTGGCCGCGAGTCCGACCGCGAAGAACGAGACGACCGGGTGGTCGAACCGCGTCAGGTCGCCGTACACTGGTTCGGAGACGCCGACGGTGAGGGCGTTCGACTCGGCATCGAGCGTGAACGACGCCGCATCAACGATGCCGAGCGTTTCGGCCCCCTCCGACAGTTGTCCCGCGATGTCGGTCGGCGTTTCACCGAGATCGCTGGATACCGACTCCCGGAACGCGTCAAGGAGCGGGACGCCACTCGGTTGCAACGCCACGCCGTGCGCATTCGTCTCGTTCGAAATCACGAGGAGCGATTCGGTGCGCGGACGCGACGGAGTTTCGTCGGTCTCCCGCGTGACGAACAGCACAACCGACGACGTGCCCGGTTCGTCCGTGGGGTAGTACGTCGGATTGCCGTCCAACCCCAATTCCGCGACCAGCGCGGATTCGTTGGCCGCGAGCGTGTCGTAGACGGCCTCGCTGACGTTCACGGGGAGAACGCGCGTCGGTTCGAGGTAGTAGACCAACATCGCGGTAAACAGCCCGGTCGCACCGAGGACGAGCAGAATCGTCCGAACGGCGGGGAGGAGCGCCGAACCGAGAACCGCGACGACGCCGACGACCGCGAGACCGACTGCGGCGTTCCGATTCCTGACCCGTCGAGCGCGAGCGTACTCGCGGCGAAGCTTCGCGTTCTCCTCCCGGAGCGTCTCGACTTCGGCCGCCATTCGGAATCGGTCGTCCGGAACGGACTCGAACTCCCCGGTCGAATCCGTGTGAGTCGTATCGCTACTCATTGCACGTCACCTTGAATCACCACGCGCCCGTATCGGGTAAACGCCGTGGCCGCGGCGATGGCCACCGTGACGACGGTCGCCGTGACGGCCATCGTCCCGAATTCGCGGAGACCGACCCACGTGACGACGACACAGCCCACAGTGGCGAGTGCGACGCCCAATTGTCGTCGGTTTCCCGCGGTACGAATCGACGGTGCCACCAGCGCGACCGCCAACCCGATTTCGGCCACGAGAAGCGTCCAGTCCAGCGTCGCAGGCGAAGTGAGTGCGATGACCGCGAGTTGGCCACCGACGAAGACGTACGCCGCTGGCGCGAAGAACCAGAGCGCGAGGAGCGCGATACCGACGAAAATACCCGGTAGGCGCTGCCCGATAGCCAGCGCGACTGCGGTCGTGAGGACGGCGACCCCACCGAGACGCGTTCGAGCGGCCGGGTCGAGCATCTACGCACGCACCTCCCGTACGGACGAGAGGATGGTTTCGATTCTATCACCCGGTCCGACTTCGAACGCCGAAGTCTGCGGATACGAACTGAGCGTCCGTCGGAATCGTTCGAACGAGACGTACTCGGAATACGTCTCGTCGAGCGTGGAGAGGCCGTCCGGGTCGAAGAGAACGTTCGGCACGAGAAACGCGTTCGTCTGCCTCGCCCGCCAACTCGTGTATTGGACGCAGTTCCGAACTTCGGTTCGATGCGTATCCGACGTGAACAGCGCGACGTACACGTCTTCGGAGTGACGTGCGACATGGGAACGGACGGCCTCGAACAGGGGGTCGTCCGCCGGGGTGCTCGCATCGCTCCGAGTCAGAAGGTACGGTCGGACTCGCGCCGCGAACTGCGACCCGTCGTCCCGTAGCGTCCGCGGCCCACGTGACGTGTCGTCGGTTGAACGCCGCTCGACGCTGGGGCCAACGCCGTCGTCCACGTCGAGCGAGTAGAGCGTCTTCCGAATCGACGCGTACTGCTCCGGCGTCGAACGAAACGAACGACTGACGGTGACGCCGTCGGAACCGACGGCAAACAGGCCGATCGCGTCCGAGCGTTCCTTGGCTTCGGCGACGAGCGCGAGCGCGGCCTCCCTGAGATACGCGAACTGCGTTTCGCCGGGGCGGCCGCTTCCGACCGACGGACGGTGGTCGATAAATATCGCAACTCGGCGACCCGGTTCGTTCTCGTATTCGCGGACGTGCGGGTAGTTGAATCTGGCCGTCGCGTTCCAATCTATCCGGCGGAGACTGTCGCCGGTTGTGTACTCGCGTATCTCGACCGTGGGCTGACCGTGAACGTTCCGTTTGGCATCTTCGTCGTCGTAGACGCTGTACGTTCGTTTGCCGCCTCGCCCGACGTGGACGTTCGCGGGCGTTCGCTGTTCGACCGTGACGGTCGGTTCGTCACCCTGCTCCCACCGCGCCGTGAACAACCCGAAGGAGTCGGTGACTGCGACCGCACACTCCTCGAACGAAACCGTTCCGGCGGTGGGAAATTCGACCGAATACGTTGTCGTCGCCGTCGTTTCGTCCGCCTCAATGGTAGCGGTTCGATTCGCCGTCTCCGCTCCGCGGCCGGAAATCGGCGGTCGCGATTCGACCGTCACCTCGAACGGATTTCGGCGCGACAGCGACGCATCGAGCGTGACGGATAGCGGTGAGTCCGTCGGAATCGAGGATTGTAAAATCGACTGCGAGACCGTTAGCTCGTCCGGCAGTCGTTCGAGTTCCACGGCGAACGTGTAGTACTGGTAGAGGAGCCAGCAGGCGACCCCCACAGTGCCGAAAACGAGCGATGGCCGGGCGAAGACGACCGCCAACGCGGAGAACGAGAGTGCGGTCGCGGCGACTATCCACTGACGACGAGTCGCGTACATCGTCCTGAACACCTGATGCGGACAGTTAACTCGTTCGCATCGTTTCGGCGGTAAGCGACCATTTCCCGTCCGCTGTAGACTGCGTCCCCGTCACGAGCGACGACCGAGAGGTTGCGGCAGTGTCACTCCAGTCCAATGCCAACGATAGACCGGTGTTACCGCCACCAACGAACCTTCGGTTTTAAGCACGGGTCTGGCTTACCTCGCGTCCACGCGGCGGTCGAAAGAAGACCCCGAGAGAGGCGGCCGTCGGACGGCCACGAACGACGGTCGGGACGGCCGCGGCGAACTGCTCGATAGCCATGAACTGCCTGAGACACACAGCATCTGTAGCGATAGTTGTCGCCCTTCTCATCACGTCGTCGGCGATGGTCGTCGGACAGTCCACGACCACGTCAGCGTCCGAACAGACGACCGACAGCACCGCGTCGAGTTCCGCCAAGACGACGACCAACGGAACCGTTCCCCGCCACCAAAATCCGGAGCAGGTTCGACAGGACGGAAACGCCGATGCGGTCGAACGGTGGCTGGAAGCCCGACTCGCGCGGCGACTCGGCGACAGCACGGTTCGCCTCAAGCGGGGACAGTACGAGCGAGCGCGCAGCATCGTCGGCGACGGCTATTCGCGCCAACTCGGGCAGTACGTCGAACTTCAGCAATCGATGCGGACGAACGACAGCGACAACAGCACCGAGCAGTTCCAAGAGGGGGTCAAGAGTCAGCGGACGTTCGTCGAGTCGGTGCGGGAGTATCGCCGCACATACAAAAAGTACCAACGCGCGAGGCGGAACGGAAACGTCGAGCAAGCACGACGACACGCGCGGAAACTCAACCGACTGTCCGAGCGGACGAACCAGTCCGCTACGTCCGTGAAATCGACGTACCGAAACGCCTCACGGACGACGTCGGTCAACCTGTCGGACTCGTCGCGGCAGGTGACGTCCATCTCACAAAACATCTTTCAAACGCAAACGACCGTCGAGGACGAGGTGTTCCAGCGAACGTCGCTGAACGTGTCTACGTCGTCGCGCGACGTGTCGTTCCTCGACCCGGTGCAGTTGAGCGGGACGCTAACGGCGGCGAACGGGTCTGCGATAGCGAACCAGAACGTGACGCTCGTCGTCGGAGACCAGACCGTCCAGACGAAGACAGACTCCGACGGACGCTTTCGTACCAGGTATCGCCCGACGACGCTCCCGCTGAACGCGAGTCGGGTGACAGTCGAATATCGCCCACCGAACGCCTCGGCGTACCTCGGTGCGAACGACACTGTCAAACTGAACGTGACACAGGTCACACCGTCCGTGACGCTGACGCGAACGCCGAACAAAACCGCGTTCGATCAGCGGTTCGTCGTCTCGGGCACCGTCGATGCCAACGACGTCGAAGCGCAGAACGTCCCGGTGGTCGTCAGTCTTGACGGCGAACGAATTGCGACCACGACGACGGGGAAGAACGGTTCGTTTAGGCTCCGGACGCGACTGCCGCTGTCCGTCCAGTCCGGGCAACAGCAACTTCGGGCGACGGTGCCGCTCTCCGGACGGGCGCTGGCGAGCGCCAACGCATCCACGAACGTCACCGTCGAGCAGACGAACGCCTCGCTGTCGGTCAACGCGACGCGGAACGAGAGTCGCGTCGAAGCGAGCGGGCGACTCTCGACCAAGAACGGGACGGCGGTGAGACAGCACACGGTCGTCCTTCGCGTGAACGGGACTCGCGTCGCCGAGACGACGACGGGAAAGAACGGAAGTTACGCGACGACGTTCGAACTGCCGTCGTCCGTGGACGAGAGCGAGTCGGCCAAGGTGGTCGCGGTGAACGAACCGTCCGGGTCGAACCTCGGGACTGCGCGGGCGAGCGACATCGTCCAGGGGACACAGAGCAGTCGGAGCCTGCTCGACTGGATTTCGGTTCCGTGGGCTGGAGGGGCGCTACTCGCACTCGTCCTCCTCGCCGGGGTATTCTTCAGTCGGTCTCGTCACACTGGCCCCGAGAGCGATGCTGACGACACGGCAGATGCCGCCGACGAGGACGACGAAGAAATGCAAGTGGAACCGGCCGAAGCGGACGCCGAATCCGACGACTCGGACGACCTCGACGCCGCCCGAATCCTCCTCTCGATGGACGAGTACGCATCTGCGGTCGAGGCGGGATACGTCGCGTTTCGAAAGTCTCTCGTTCGTCAGTACGGGCTTCCTTCGTCCGAGACGCCGCGCGAGTTCCGCGATTCGGCCGAATCGGTAATCCCTGACCGCGACCACCGGCTACTCAGCGACTTGACTGCGTGCTACGAGCACGTCGCGTTCGCATCGCGCCCGATTTCGGCGGCCACCGTTTCCGACCTGCTCGACGCCGTCGAGCAGAGCACGGCTGACGAAAACGCGGAGGAGACGACCGATGAAGGGAGCGCGACTGACGAATCGGACGATTACTGATTGTGGCGAGCGTATCGGACGAGAAGCGGGTCAGTTGGACGGAATGAAGGGTGGGTTATGTGACGATTGCACGGTGTCAGCGAAACGGAAACGGCGGATGAACTCCTGTTGCTAGCTTTTTCGGCCGATGTAGTTTTCGTTACGCCCGAAATGTTGAAGTCACAACAGATGGTTCATCGATACTCCAATGGAGAATCCAGACGACCAAGTACGTCGCGGAACTGAACATCTTCACGACGTTGGAGATGGCGTCGGTTGCACCGAAATCTGGGAGCATTTGAGCGATCGACGGGAGAATGAGGATTCGTCCGACGAGGAGGACGAGCAACAATGACGATTCTCGTCACAGGCGGCGACGGGTACATCGGTTGGCCGACTGCGCTCCGAATCGCCGACAGAACCGACCAGCGAGTCATTAGCGTGGACAACTGCGGACGACGGCGGTGGGTCGAAGAAGTCGGGTGCCAGAGCGCCGTTCCGGTCGCCGACCCCGAAGACCGCGTCGCCGCCGCGCACGATAAACTCGACGTGACGAACCTCTCGTTCGTTCGCGCCGATTTGGTAGACCGGTCGGCCGTCGAGGAACTCCTCGCCGTCCACGAACCCGATGTCGTCGTTCACACGGCCGCACAGCCGTCCGCGCCGTACTCCCAAATCAACGGCGAACGGGCGAACTATACACAACACAACAACCTTCAATCGACTCGAAACCTCCTGTGGGGACTCGAAGAGCAGGGACTCACCGACACGCACTTCATCGAGACGACGACGACCGGCGTTTACGGTGCGCCCAACTTCCCGATTCCGGAAGGTGGCACAACGATGGAGAACGGTGGCGAGCGAGACGAGGTTCCGTTTCCGGCGATGGCCGGAAGCTGGTACCACCTCACGAAGTCACACGACGCCGCGAATCTCCGACTGGCGCACACGCAGTTCGACATTCCGATTAGCGACGTTCGGACGGCCATCATCTACGGCACCGAAACCGAGGAGACCAGAGGGTCGAGCGAGTTGAAGACGCGCTTCGACTTCGACTACTACTTCGGAACGGTCGTCCACCGATTCTGCGCACAGGCAGTCGCTGGCTATCCGCTGACGGTGTACGGCAAAGGCGAACAGCGAAAACCGTTCGCCAGCCTCGAAGACACCGTCGAAGGTCTCGCACGACTCGCGCTCGACGACGCCGATGCCCGGCCGGACGACTTCGTGGTGTACAACCAAGTGACGCGAGCAATCAGCATCGTCGAAATCGCCGAAACCATCGCCGACGTGGCCGGTGAATCGGGCTTCAACACATCCGTCGAGCACGTCGAGAATCCCCGAGACGAGGACGAGACGCACGCCATGGAGATTGAGAACGACCGGTACATGTCGCTCATCGGCGACCAGCAACAGACGTTCGAGGACGGCATCCGTGACGTGATGAAGACGCTCAATCGACACGCGAACCGAATCGAGTCCCACGAAGACCGCTTCGTTCCGGACGTGCTCAAAGAGAGAGCCGAAGCGACCGTGGAATCGCAGGATTAGGCCCTCCCGCTCGACATCGCCCGACACCGGGAGCGACGACGTTCGGAAGAAACTGCTTCGGCGGCCGATAGATACGTAAGTCGCTCCGACGAGTGTCGTATTCATGTCCGTCACGCATCGACGCCAGTTCGTCTACGGGCAGTGCGGGCTGATGCTCGTCGCGGCCGGTCTGCTGTCGATTCTCGGCGTCCTCACCGTCGAGACGTTTTTCATCGTCTCGTTCGTCGGTTTTCTGATGCTGTTGGAACTCACGTCTCCAGCGTACGTCCGCCCTCGGTGGCAGTCGCGTCTCCGATGGATACTCCTGCTGGGATTGCTGGCGCTTTGTTACCTCGTCGTCGTTCACGTTGGAAGCTTGGTTTCGCTTCCCTCGTGAATCGGCTACTCGTCTGCGATGAGCGCGGTGTACTCGGCCATCATCGATTCGACGTCGAAGTTCTCGACCATGAACTCCCGAGCGATTCGACCGCGGTGGGCGAGGTCCGTCTCGGCTAACTGCTCGATACCGTCCGCGAGGGCATCTTGGTCGTTCGGCGGGACGACGACGCCACCGCGAACCAAATCGGTGACACCGCCGACATCGGTGCTCACAACCGGCGTCTCGCAGGCTTGGGCTTCCCGTATCACCGCTGGCGGTCCTTCCGCGAGTGACCCCAGCACGAACATGTCCGCCGCAATCAAAAACGGACGAACGTCGTCCTGATAGCCCGCAAACGTAACGTTCTCGCCGATACCGCGTTCTTCGACCGTTCGTTCGTACGCCGCTCGCTTCGTTCCGTCGCCGACGAGCGTCAGGTGGTACTCGCGCTCTCCACGTTCTCGAAGCTTCTCGACGGCAACCAACAGGTTCTGCACCCCTTTCACCGGGTCGAGACGGCCGACGTACACCATTTCGATCGCGTCGTCCCGGTCGAACTCGGCGGCGGTCGTCGCGTCGGGGGCGTAGTGGTCGAGGTCGATGCCGGTCGGAATCACGCTCGTCTTCCGGTCGGACGCGAACCGGGTCAACCCGTCGCGGACGTACTCGCCTTGCCCGACGACGTTGTCGGCGGCCGCGAACGTGACGCGACCGACGGAGTGCGTGTAGAGCTTTGACACCGCATCGACGAGCCGATTGCCGTAGAACCACTCGACGCCGACGAAGTTGCTCACGACGACGGTCGTTTCCACGCCGAACCGTCGGCCGAGCAGTGCGCCTATCGAGCAAACCGGATAGAGGTAATCGCCGATGACGAGGCTGTCGAGCGTCGGAACGTCGTCTCGCAACAGGCGATAGAACCCCGGCGTCGGAAGCGTGTAGCGAATCTTGGGAACGAACCGCGCCGGATAGTACTTGACCGTGATGTTCTCCCCTTCGGGGGGATTTCCGCGCCCCTTTTCGGGATGGTAGAAGACGACGTCGTGGCCGTCCGCCGCCAATCTCGGTGCGAGTATTTCCGGGTCGGGCCTGACGAGAACCGTCGGATTCAGTAGTCCTATCTTCATTGTTCGGGAAAGTCGGTCTCTGAGAGACCGTGTGGGTGCTCACGTTCAGTGCGCGGAACAGCGTGGTTCGAAGTCGGGGTGGCTACCAACCCGTCACGTATCCTCTATCACCGAGGCGAAACGAGAAAAAGATTCGCGGAAAGTTACACCACGGAAATCCGTCGAAGTTGTATCGGTCGTCACCACCGCGACTGTCGCCCCATTTGCACGCCGGACGCACGTTCCCGAAGGCCGATAGATTTGTAACCGACTCCGTTGACCAACGAAGAGACCGAGATGATCTCCCGCCCCGCCGACCGCCCAATGGATGTACTCAAGGCGGTCGTCGTCGCCACCTGTTGGATTCTAACAGCGACGGTCGTCGCCGCACACCTCGATGGACAGTTGTACCCATCGCTCACCGTCGGCGTCGGCCTCGTCGTCACCATACTGGCCGGGGTCGTCCTCTTCGTCCCATCGCTCCCGACGAGACTGTTTCTCGCGCTCATCGTCGTGCTCAGTGTTTTCTATCGAACGTACATCGTCCTGTTCCCCGCCAGCTACCTCGGGATGGATCCGGACAAGTTCGCCGCCGCGATGGTCGTCCTGATGGAGACCGGTCGCGTGGCGATGCTCGATTTTAACTTCTACGGCGAAGCGCCCGCATTCTTGCTCTCCGGTGCGATGACTGGACAGGTGCTCGGATTGCCGGGACTATCGATATTGGACGTGTACGCCGTCGCCTTCGGTCTCTTCTTCCCGCTGGTCGGATACGTCCTCGCACGGTCGTTGGCCACACCTCGGGCGGGACTGTACGCCGCGCTGTTGGGGTCGGTCGCCACGGCGTCCGTGATGTGGTCGGTGATGCCTCTCGCGCAGACGCTCGCCGTCGCGCTCTGGGTCTCGCTGTTGTTCGTCCTCGGTCGGTATCTGGAGGGGAAACAGCACCGGTACGTGATACTGACGTTCGTCCTCGCGGTCACACTGCTGTACACGCACAAGGCGACGACGTTGCTCGTGTTCGGAACCGTCATCGCGTGCGCCATCGCTCTCTTCGTCAACAGAGACCAGTGGAGCCTCGATGCCGTTCGACGGGCAACGTCCGTCTCCACGCTGTTCGTCTTGGCGCTCCTGTCCGTCGTCTTCGTCTTCGTTCAACTGGCGATTCTGACGGACTACCTCCCGATGGTGGTCGGCCGTCTCCTCGTCGCGTTCGGTGCCGGTGGCGGAACCGCGACGCCACCACCGATTGACCCTACCGCCGCCGCTCCGGTCGCACAAGACCTCGCAGGCTTCGTGTTCCGGCGTTCGTACGGACTGCTGTTGGTACCGCTCGCGGGACTCGGTTGGTTACTGCTGTATCGTCGTTCGGATTCGAACTACGCTTCGACCATTCTGGCCGGTAGTGCGGTCGCCGTTGCGCTGATGAGCATCGGCGTCGTGAGCCTCTCGGCAGTGAACCCGTCGCGCATCTACTTCTTCGCCGAACTCCTGTTCTGCGTCCTCATCGCCGCGACCATCCTGAACCGACATCGGCCCAGCCAGCGGCGACGGCTTCTCGTCGCCGCCCTCCTCCCGCTGTTGCTGTTTTCGCAGCTGGCGACACCGCTCGTCGCGCCGGACCATCCGCAAGGAGAGCGTCAGTATCTCACGGCGCAGGAAGTCGAAGCGAAGCAGTTCTCCGGTCACGTCCCCGGTCGCATCGCCACCGACATGTACTACGCACGCGAGATTGTGCGACTGGACGACAAAGCGGCGAACGACCGGACGTACGTCCCCGTAGACGGGCAGTTGCTGAACGGGACGGTAACTGAAAACGGCAACACCTCTTACGTCGCATTCAGAGAAGACGTTCGCGTCTACCGCCTCTACGGACGGTTGAAAGGACGGTGGCGACTGACGTACAATCCCACGCCGAGATACGACCGGGCGTACGATCGCGTCTACGCGAACGGCGGCGTCTCCGTCTACGACCGCTGAGACGCCATCGATTCGGCGGTCGGAAGGTCTCCGTCCACCTCGTCGAGAAGCGCCACTAGCTCGGCTTTCGAGAGCCGTCGCGCGTCCTCGGAGGTGTACTCGCCGGTAAGCGAACTCCTCGTCTCGGCGTCGTCGGTCGGCATGGACTGTTCGTTCGGGTAGAGGACGAACCGGTCGGATTTCTCCACCGCGTGTTTCACCTCGTCCTCGGAGACGAGTTTCTCGTGGTAGCGTTCGGTCGGCCCAGCGCCGACGATCCGCGTTCGAATCTCCGCGGGTTCGTGTCCGAAGTCCGCGGCGTACTTCTCCCGAAGCGCGTCGGCTAACACGCCTAGCTTGAATGCGGGCATCTTTCGAACCACCACCTCGCCGCCGGAAACCGTCTCGAAGGCCTCGACGACGAAGTTCGCGGCCTCCGTCGGACTCATGACGAACCGAGTCATCTCCGGGTCGGTGACGGTTATCGGCCCGCCCTGTTGCATCTGTTCGAGGAACACCGGAACCACCGACCCGCGCGTTCCGAGGACGTTCCCGAACCGGACACAGCCGAACCGGATGTCCCGAATGTTCTTGCTGTCGTTCGCCGCGATAGTCAGCCGTTCCGACAACAGCTTCGTCGCACCCATCGCCGAAACTGGGTTCGACGCTTTGTCCGTACTGACCGTAATCACGGACTCTACGTTCGATTTCGTCGCCGCGTGAAGGACGTTCTTCGTCCCCTCGACGTTGGTCTTGACTGCTTGGAACGGATCTCGCTCCACGATTCCGACGTGTTTCAACGCCGCCGCGTGAAAGACGACTTCGATGTCTTCCATCGCATCTGCCATTTCGTGGAAGTCACGCACGTCCTTGTACGTCGGTTCGAGACGGCGCGAGTACTGGATGCCGAGTTTCTTCTGCATCTCGTGCAGACGACCCTCGTCGTTGTCCACTACCCGAACTAGCTCCGGTCCATCCTGTAGAACTCGTTTCACGAGAGCCGAACCAATCGAACCACAACCCCCCGTGATGAGTATCCGCTTACTGTTCAAATGTGTCACATTTTTCCCCCGTCTGCTACACGATACACCACCTCTTATCGCTTTTGTCCGTCCGGCTCTATCTGCTCTCGACGAGACTCTTAATTACTCTGTATCTGTTCCCGAAACATGGTCACGTACCGGTCACACAACTGCTCCTGTGCGTACTGCTTTTCGGCGTGGCTCCGTGCGGTCGCGCTGAGCGTCGCGATGTCGCTGGCGACCACTTCGGCGATTGCGTCGGCGATGGCGTCCGGTTCGTCTCGCGGGACGACTGCTCCGGCGGCGACGATTTCGCGCGCTCCACCGACGTCCGTGGTGACTACCGGGAGACCACACGCTTGCGCTTCCATCAACACGGTCGGGAACCCCTCCGAGACCGAGGTCAGCACCAGCACGTCTGCGTCGCGGTAGTACGCTCGAACGTTCGACTGGTAGCCTGCGAAGTGAACGTTGTCACTCACTCCCAACCGATTCGCCATCGCTTCGTACCGAGCGCGGTCTTCGCCGTCGCCGACGAGGGTCAGCGCGTACTCGGTCTCCTCGTGTTCCCGAAGGTGCCGCAGGCTCCGAAGCAGGAGCGAGATGTTCTTCACCGGCGCTAAGCGTCCGACGTACAGCAGTTCGACGCGGTCGTTCGGTTCGGCCGCCCGCGGCTCGGCCGAGAAGTGGGCGACATCGATTCCGTTCGGAATGACGGTTATCTTCTCTTCGTTCACGAACTGCCGGAGTTCCGTCCGCATGTACTCGCCGGGAACGACGAGCGCATCACAGAGTGCGAGCGTACACCGACCGACAGTCCGCGTGTAGACGGCGGCAATCGAATCGACGACGGCACGTCCGTACGACCACCGAACCCCGACGAGCACGTCCACGCTGAGCACGCAGGGCGTCCGAAGGACGGTCGAAAAGAGCGTCGTGACGAGACACGGCAGGTAGATGTAACTCGTCACGAACGCGACGTCCGCCCGCCGGAGGAGGCCGAACAGTTGGACGAAAAACGACGGAAACGGAATCGGATACCGCACACCCGGAACGAACCACGCGTCGTAAAACACGTATTCGACGCCGTCCACCTGTTGTAGCCGTCCTTTTGCCTCACTCGGGATGACGACCGACAGACGAGTCTCGTCGTCAGGTAACTGCTCGCTCAACATCTTCGTCTCCGGGCGCGGCATCTTCGCCGGATTGACGAGAACAATCTCCTTCCCCGTTTCACTCTTTCCTCCCCACGTCATATACCGACCGACGACCGGTTGAGGTAAAAAATTGTGCGACGATGACCCTCGTGGCGTCGTTGGATTAGACGTCGAAGTCCGCGTGAACAACGTAGTTCGCGTAGCAGTAGAGGAGTACGAGTGGGAGGTACGCGGCGAAAATCCTGTCGAGAACGACGACGCTCGTCGCAATGCTCGGCTGGACGCCGAGCGTGACGAGAACCGTCGTGCCAGTCACTTCCGTGATGCCGATGCCGCCGATAGAGACCGGGAGAATGGTGACGGAGTAGACGAGCGTCGGGATAAGGAAGTAGAGCAGGAGTGGCAAATCGACGCCCAGACTCGCGCCGATGATGCCGAACCGCACGCCCGAAAGGACGACGAAGGAGACGAATAGGAGCGCGGCGGATTCGAACTTGTTCCGCGTGAGCGCGTCGTACTGCAGCTCGGTGGTCGTCGAAAGCATCTCCGGCGCTCGGTCAAGGACGAACTGCGGGAGATTCACCCGCGTCAGCACAAACGCGGCGATGGGAATCGAGAGGTACACCGTCGCGCTGAGGAGCAGGATGAGGGCCACGTTTCGGCCGAGGTAGTCGAAGAGAACGACCAGACCGACCATCGCGACGATGCCGTTAATGGCGGCGATCATTTGGAGTTGGACGCCTTTGATGATGAACGCTCGCCGTAGTTTGATGCCCGTGTACTTGTTCAGCATGAGCGGCGTCGTGGCGAGCGTACCGAGTCTCGTCGGCAGAAACGAGTTGACGATGAAGTCGATAGTGTCTACCTTGAATATGGGGAGAAACGATACCTGTTCGTACTCTTCGTACAGTAACTGGAGCGACCGAGTCGTGAGTATGATGGGGAGAAACACGACAGGGATGATGAGCACGAGTTCGACCGTATCGAGTTCGAACATCGATCTGAACGCTTGCTCGACTGGAAATCGCCACAGCAGGTAGCCGAACGATCCGACCGAAACCAGTATCTTCAGCGCCGTTCCCAGCGACTTTCGCAGCGAACTGGCGTCGTCGCTCGCGGTCTGTTCGTCCGCGCCGGTCATGTTTTCTCACGTCGTTTCGTTGTCGTGCTCGCCATTGGTGTCGTTCTCAGTCGGTGCGTTTCGTCTGCGGTGCACCTCGGTGTGCGTCGTGTCATCTGAGGTACGACCCCAGCAAGGTTCGAGCGATACCGATTCCGTAGCCGATTTTCGGCTTCTTCGTCGTGCTCGCCTGTCGGCGCTCAACCGTCACGGGAACCTCCTGTAGCCGGAGTCCGTTCTTTCGCACTTCCACGAGCAGTTCGACGGCGCAAAACCGCTCTTCGACCCACGATATCTGCTCGAAGGCGTCTATCGTGAGGGCACGAAAGCCGTTGGTGGCGTCCGTAATCGACGACTTCGTCATGACGTTGATGAGCGTCGTGAACGTCCAGATGCCGATGCGGCGAACTGGTCCGTTCTCCGACGCGTCGGTGCCGCGGTATCGGGAGCCGACGACGTAATCCGCATCGCCGTCGATGACCGGTTCGACGAGCCGCTGTACTTCGTCGCCGCGGTGCTGACCGTCGGCGTCCATCCCGACGACGATTTCCGCGCGGCGGCGTCTGGCGATTTCGAACCCGGTCTTCAAGGAGCTACACTGTCCCGTGTTGACGGGGTGTTCGACGACGAGCGCGCTCGTACTGCGAGCGACGCGGGCGGTTCCGTCGGACGAGCCGTCGGAGACGACGAGCGGGACGACGGGCCGGTCGAAGAGCGTCTCGGGCAACGATTCGACGACCGGGACTATCGTCTCCGCTTCGTTGTACGCGGGAATCACGACGTAGATGGTGTTTTCGTCCGATTCGTCCGTCGATACGTCCCGAATCGTCAGTTCGCGGATGAGCGAGTTGAACCGCCGCTCGTTCTGGACGCTCTTCCGTCGGAGCAGGACGGCCGATCCGACCGCGGTTACGACCGCGAGACCAGCCGCGAATCCCGCGATACCGACGCCGGATAGCAGTGTCACTATGACCGGTGCGAGCGCCCCCGCGAGAACGAGGAGGGCACCCACGAACGCGAGCGTCAGTTCTCGCTTCTCGAATCGAGTCCGGTAGCGTTCGAATCCGACGCCAAGTACGCCGACTACGAGGACGAGATAGACGAACCGAGGAATCATCGTACGACACTAACCACCTTCCCCGAAATAACTCTTGACAGTTTCCCAACTACTGCTCCGGGCTAATTCCAAGATGGCAGAGCATCGGAGAGAGTTCAATTCTGGCAAACAGTTAAACGAGAAACGGTCGTACAGCGGACGCATGGTGGGGGACATTGAGTCACGCGAAAAAGTGTTCGACCTGGCGCGCATCGTCAACGCGGAGAATCTCGAACTGGGAACGAACGTCGAAATCGACGACTTCGTCCTACTGAACGCGGGACAGGGTACGTACATCGGAGACAACTCGTGTTTGCACGCCGGTTCGAAAGTCATCGGCGGGGGAGAACTGTACATCGGAGACAACGCGGTCGTCACGTACAACTGCGTTCTCGTCACCGGTTATCCGAAGTTCACGTCACACATGAGCACCGGCGTTCCCTTCGAGGAGAAAGACCGAGTTCAGGGGACGATACGCATCGAAGACGAAGTGTTCGTTGGATCCGGGTCGGTAATCATGCCCGGCGTCACCCTCGGCGAGGGGGCCGTCGTCGGCGCGCTCTCGTACGTGGATGAGGACGTGCCGCCGTGGACGATTCGGTACCCGGACGGAACCGAACGAGAACGGCCACAATTCGAACCATACTGACGGGGTCAAATATCGACTGCGTCGAATCCGACCGTCACGAGGTGTGGAGTCGACCCGCCGAAACAGTGATGTCAATGGTCGTTGACGACCGACGTGAAATGGGGGGAACCATCTCCGTGGCTGAGCCGATACTGGGCGACGAAGAGTGGCAGAACGTCAAACAGGTGCTCGAATCCGGACAGTTCTTGCAGGGACAGTTCGTCGAATCGTTTGAGCAGAAATGGGCGGACTACGTCGGAACCGAGCACGCTGTCGCGGTCAGCAACGGAACGGTCGCAATCCAGTTGACGTTGAACGCGCTCGGGCTGGAGCCGGGGGACGAAGTCATCGTCCCGAGCCTGACGTTCGGTTCGACGGCGACCGCAGTCGTCCATCAGGGCGGCGTGCCCGTGTTCGCCGACATCGACCGAGACACCTACACGCTCGACGTCGAGGACGCCGAGCACCGTATCAGTGACCGAACGCGGGCACTGCTTCCGGTTCATCTGTACGGACATCCGGCCGAGATGGATGAACTGCTGGCGCTGGCCGAGGAGTACAACCTCGACGTGATCGAGGACGCCGCTCAAGCGCACGGCGCACGCTACAAGGGGACGACGGTCGGGAGCCTCGGCGACGCCGCCTGCTTTTCCTTCTACGCGACGAAGAACATCACGACCGGGGAAGGCGGCATCGTCACGACCGACGACGCGGAGTTGGCCGAACGGCTTCGGCTCCTTCGAAGTCACGGGATGACCACGCGGGACGACCACGAAGTTCTGGGGTACAACTACCGAATGAGCGAACTCAACGGTGCGATCGGCGACGCGCAGGTCGAACGGCTTCCCGAGTTCAACGCGCGGCGGACGGAAATTTCGGAACGACTGCGCGACGAACTCGCCGATGTGGAGTGGCTCCGTCCGGCAACGATTCGGGAGTACGTAGACCACGCGTACTTCTGGGTACCGTTCGAGGTGCAAACCGAGCGCATCGGGATGTCGGGTCAGGGGGTGTGGCAAGCGCTGAAGGAGGACGGCGTGGAGACAAGACACAGATACACGAAACCGTTGTACGAACAGCAGGTGTTCCAGTCCCACGACGGCTTCAACAGTGAGTTCCCGTGGACGGAGAATGAGCACGACCACCGGTACGACGAGTCGCTCCCAGTGGTCGAAACGGTCGCCGGACGGGTCATCGGCCTGCCGAACCATCCGAACCTAACCGACGACGAGATAGAACGCGTCGTAGAGACGGTTCGAAACTTTGCGGACGAGAACGGAGGGGTTGGCAATGGACGACTCTAACGGTGACTCGGATGGTGTCCCAAGCGACTCGCTGGACGTGCCGACCATCAGCGTCACCGGTGCAGGGGGATACGTCGGAAGTTGCGTCGTTTCGACCCTTCGGGAACGACATCCCGAGTGGGACATCCGCGCGTTCGACAACTGCTATCGCGGCGACCTCCGCCAAATCGGCGATGTCGAGGTGGAGTTCCTCGACGTTCGCAGGCGCGACAGCGTGGAGTCGGCGCTCGCGGGGTCTGACGTGGTCGTCCACCTCGCCGCCGCGAGCGACGTCGATGCCTGCCGAGAAGACGAAACGTTCGCGCTGGAGACGAACGTCCACGGGACGACTAACGTCGCGTGGTTCTGCAAGCAGTCCGGGGCCGGATTGGTCTTTCCGTTTAGCATGGCCGTTCTCGGAACGCCGGAGGAGTTTCCGATTACCGTAGATACGCCCCGACGACCGATGAACTGGTACGGTGAGACGAAGCTACTCGGCGAGCGGACGATAGCGGCGCTCGCGGACGGTGCATTTCCCGCACACCTCTTCCTCAAGGCGAACGTGTACGGCGGACACACGGTGGACGACAATCACGTCTCGCGCGGAATGGTTCTCGATTTCTTCGTTCGGCGTGCGTTCAGCGGCGAACCCATAACCGTGTACGAACCGGGGACGCAGGCGAGGAACTTCGTTCATGTTATCGACGTCGCTGACGCGTATCGGCGGAGCATCGAGCGACTGATAGCAGAGTTGGCGGACGGCAAGACGGGCATCTCGAAGTACGAAATCGCAAGCGACGAACAGTGGACGGTGATGGAACTGGCCGAACTCGTCCAGCAAACGGTCGAAGACGAGACGGGCAGGATACCGACCGTCGACCTGGTGGAGAATCCACGCGGCGACGAGACGCTCGTCGGCAACTTCGAGGTCGATATCACGGTGGCCAGAGGGGAGTTAGGTTGGGAACCAACGCACTCGATTCAAACGACCGTTCAACGGCTCGTCCAGCGAAATGCAGAGTAGTACGCAACGAGTCGAACGTGGTAAGCCACGCCGCGATGGGTACCACCGACAGTTCGCCCGGTTCCAAACGAAGCACGACATTCACCGAGGAAAATGAACGAAGCAAACGAATCGCCGACGATAGCTGTTACTGGCGCGACGGGGTACGTCGGAACCCGCGTCGTCGATGCACTGCGAACCGCCCACCCGGAGTGGAACGTCCGAGCACTCTCGCACACCGGGCGGAATGACGTGATAGACGACCCCATCTTCGAACACGTGGACGTTCGCGACCGCATTCGGTTAGAGGCCGCACTCGACGGTGCCGACATCGTCGTCCACCTCGCCGCGATAAGCGGCGTGAACAATTGCGAGGAGAACCCGACGCTCGCGTACGAAGTCAACGTGCAGGGGACGAACAACGTCGGGTGGTACTGCCTGAAGACGGGGGCAGCCGTCGTGTTTCCGTTCAGCATGGCCGTCCTCGGCACGCCGGAGACGATGCCGATTACGGTCGATTCTCCGCGAGAACCGATGAACCGATACGGATTGATGAAGGTGCTCGGCGAGCGTGCCATCGAAACGTTCGCCAGAGACAGTTTTCCCGCGCACCTCTTCCTGAAATCGAACGTATACGGGGAGTACACGGTGAACGGGAAACGAATGTCGAAATCGACAGTCACCAACTTCTTCGTCAACCGGGCGCTGTCCGGTGAGTCGCTTCCCGTCTACGAACCGGGGTCGCAGACGCGCGACTACGTCCACATCCACGACATCGCGGACGCGTACCTCCGAAGCACGGAACAGTTGTTGGACGAACTCGCCGAGGGACGGACGGGTGCGCGAGGCTACGAAATCGCAGGCGGGACGCAGTTGAGCGTACTGGAACTGGCCGAATTCGTCCAGCGGACGGTCGAAACCGAAACCGGAACCGAGCCTGCCATCGAACTGGTCGAGAATCCGCGCGACAACGAGACGCTGACCGACGACTTCCAAGTGGACATCACGACCACTAAGTCGGAGTTGGGGTGGGAACCGACGCACTCGATTCAGGAGTCGGTTCGGCGACTCGTACGTCAGAAGATGGAGTAACCCCTTCAGTTATCGACATCGACCCAGAGATGCGTCCGTCGGTACGCGTTCTCCATCGACGGTGACGGCGGCGGTGCGCCGCGGTACAGGAGGAAAACGAGTCGCAGTCGGTCGCCAGCCATCGTCGGTTCGATGCTCCGGTTTCGGACGGCCGATTCGCCATGTTCGACCTCCATACTGAACTGGTCGAGCCGTCGCTCGGCAGTGACGGTGGCCGACCCGTTCCGCTCGGACACCCGTTGCAGGAGGACGACGACCGTGTAATTCGTCGGTTCGTATTCGTTGTTCTGGACGCCGACGTGGAGCGACTTCGCTTGGCCGGTCGTGAAGTTCCGTGGATAGTCTGCCGTGACCATGTGACCGGTTTCGTTCTCCGTGGCGAGATAGAACTCGGTGAACTGTTCGTCGCTACGCGGCGTCGTCGTGTAGACGACGCCCGCAGAGGCGACGACGAGGCTCACGACGAGAACGACGTTGAGCGGTCGAAAGAGGGTATCCTTCGAGACGTTCTGTTTCACCCTCGCGTAGCCCTCCCGGTACGGAACCGAGAACCGCTCCGACTCGGGGAGCGACCAGCGCCGAACCGCCGCGACGACGGCAGAGATGACGATGACGCTACCGACACTGAGGAGTGCAGTACCCACGGTGAGTCCCCACGGCGAGTAACTGGCGAGGTACCCGACGAGCGGAGCGATGGCGAAACTGGCCGCGACGGACAACGTGAGGCGCTCGACGCCGTCTATACGTCGGGAGAAGCTGACACGACCAATCGCATCGGCTTCGTCCGACCGACCGTCGTCCGTTCGCGACTCCCTGGCGGTTTCGGGGAAAAGTGCCGCGACCACGGCGTATCCCGGAAGGAAGAACAGAAACAGGAAGCCGAAAACCAACCGGAATGGCGTCCAAACTCCACCTCCTGCGAGTACGACGCCGCACGCCAGAATGACGAGCGCCACGACGAACGCGAGGTCGGCGGGAAACCGACGAACAGGTTTCGGAAGCAACAGCCACGCTGTCGATTTATCTATCATGGTTGCCGACTCCGTCTCGGTACTGACTGCGGACGAGCGTCACGCGACGACGCCACTGGACAGCTATCGTCCCCCACCCGACAGTTTTCATTCTGTGAGACAGGTCGTAGCCTGCTACGCTGATGACGTAACTAAAGGTTGGGGCCGGTCGGCGCGGCCGAGAATCCGGCCACCACGAACGCCGATCAGTGTTGTTCCCGGTGAAAGACGGAACTGGATGAGCGCAATGAATCGAGTCCCGGCATCCCGTCGAACACCCAGACGACGAGAGCCACGACGACGAGAGACAACTCGAAGAGGAAAAATCCCGGAACGCTAGACGACAGAGTCACCGGTTGCTTCGCTGGCAATTCAAGTATCGGCCACAGAAGAAACGTAACGCTCTCGTACTCTCCAGCTATCATCGGTTGCAGCACGTCAGCGAACGGATGCGTGAGGTATCCGACGGCGAAAGCGATCCAAAGGTTCTGAATCCCCTTTCGCCGACAGTATCGATACGTAACGGCGAGCAGTAGACTCACCGTCAACAGCGAGTGCGCGAGCGACCGTCCCGTCGGCAGAACGTTGAGTCCCCATGCGAGGGGCTTATCCACCAAGTCCGGAAACTGCGTTCCAACGGCGAGCGACAGCGTCTCGAAACTGGTCGGCGGACAGTTCGTCCACAGCCGTCGGAATCCCGAGTACGCAAGGTATCCCACCGCTAAATGCCCCCATGGCCACATATCGTGTGTCTCGATTGCAGTCGTCTTAACCGCTGGGGCCTCCTCCGTGTTCGACTGCTATCGGAACAGTGCCGACGAAAACGAGGGGTTCTTTTAGCAACCCTTTCGGAACTTGTACATGTTGTAGACGAACGTTCCTCGCTGGACGAGGCTCCGTTTCCGCTCAGGTGGGAGGTCGCTGTTTTCAACCGCTTGCACTCCGCGTTGGTACGTCGTACGCAGTTCGCTACACGACATCTTCCTCAGTTGCGAGCGGGTTAGCTGGTCGAGTTGGGTCACAGGCGATTGCATCTGTTGTGAACTATACTTCGAGTCTGTCGCCGCTCGGTCGCGGCCAGCAGTCGTCCCGGCTGCCGCGGTGACGAGCAAACTGCTGGCGAGCAGTACGATGAGCGCGTATCTCAGTGAGTTCATCATAATTTCGAACAGGGACTTCGTCCCTGGAAGGACGTCTCCACACCGTGGCATCAAACCCAGTCACTGTTTCCACACCTTCATTCCGTTTTTACCAGCACAACGGCCGCTTCGTTCGGTAAAATCGGGGACGTTGAGTTTACGAAAGCGTTCAAACCGTACGGAACGACTATAACCGAGACAACTGGTACGTTCCACACGTTACCGACGCCAGTTCGAGTCGTAACCGACTTCTCCACGTACGATTCGTGAATAGCGGACTTGCGTACTGAGTGTCATCGAATCAACCGACCGAAGGTGGTTCGGTCGAGTTAATCGGGGTTGATTTGCTCCGCCTGAGTTCGCTGTGTCTAGTAATTCTGAGATCGACCGCTAGATTTCACGAATTGCGAGGCGGATGCCACGAGGCATGACCCCGAGTCGGTTGACGCTCTGGATTTTTCACGAGGCTTATTGAGAATCGTGATTTTGGGTGCGGTGTTTCCGAGAATCTACACGTCGTTCGAATACAACTCCGCAGTAATGTATGTGATATGCTATTATATGGAATACTTGAACTGAAATATAATACTTGCTTCGATAGAAAACCGGTGTTTATTTTCCCACCAATGTTTTCATCGTCATATATTCTTTACAGCCCAATTCTCAGACCGTGAGATTCCCCCGATTCTTTACCTTGGTTCCAACCAGCAGTATGCTAGAGACACTCGGTCAGAGCAACGTGATTACTCTAGGAAACAGGAACAATGAACAAAACATCCATTGAACGAAAGAATCACGTCGGAACACGTGAATCCAGGAATGATGATTCTAACAATGAAAAGCACGAAATTTGTCCCGAATGTAGCGGACGGATAGTCCACGATGAGGAACACGGTGAATCAGCGTGTGAGGAGTGCGGTATCGTACTCAATGAAGACGCCGTAGACCGCGGTCCAGAATGGCGTGCATTTGACTCCAAAGAAACGGCAAATCGAAGTCGAGTAGGGGCACCACTCACGCATCTCATGCACGACAAGGGACTTAGTACGGCCATCGGGTGGCAAGATAAGGACGCAAAGGGAAGACCGATCCCTTCGAATCGGCGAGCACAACTCCAGCGACTCCGTACGTGGGATGAACGATTCCGGACGAAAAACGCACAGGAACGCAATCTCAAACAAGCCCTCGGCGAAATCGACCGGATGGCTAGTTCCCTCGATCTCCCGAAAAACGTTCGTGAGACCGCGGGTGTGCTCTATCGTCGCGCTGTCGAGGAGGAACTACTTCCTGGTCGCTCGATCGAGAGCATGGCGACAGCTAGTCTGTACGCGGCCGCCCGCCAGCTAGGATCGCCCCGCACCTTGGCCGAGTGCACGAACGTCAGCCGTGTCGAGAAACGACCCATTCACCGTGCGTACCGATACATCTCTCGGGAGCTTGGTCTCGAAATTGAACCGGCCGACCCAGTGCAATACATTCCGCAATTCGCGTCAACACTCGACGTGAGCGACGAGGCTGAGCATGTCGCACGTGAGCTTCTGGAAACGGCGAAAGCACAAGGTGTTCACAGTGGAAAAAGTCCGTCCGGACTCGCAGGGGCTGCCCTTTACGCTGCAACCCACTTGACGAACGAAGCCCTTACACAAGAAACGGTGAGCAATGCCGTTCACATCAGTAAGGTTACTATCAGAGACCGCTACCAGGAACTCCTCGAAGTACAAGGGGAACAGTCGAGATAGCGAGCATGAAACGAAGCGTTCTCCGTGCACTCTCGCTCGACGCTCCCTTGCACATCATAGAAATCGCCGATCGAATTGATGAACATCCCATCGCCGTAGATCAAGCATGCTCGCAACTCCACGACGACGAATACATTACGACGATCGGCGGTGGCCGTTACTGCTTGACTGACGATGGCCAGGAGCTTCTCCGCGATGGGGATTGACAAAGCGAATCGAAGAGTTTGAGGGAAAACAATGCAACGGTAGCTCAGTTTGTTTCCTACAAAATTACTGCTCTGTTGAAATACCTGTCTATCAGATAGAACTCGCATGCTAAATACAGCGGATGTGCTCAGAAGAGGTCTCATGCAGGTACTACCCAGAATGAACAGCAAATAGTAAAAAGGAAAACATTATGGTATGTAACTGAAATATACTGGAAAATGACCTTCACCCGACGCCGCTTCTTGATTGGGAGTAGTACGGTAGCACTGTTTTTGGGGTGTACGAGTCCGTTCCGTGACTTGGCACACGATCTGTTTCCGCGCAGTTGGTAGCGGTTGATACCGCTGATGGGGCAAGATTGCAGAGTGATCTGTTCGATGGGCATCTTTACACGGCAGTTTGACGAGAGTGGACAACCCGTCTAATGAGTGGACATCTCAGAAAGGACGTTTACACAATATACGCCGCCGAGGATGAGAATTATCCCGACGGCACCGGCCAGGTCAACGGTTTCATCAAAGACGACGACGCCGATAGCTGCGACACCGATGATACCGAGAGCGGCCCATGTCCCATACACAACGCCGATTGGAAGATCCTCCAAAGTTAGCGAAACCAGATAGAATGCAAGCCCGTACCCGAGGATAACACCGAGACTCGGTATTGGATTCGAAAAGCCATCTGATAGCTTGAGGGCAGTCGTTCCGATGAGTTCAGAAACGATTGCGCCAGCGAGCAACACGTATGGGTGCATGCGGGTTGCTACTGCGACACTGGCTATGGTCGTTCTGAAATCAGCCGCCACTTGTGATCAATTTCTAGTCGATCATCAAGACACGCAGATGGTGGACACACGGTATTACTCGGCGAGTCAACCACAGATATTTACCACTCACGGATACCTATCAACGAGCACCTACCAAACCACTATGACAGAGCTCAATGAACTCGGCCTCTCAAGCTACGAAGAGCAGGTTTATCGCACATTGCTCGTGACCGGTTCCGCGACAGCGGCCGATCTTTCGAGAGCCAGTGACGTTCCCAAAGGCCGTATTTACGACGTTCTCAATACTCTCGAAGCCCGTCAGCTCATCCAAACACAATCGACTGACCCTGCCCAATACACTGCCGTCGAACCGACAACGGTCGTTGACAGGCTCCTCGCTGAACGTACCGCTGAGTTACAACAGAAATGGGCGCGGTACCGTGACGCTGCCGAGTCGGTTCGATCAAATCTCCTGCCGACCATTCCGGCTGACGGAAGTATATGGCTTGGAACACTCGGCGGCGAAGAAATGCAGACTGCCCTCCAAGAGCATATTCGAACGGCAACAGCGTCGGTTCACGCTACGGTCGGGCCACCGTACGAATCTGCCTCTTGGAAGACACTCAGCCGAGAAGTTGAGGCATTCTTCGATGGGGCGCAGCCAGACATCACTGTCTCGTTGCTCGTCAGCGAGCAAGTTCTTGAAACGCTCCCCGAGACGTTCATAGAAGTGGCAACAACACACTCAGCGGAGGTACAACTCAGAGCCCGCCCGGAGATTCCAGTGTCCTTCGACGTGGTTGACCAGACGGTGACGACGATCGATATTCCACATCCACAACTTGCCGCAGACCGTATTGGCGTGGTCGCCGTCAACGACCGCGATATCGTCGAGGAGTTTGAACGCCAATTCCAGGAAATGTGGGCAGATGCAGTACCCCTCCTTGAGTAGCGTCGCGGCGAGTAGGTGGAGTTAGGGTCGGTTCGGCACACAGCAAAAAAGGAGGTTGAGACGACCGACCACTCCCACCAGCGACCGCGTTCGGGGAACTGGATGCTTCGATCTCTTTGAAAAAGAGGGTCACATCCTGATTGCTGAGTCCTTCGACGCGCAAAACAAACGTTCGGAGCCAATCAGATAGAAACAATAATTTGTTCTACTTTCGTGGGCTTCTCATATGTCGTTCAATGTTATCGATAGTGCCCGTTGCCCTGAATGTGATTCTCAGATCACGACGGATGACGAGGTCGGGTTTCTTCAAACAAGCGAAACGAAAAGAGGATCGTCCGGGCTCGTTGTTTGTCCTCACTGTGACCGGGTAATGGGCGGTGTTGCGACAGCTTCGTACGACAGTATCCTTTTCTAAAGGTACAAAATAGGATACTAACCACCATTTCAACAGAACCGAAAACTTGTCGGCTATCGACCAACGAATCGTCGGTAGAATGTTGTCTGAATCCCGTACGCTAGGTAACTAGCCACTCCGAGCGCCAAGACGAGCGGGATATGGGGCCACATGAACGACGAACCAAACCCGAATGGAGACGCCCCGACTGCATTGAATGCAACCATCCCGAGAGTCATCATTAGGCTGAACGCGAGAAGAGATACAATCAGGAGGACGACAAACTCTGCAGATTGATCCCCGCCACGTTCCGTGTCGGTTAGCATGTAACCGGCAATTGCACCGAGACACACGGCCGCGACGATCCCCGGGCCACCACTGAGACTGTAGTTGGTCTGCGTCGCAGCGAGATACCCACCGTACGCGATGAAACCGATGAAGCCGACCAGTAGTCCAGCAAACGCCCCCTTAACTGCGCCTAGAAGTCGTGTTCGATGATGACGGTACCACTCGGTCTCAACTCGATATGCAAGCAGGTACGATCCAACGAAGACCAAGACTGCTGTCAGGGTCGGAAGGACGAAATATGGCATTGAAAACAGCTGATCTCCAAGGAGCCACTGGAACGCCATTGTCGGGACGATGGCGAGCGCCCAACCAGCAAGAAGCGACCCGACGAAGATAACGCGATTTCGATGTGCTGATGCTGATGTCACAGTTCGGCCGCTCGTTACCCAGCGGTATCCGCCGATGCCGCCGACGAGGAGACCCAACGGGGCTGCGAATTGAACCGACGTCACTCCGTTTGGTGGAAAGAAGGCATCCGTCGTTGCACGGTAATAGTTTCGGAGGAGACGACCAAGTGTATCAAGAACGAAAGTCTGGACTAAGCCCCATTGAAGGGCGGTTACGAGTGCCTGTTTTTGTGTGGAAGGAGTATCTTGGGAGGGCATATTTGAATGTTCTCTCCCGGTTGATTAGAAGGTATTGATGGAGTCTATTCCGTGTATATCGTGAAAAATATCAAGGTGCCGTCGGTATGGAAAGCCAACGACTTCTAGCATCGCTGACAATCCGACCTACGGAGGCGGACTTAGTTCTGGGACTCCAATGGCGACCATATCCTTTTTCGAAGCGGCCAGCTACGTGGTTTCCATCGTCTCGATAGTACACGTGTGACTGGTTTCGTCCATGTGAGACTCCGCACGCGATTCCGCTCCGATACGTGATGGATGGAATCCGATCTGTCCACAGCTTTCGCAAACTATCTTGTACATGAGGTACGATCTCTGGAATTTTCCAGTCTTATTATCATTTTGCGTTTGTACACTTTTACAGATCCGTTCTGCTCCGGAACTCCTCGTCAGTAGCCGCTCCGTCTGCACCATATTGACGCCCGTTATCGGTTGGTGGAGACAGGAGCCCCGCCGTTTAGGGCAGGGTGTTCAGCCGACGTTCATTGCACGTTCGACGATGCCTTCGCTGTACAGTTCCGCCAACTCTTCGTGCTGATCCGGTCGATTCTCGTACACGTCCTGGAACAGATTGATCGGCGTCATCGCGGCCTGATAGGTCGCTTCGTCCCACATCCGGTCTTTGTCGATCTCGATTTCGATCCCGTCGATAACGATGGTCGCCGTCTGCGTCATGGAGATGGCGCCCTTCCCGGATTCCTTTGCCGCCTCGAACTCCTCCATCGAGTCGACAATATCGTCCATGCTCGGGAGGTATTCAGTCAGATCCAACAACTCCTCGCGCAGTTCGTCTTCGTCGAGTTCGCGTTCGTCGCCGTCAACGCTAAGGACGTACCCGTCGTCGCTTTCTTCGAGATCGATCCGATTGCCATCGTAGAACCGGAGGCCGTCCTCCGCGTCGAGTTCAACCTCCTGTCCTCCCGCGTCGATGAGCCACGTTCCGGTCTGGGGCGGCAGCGGCGATTTATTCGCTTCGACCACTTGTCCCGGGGTCAACGACCAGATGCCGATCATCCCTTTGGCCTGATTGTCGGTCATTCGTTCGTGGTACCCTTCGACGTCGCGAATGTCGTCGTACGGACCGTCGACGGCGATAAGACCGGCGGCACTCGCTCCGCGGGACGTGTTGTGGCGCAGTTCCGCCCACTGTGGTAATCCGCCGGACGGTGTCATTGCGCGCATATCCTTCGTGTAGTCGACTTCGCCGTCGACGAGCAGGAACAGGCGTTCGAGGTTGTTATCGGGTTTGCCCGTCTCTTCGCGGAGATCGCCCATCGCCAACTCGGCCGCCGCGCTCTCGATGATAACCGACATCGCGATGCTTCCCTCCTCGATCCCGTACTCGTTTTCGACGATAGTAAAGAACTCATCAGCCTTCTTCCAGTCGTCGATGCCGCCGACTTCGGGAACGACGAACCCGTCGATGTGTTCGATGGCTCCTTTCTCGGGATCGGCGATGTCCAGTATATGTTGGAACCCCTGATACCGGGTGGCGGGACTGTTCCGGTGCCAGACGATACGCGGGTGGATTTCTCCGGGGAAGCTTGCACCATGTTCGGAAATCACTTCGACGATGTTCTCGGCACCCTCGTCACGCATCGACGGGGCCGTTGCATCTTCGTTGTCCGGAACCCAGACGTCTGGAGCTTGCATCCCGCGTAGCTGGGCCGCACTCCGAAGCATCTTTGCGGAATCGTTCTCTCCCTCCACCGCTGTCGGCGAGGTGAAGAACGTTCGCACGAACGATCGGTCGTGTCGTCGCTGTGTGCTCATCTCAGTCATCCTCCTGCTGAGAGGTGATAGGGTTCGCTTCGTCCTTGGAGTACCCTTCCGACTCCTCGATTCGTCGGCGAGCCTCCGGATCGAACTGCGTTTCGATGTCCTGATATCGACTCACGAACGAGAGTTCGTGGTGGGATTCGGTCGGGTGATCGAGGTATCGCTGTTCGAGGTCAAACTGCCCTTCCTCGTCATTGTCTGCTAGCTTCTTGAAGTCCTCGTAAACGCTGTGTGCACCCGAGTGGAGGGCGAACAACGTAATGAAGAGGTACTTGTAACCGAGGTCACCTAGTTCCTGAAACGTAAGGGGGTCGTCTTCTTGCGACCATGCGAATGATGACGAGTAGTTGAACGCGAGTTTCAGATCGGGGTGCGTTTCGTGGATCGTTTCAGCGTACTCGATAGCATCCTCTCGGCTCGGGTCGGGCATCTCCGGCCAGACGATGTCAACGCCTGCGTCCGCATAGATTCGACCGCGTTCCAGGTGTTCCTCCCAGTCGCCATTCGACGACCCGTACGCGTCGGTGCGGGCGATGATCACCGTGTCCTCCGACTGCTTTGCATCGACGGCGGCCTCGAACCGAGCGCGAGCTTTTTCACGTGAGACGATTTGCTTGCCGGCGATGTGTCCACAACGCTTCGGTGTCGTCTGATCCTCGATGTGGATGGCGGCAACGCCCGCTTTTTCGTATTCCCGGACGGCACGACGCACATTGTGAATCCCACCGTATCCAGTGTCACAGTCCGCAATGACGGGAAGATTGGTGGCTTCGACGATGCGTTTCGCGTTTTCAACCATTTCGGTCATCGTCACCATCTCCAAATCCGGGAAGCCGAACTGACCAAGCACCGTTGAGTAGCCGCTCATATACGCAGCGTCGAGGTCGGCCATTTCGGCGAGACGGGCGTCAAGCGCGTGGTAAAGGCCGGGTGCGAACACGTAATCTTGTGAGTTGAGCATATCGCGGAACTCTTTGGCGGCACGATTCTCGACGTTTGTCGTCGTCACGTCCTTGTTTGACATCATTGTTGGAACCTATGGGTGAAACGCGTGGCTTCTCTGTAGTCGAGTCGCGTTCTGAGCGATGAGAACTCCTGATCTTCGTCACGAGTCCTCGACTCGGTTGGCTGCTGTTCAGTCTGCTGGGGAATCGCCAAATTGCTAGGTGATTCTTCCTCGACCGAACCGTAGTAGCGCCGATTTGTCATCTGATTCGTGTTTCTAGCTGTGATATTTGGATGCTGGTTCGATAGCGGTGCCGTCGACTTGCAGCGGATACGTGTATTCCGAACATTGCATCTATGACCATCAAGAACTGAGGAATAAATATTATGATTAATAATGTTAATGTTCATTAGTGCATTTACAGCGTAGGGACATGATTAAGGAATATATTCGATAGAGATTCACAATCAAGGGGTGCGTCGGCCGGTCAATGAGTCGATTGATCGAAAACGCAAAGAAAAACAGTTCCACGGGAGGAAGAAAAGCACATACCCTGCAACACGCCACAAAAATCAGGGAACATGCCCGAAAATCGAACAGATGGACGACGACGCCGACGATCTCGAATCGAGTACGGTCGCCGATTGCGGCCTGTATCGCGAGGTACTCGTCGAGGAATGTATGTTTGTCTCTGGAAGGAGATCGGCGGATTTCACACGCTGTCAATAAATTGCTTATTCGTTCTTCTCTCTCTCTCGTTGGTTCTCTACTTTCATAGCAGGACTCCCTGATTCACTGGCGATGAATGAATTGCACGATTCGGGGCCGAACACCGCCCGCCTGATTCAGAGCCCCGCAAACCTGGACTGTTCACCGAGGGATTCGACAATCTGGCCGTTTGTCAGTAAGTCACCGCATCTTCTCCAGTGACCGAACAGTATCCGACATGATCCACGCCGTCTCAGTATCGGGATCTTCGATACAAATTGCAAAGAACGAATCACGGCCGTTGTCGACGGTGATTCGGTACCCACTACTTGTTAATCCTGGATTTTCGTCAAACGACGATTTCGGAGTAGTCACACGTGCCCTCAGAGGTACCAGTAGATAACACCAGTGGATGTATTCCTCGCGCTGTCGATGCGCGGAAGGCCACTCATTCCAACCGTATTTGCCACCCAAAGTGCGGTCACGACCAGAAACTCCGACTCACAAATCGCTATAAGATATTGTCGTCAGTCGTTCCCTCAGAGTATCACGCTTCCTGAGGTGGTCGTGGCGTTTGTGTTGGTATTATCTACTAACGTCGGTCTTTTTGATCCTCTTGACCACCTCTCGTGAAAATGAGTTGTGGGAAAGCTACGACCATCCTCTTTTAAAGAAACGAGGAACTCTCGACCACAGTAGAAACCAGAACCTACAGGACGATTCCCACCACCAGTGTCCCTATGACACAAACCGTCAACGAACTCCGGAACGAAATTCGACAGGCCGTCGGAAGATACGAACGGATTGAATCGACAGCGTTCACGAAAGAAGCTCTAGCAGCAATCTGTACGACTGTCGGTTACGATATCGACACACACAATTTGCCCTCCAAACCCCAGATGCGGGCTGGTATCCTGTGTAAAATCGGCGAACTGGATGATGATACTCCAGACCAGACTACACAACCCTTCCGGAAGGCAGAGCTCGAAGCGATTGCAGCTGCACTGCAAGAGAGGAGCGACCACTGAGTTTGAGAGTCAATCCCAGTGTCCCATTCTTCCAATGCACCCTTCTATGGCGCTCGCGTTGCAGGAGAAGACACTATCCATAGAGGAGTAGTATTCTGTACGACACATTGTTTGTATTGCGAGAAGGAGTTTACAGACCTGGTGCCACCGTATCCCGACTGTGTTTGGTTTCACTTTCACTCTGGTTGGCTCACAACTTTATCCATCGGGCCTCACAACTAGATCGCAGTTATCGTACCCCAGCAAGCGGTGTGGTGCCTGTGCCAATCCTAACCCATTCTCCCACACTGCGTGCTCATTCCCCCTTGTTGCGCTACAGTAGTTATCGGTAGACAACACTTCGTCCAAGGGTTTACTTGGCCAGTACTCGAAGCTCCTAACATAGATGGTTTCCAATGGTGAATCGCCACTCGCACCACTTGCACAAGAAGCACTTGACGCACTTGCGACAGCCACTTCGGGCGACGGTAAGTTTACCTATGAACAAGCGTATGCGATTCTCGATGAGAAAGCAGATCTTGAGCATGCTGCTGCCGAAGATATTATCGAACGGCTCTACATGAAGGGCCATCTCTACGAAGTTGAGGGACAGCTCCGACTCACTGATTCTGAATCGGGATAAACTGTAAGCTTCATTGGCAGAGCTATTTAGACCCCGAATTCATCGTCTCCACATTTCCTCACATCTGTTCTTTCCATAATAGTAATAACTTTAAACATTGCTAGTAAACACAACGGTAAGATTGGCAGTATGTCAACACTAACTTCGTTCTATCGGGATGGCCCTTCTCCAGACGATGCCGATTCCCCGAGAAAGATAACCCGTTACTTAGCCCACTTGAAAGAGAATGGCAGTAATCTCTTGGTTACTGGTGATGTGGCTCCCCAAGTCACGGGTCTTGCAAGCCAACGACTGCTTGGCGATCCTACTTACAACCGGAAACGAATCTCTGTATTTACAGATGCTCAGCCGGGATACGTCGAGTATTGTTTACCCGGTTGTCTCACCGCAGATCATCCCGATGTGTGGGTTATCAATCAGGGCCGCGATGATCGCTCGCTCCCAGCGAGTGCGACATCAGTCGATGTCAACCCGTCCACATCACTGTCTGAATTAACTGAACTCCGCGAAGAACTCGTCGAGGCGATCAGCTTCTTTGCGACGGATGCGCGGAATGGTCTCGATCCAGCGCAACTTCGCCTCTCGTTCAATTCGTTAGAACTGTTAGTCACAGAACACGATCGCACCGAGCTTGAGCGGTTTTTACGTACGATTACGGCACTTATCACAGGTAATCGGGGCATGGCACACTTTCATCTTCCCGTGTCCGATAACGCCGATGTCGTCCAAGCCCTCTCTTCCTTATTCGATGCTCGTATCGAACTTCGACATCACGAACGCCAGCGTCCGGAACAACGCTGGCATGTTCCAGCCAAAGATTTGACGACAGTTTGGACGACATTGTAAGAGCCACACCGAACAGTATGATCATCCACTAATGTCTCACGACTCCTCAGACCCAGATTTCATCCCTCAGTTCAGCGCGCTCGACACACCAGGACTCAGCGTCTACGATCCCATCAATACCTCTCGCTTTATCTTTCCAACGGCAACTGCGGTGACACCGACACCAACGACTACAGATGAGTTTCTCTTTCCAATTGAAACCGCAGTCACGATTTCGACTACCCAACTTACGATACCGAAGTCGGCACCAGTTATTGTACGCAGTGCCGACGGAACATATCTCACGGACACGAGCCAGCAACCGCAGATCGAACTCGACGAGCCACCCTATCTTCTCGAATTAACTGCCACACCGATGAAACTCTATCTTTGGGTACCCGAACCAGCTCATATCGAATCGATCGCAGACGGTGTCCAACTAACAACCACGGCAAATCAGGCGGAAACATCGGATTCGACACCGCCACTCACGTTGACGATCGGTGCGCGATCGTTTCATGACGAACCGGCGGCCACTATTGCGACACCACCAACACCGACTGGTATCGCTGAGGCACTCACGTACTTTGGATCTGCAATCAAAACACCGCTACCGGAACGGTCGTTTCCGACCCTGCGCGGCCACCCACCACTGCTCAAATTGGACGAGACGTGTACGAACACCCACGTCCCGGATGTAATCCAGCGCCAGCACACACCGAACGGTATCGAAATCATCGTTCCCGCGGAATGGGAGTACGTCTATCCGGTTGCTCCACTTGCGTACTACTTGAGCGCGTCTGTCAGCATCGGCCACCAGCCTCGTATCGAAACGCCAACTCACGTCGAACAACTGCCGAAGGATTTCGATGCCTTTGCAGATGCCGTTTGCGACCTCCTACAGCATGTGTTCACACTGGACTGTGTCGTTCGCACGGAAGGCATTTATGAGATCCCACTTGCCGAACGGACGCTTCTCGAGAAAACGGTGGATGACCGCTCTCTTGACTGTGCTGCACTCTACGAACAACCGCTAGCGGAGCGTCTCGTCTCGTATCTCGATATCGATACGGCGGCGGTCGAGAAAATCACGCCGACGTGGCCGGTGACAATGACCGTTGCCCCAGAGGCAGAAAGCGCAACAGTGCTTCCGTTTACAGCGGCTGATCTCTCGATTGTACGTTGTTCGGCACGGTCAGAAGCTGTCGATGTCACGCCCATGCCGGACGAACAAGTATCCTTCTTCCGTGGTTCGGAACCATCGGACGGAATTTCCCGTCCCGATGTCAGCGAATTTGAGCGCGACGACGGGGGTTCTGACGATTGGCTTCAGTGGGACGACCTCGACACACCTACGTTTCAGCTTCCTTCGACAGACAGTTGGACGAAAGCGTGGGTCGGCGACGGGTTTCCACTACGTGCGACAGCAGTAGACACGGACGCACTCCATCGGCGATTCGAATCGAACCATTCCACTGAGAAACGTCCAATCCGCGTTCACGTCGTGTGTAACGACTCAGCGATGGCGGCCGAAGACCGCGTCGCTGAGCTGTATGGAACGCGGGATTGGCTCGAATTCGATGTCACTGTCAGTTACGAATTAACGCGGGCAGAACTCCGTGACGTACTGCAGACACCAGTCGATTTCTTGCATTTTATCGGGCACGTCAACGAGGATGGGCTGCAGTGTCGTGACGGCTATCTCGATGTCACCACCGCCACATTCGACGTTGAGGTCGTCGGGTTTCTGTTGAATGCGTGCCAGTCGTACGAACAAGGTGCAGCGTTAATCGAGCGAGGGAGTCGTGGTGGTGTCGTCACGATTTCACCGATTGCGAACACGGCTGCGGTAGAACTCGGCGAGCCAATGGCACTCTTTTTGAATGCTGGGTTTCCGTTGCAAGCAGCAATTGAGCTAGTGCGCGAGCAAGTCCCCACGAACTCTCGATATGTGACTGTCGGTGATGGCTGGGTAAATCTCTGCCAGAGTGTAAGTGGTGTGCCAGTATATGTTTCAGGCATACCAGAAGATGGAAAAGAATTTTCACTGACAGTTGAGACAATACCTGCATTTGGCTACGAACTTGGATCGATGCATACGCCAGTGTTGGAATCCAAAGGCCGCCGGTATCTGGCGAGTGGTTCACTTGCAACATATACGCTTACAGAAGCCGAATTAGATTCGTTCTTCGAACAGGAACAGTTTCCCCTCTTTGTCGATGGAACGCTGTACTGGAGTAATGAGGTAACTGCCACGCAACTACGGGAAAAAGCGGCAATGAATGGTGAGTAGTAGCTAATGTCGTTACGGGCCACTATTTGGAGCAGTCGCGTTAAATATCGATACTACTCCTTGTGAGAGGATGAGACTACCGGTAAAGAGCAGACTGACAAGTCGTGGCTGGCTCTTGATCAGGTTCGTTATGTAGCCTGTCTTCGTCATGGATTGTGTTATAATTTCTGAAACAACTTAAGCTTATTTAATATGCTGCGATACTATTGTTGATAGATGTAGAATAATATATGAAATTTGGAGAGCTACTGCCTCCTGAAGTCAGTGATAATATTACATTAATTAGTACATTTAGGAAACAAATAGTTCTGATCTCCTTCTACGCCTCTCAAGTATCGTTGGCGCTATTGTCCAACTACATCGATGCCCGGGGCGGTCGGCGTACCATCGGCGGAGACACCTACGCAGAAGTCGCTGAGACGGGTACCGATGCACTCATCATCGGGGGAACCACTTGCTGATTTACTCCGAAACTCCGGTGTGTTACTAGTGGACTGTCAGGCTGGTTGCTACAGACTGTGTTGTTGAACTTCACTTGAAAGACGGGATGGTTCACGTCCGGGTGGGCTCCCTGTTTCTGGCTGGCTGACTGACTGTTCAACGGCCGGGCAGCAGGCACCCCGCAACGGTAGCGCGACGGGCAGTCAGGAATACGGGAAAACGGCGTCATTTTTATCATTTTTCTCGCCAAGTCAACAAAACACCTTTACAAAACCCTCACTAATGGGTAGCAACGAGAGCCGAGCGCTCTATACAACACTATGCAAGGACAAAATCAACAGCAGGCATATGATCGAGGCACGTCAATTTTCTCCCCGGATGGTCGACTCTATCAAGTTGAATACGCTCGCGAAGCGGTCAAACGGGGTAGTGCCAGTATCGGCATTCAGACGACCGATGGTGTGGTGCTCGCAGCCGAAATTAATACTCGATCGCCGTTGATGGAATCGTCCTCGGTCGAAAAGCTCCATAAGACCGACACGCACATTGGGATTGCATCTGCGGGCCATGCTGCTGACGCTCGCCGACTAGTAGACAAAGCACGTCAGCATGCACAAGTTGAGCAATGGCGCTATGATCAACCAATTGGTGTCGAGACGCTCACTACCGCTGTCTGTGATGATATTCAAGAACATACGCAGAAAGGCGGCACACGGCCATTTGGTGTCGGGCTTCTCATTGGTGGCATCAACGAGGGCGAACCGCGACTATTCGAAGTAACCCCGGCAGGAACAGCGTCCGAATGGAGAGCAACTGCAATTGGTGCGAAGGGTGATGACCTGCAAGCCGCTCTCGAAGAGCAGTATCGGGCCGATCTATCGCTTGATGATGGCATCCAAGCCGTTCTTCAGGCGCTACAAAGCGTGAAAGACGATGAACTCTCAGCGACGGACGTCAGTGTTGCAACCATCGACACCGATTCAAACCGGTACGAGACGGTAAATGAGGAAACAGTTGCAGAACACTTGAGTGATCTTTCGACGCTCGATGAGTGAACGCAGCTAGTAAATCATTCTGAGAAAAACACTTCCCTCAAGCCTTTTCCCATGGATTTCGGATGCCCATGTAAGAGAAGATTGTTCGTCGTTAGTATGTGCTGCTAATTAGCGCACACTCTCAATCCGAACAAAGGCGATAGAACAGACTCGCGCAGAACACTGCAACTCGCGAAAATCTTCCTCGTATCTAACTATTGTCGCGAGAACTACTTAAACGAGAGTCGGTCAGTGACTGTCTATTCAATTGATACGAAATGCCCCACCGCACTCACCACAACTGTATTGCTCCCAGCCGTGGTGTTCGTCGGCCGTCCAAGTCAGCGCGATAGTGATTGCCTCTGTTGTATTGCGCGCTTTCCGTCAGCGTTCGCTGGTCGGTGTTATCTGAGAACGTCACTTGGCGTGCTATGGATAATACTACACCGGCGGTTTTGGTTCAATTGTCGACGTAGTTTGAATGAGCAAATTGTTCATCTTTCTATGGGTTCTTCTTTTCTAGTCGTTTGATGTCCCGGGCAACAGAAGACAAATCGTTGTTGAACTGATGTCCTCCGGTATCACACTCGCGAATAGTTGCCTGCGGAAGTTTTTGTGCGTACAGCGCGAGGTGGGAAAACGGTACTATTTCATCGTCTCGACTGTGGTAAAAGAACACTGGTAGTTCATTCGGGAGCTTCGACGCAACGTTTTCCTCCAATTCGTACTCACTGACTTCCCACCCTTCGGTACCCCAAAAAGGTACTGCAATAAGAAACAGACCGGCGATAGGCATGTCTCTCTTCTCCTCGGAAAGCCATTTTAACAGAATCGAACCGCCCAAAGAGTGTCCGAGAAGAATCACCTCATCATCCAACGCAGCAAGTTCCGTTACGACCCGCTGTTTCCATGCTTCGTATTCGAGGTGATCTTCATTTGGCATCTGTGGATACTGCACCTCGTATGCAGCCCCCAATATATTCTGTAGATTCACTGCCAATTTTTCATCTTCTTCGTACCCTCCAGCACCATGAATGAACAGCACTTGTTGTTCCATAGTCCTTCTCTCTATGGGAGTCTGTTTCACTCTAATCGACTTATAGATGCGCTGAACGGCGAAAATGGGCTAGTTCTCTTCTATGACGGTGAGCCAATCATTGCTAACTTGGGATTCTGGCCACTCAGCCTCACCCGCCGAAGTGGCAATAAAAAAGGCTGAAGCAGTGATTAGTTCGGCAGTTCCTTTCGTCCTGTTCTCACGCACGGCCAGCACGGGAAGCCGTTGAGGCCATCGCAGTCTTCGGGTTCGGTATCGTCTTCGTCCTCTGAAGAGAATACGTCGAGTGTGCCGTCGTCAGTTGCGGTTTCGACGGCGGCCATGTGTTCGCAGAATGCGTTGCGGTGGGTGTGGTGCGGACAGGTGCAGGCCGTTAGTCCTTCAGTCACGTCGTCCATGGAGACCACGTATTGGTGGTTATCGGGGTTCTCGTGGCTCTCGTTGGTGGCGTCGATCAGTCTGGGAGCATCGACGTCGGAGGTAAATTGTTCCCCTTGTGCGCGTTTCTGGGCCGTCTCGTCAGCGTCACGGGCTGCGGATTGTTTTGTACTCATGGAATTTAGGGGTTGTCCCTAGAAAAGAATAGAAAACAGCAAGAACCGGGATAGCACTACTACGCATCGAAAAAATAACCCGAGAGTTAATCTGTCTCTAGAATAGAGTGCGTCTATGGTCTCGCTTGAAATAGCCTTGCCTGACCGCATCGAGAGTGATATTGATCGCCTTGTCGAACAAGGTGATTTTCTGAATCGAGAGCAAGCGGTCGAAGAGCTTCTCTCACTGGGGTTATCTGCCCAGGAAACTGGCGATGAATCCGAAGCGGAGTTGGATGAAGGTCTGTTTACACAAGCTGTCGATGAGCAACAGGATCCAGCCGACCAATACAACGATCCGCTCTAACTTTCCTCTCGAAAAGAGGGGCTAAGACTGTCTTCGGTTTCGTGTTTCATGAGACGATCGAGTTTTTCTCTTCAATTGTTTCGACTGCCTAGTCTAGGAAGTACTTCTTCGGGTTCGGTATCGTCTTCGTCCTCGGAGGGGAATACGTCGAGTGTGCCGTCATCGGTTGCATTTTCGACAGCAGCCGTGAAGTACTTCTCTCAACGAACTCACAGTACGTCAAAGAAGTAGAAAATGGACTCTCTGATGCAATCCGAGAATATAATAAATGTGATATTAACAAAGAGGGTAGTATCTAGTGGGGGGAGCGCGACCCAAGAGAGAAAGTGATAGGTTCACACAACAGCTATGCTTAAAGAAAAACGACTACGCATCAAATGAGCAAGAACGAATCTGACTCACGCACTGAAACGGCTTTTGAATGGGTGATCGCGATTATCGGAATCGTATTACTCGCGCGATTGGCGTATTTGCTTTTCAACCTCATCTTCAACTTTTCAGAGACCCCGCTTGGTCAGCGGCTGGCAGAAGGAACGCCAATTGAATTCTTGTTGAGTCTTAGTCCCAGAGCGATTCTCATTCAGGTCGCTATCTTCGTGGTTATCGCAACAGCTCTCGTCATGTTGAATCGGGAGAAATAAGCGTAGCACTCACAAACCCGTCAAGCGATAGACGTAGTGAGCGCGTGTATCAGGAGCAATCTCTGCGCTATCTCCTGCCATCGTACCTTTCAACGTCGGCGAGTCTGACTGGTCAACCCAGGAGAGTAATATCTACAACGGAGAAATCTCGGTAAGTCAAACAAACGTTCAAGTTCTTTCCCGTCCTTTATACGTAGGTTATGGAACGATACGTCGATGGATTCGTCTTCCCGGTCCCGACTGACAACCTCGATACGTACCGCGAAATGGCTAACGAGGCTGGACAGGTGTGGATCAAACATGGTGCCCTCGAATATTTCGAGGGGGTGGGAGACGACATGGAGCCAGACATGGGCGGCATGTCAATGCGAACCTTCCCCCGGCTCACCGAAGCCGGGGACGATGAATCGGTCGTGTTCTCGTTCATTGTGTTCGAGTCTCGGGAGCACCGCGACGAAGTGAACGCAAAGGTGATGGACGATCCCACGATGGATCCGGACAACTTCGACGAAGAGATGCCCTTCGACGAAGAACAAATGGCGTACGGCGGCTTCCGTTCCATCGTCAGCTACGAGGAGTGATGAGAGCGACTCGTTGAGGAGCAGATCGGCCCACTCCTCGATACTACTATCGATGCGGCTGCCGTGTACGAAGTATTCGTACCACGGATTACGGATAGATTGATCTGGGGGTATCGGGAATGGTTTATTTCCGCTTAATAATTTAAGCAAAAATCGACTGCCGAGAGGGGTACAGGCTATCGGTTCTTTAGTCTGGTTGTCAATGAGGACGCTATACGGGCGGTCTGCGGGATTCTCGTAGCTATCATTGGCGACATCGATAAGTCCGACCCCACTGCTCCATGTTTTACTAAGCAGATGTGGGGACACCTAATCTTGAGTGAAGGACAGCAACTGAGAAATTCGGTATAACAGCGTCGGAGTTTCACGAGTCGGTAGTGTCTGCTTCGCCGGTCGTGAAATTGAGAAATCCAGATTATATCCATACCGTGATGACTATTCACATTTTTCATTTCTAGAGGAAAAAATTCATTATACTAGAGTTGGAGTTCTGAACTGTATGGTTAGACGAAAATCCCTGCTGGCACTTGCCCTCCTTACGCTCGTCGTCGCCGTTTCAGTAAGCGGCTACGCAAGCATCGGGAACACAGCACCAGCACAAAACAGTTCAACACCAACAGAGTCGACGATTGAACAACATGCCCTCGGAAATAACACTGCTGTAGAGAGCGTCACCGGAACGGTGACTATCGAGGTGGAACAACCGAACAGCACCCAGACAATGCAAGCAGATGTCTGGCAGCAGCCGCCAAACCATGTTCGGTATGAGTACACGGAGGGACCGATGGAAGGCGATGTGATGGTCTCGAACGGCTCGGGCTTCTGGATGTACAACGAGTCAACAAATACCGCTCGCCATCTCAGTCTGACTGGCGAGAACGCAGGTATGATCCAGAACCTCACCGCAGCTTTTCAGCAACTCTCCAACGAGTTCACCGCTGAATATCAAGGCGAAGCAACCGTCTCCGGGCAGGAGACGTACAAAGTGACGGTGGAACCGAAAAACGAATCTCTGCAAGAGATGATGCCAAATCAGACGGTGTGGCTCGATCAGGACAACTGGTTCCCAGTGAAAACACAGGTGACGACCTCCGTTGGGAATGACACGACCACGACGACGATGACGTATTCGAATCTGACCTACAACAAGTCGATTCCAGATGAGCGATTCACCTTCACACCGCCAGAAGACGCGAAAGTAATCGATGTCGAACTGCCGCAGACGTCGAATTATGATTCTGTTGAGGAAGCACAGCAAGCAGTAGACTTCACCATTCGCGAGCCAACATCGGTGCCAGACGGCTATTCGCTCGAGAATGTGACGGTCACAACGTCGAACGGCAACGCATCAGTCTCATTGATGTACTCGAATGGTACTGACTCAATGGTTGTTACGCAGACGCCGGCGACTCGTCCCGTAACTGGTGGGCAGTCCGTGTCGATTGCTGGCCATTCCGGATCGTATACCACCATCGGCGAACAGCAGATCCTTCAGTGGTCGGATGATGAACTGCGGTATTCGGTGAGTGGCTCGCTCTTAAAGACGTCACTTATCGAGGTTGCCGAATCGATCTACTGCTAAGGGAAATTCCCTTTGGAGTAGATTTTCGAACGGAATTTTCCTTTTTATTTAGCTGTCATCCCAGCCCAAACAGAAGATAGCGATATTCAGTGATAGTGAAGGGAATTGTCCAGCTCTCGTCAAAAATTTCCTACTAAACTGTGGCAATGTGGAGAAGCCGGCCACGTGGGTTAGCATGAAATACTAATATGCGAGAATTCACTTGCTAGACGACGTCTAATATCTATTCGGCCAGCAGTCTGGCGGGACTCTCTCGACAGTCCCACCGCCACGAGATCAGACTCATTCCGGCTAGTACTCGGATGACCGTCCACTGGGCGCTAGCCTACTCATTTTTATCATACTGCTCAGTCGTGATCCATCCAACGTACTGTTCTGTACCGGCTCAGGGGCAATCCACCTGACTTCTTGTGAACAGTCTGGCAGTGCTGTTCACTGCCGCCCCTCGTGTGTTCAGCGAAACCTTGGTGTCTCTTTTGTTGGCAACCCCGTATGGTGCCCATGTGGCACCCAATAGAGCCGTGAACTGAGATCTATCGTTGACTAATTGTGGTCGACTAATAGCGGAAAACTCTGTACCGGTGTATTTATATAAACAAAAATATTTCAGGAAACTATATTATCAATGCCGTTGTAGTAATGATTATGAACTCAGTTGTTCAGTCACTCAAAAAGCCCTACACTCGGAACGTTCTCGAAGTAATTGGTGCGTCTCTGCTCGCATTGATCTTCATCGGTCCAGTCATCTACTCGGCCCTTGGAAAGCTCATCAGCGTTGGGCTTGACCTTTTTGGGGTCGCTCAGCCACTGCCGCTCTTCTGGATGAATGTGATCTTCATTAGCTCGATCTTCATCACCATCTGGGCCGTTTTCAAAGTCGTTGAGTTCTACTATCAACGCTAACGTTCCGCTTCTCGTCGCTATACTTCTACGGTGCCCATGTGGCACCTACCGCTGCTGCCACACAGGCATTCCATGAGTACGTACTGCTGGCACCCCAGCTAGTCTACCAAGGCTGGTTGACTGTATGTCGCTCATCGGAACCCCACTTCAGTGCAGAACTACTAATGTACTCTTTGAGCAGCAATTACCGTCCATCTGTCGATTCCTGTCCTCCTTCTCGGAAGCTTTGTTGGCTTGGAGTAATCGGTCAATTTGCACCGGGTATACGGGAGATGGTGAGCAACGCGTTCTCGTTTGCTGGTAAGATATGCTAGATTATTGGTCTCCTTTGTATTCTCTATGGACTCCGAATGCCCATCCGTCGATAAAATCTGAAGTCGATCCTGGTCACATGCTGGCCTCATGACTCTGATTTCGTGTATTCATTTCTTCACGCTCGTGCTTCTATCTCAATCTCTATGAGCGGCACAAGATGTGGGAACTCCCTAATTCAATCTGTTCTATTAATGTCGCTGGTGAAACAGCTAAACCGATACAATGCTGAATTCGAATTCAGGGTTCAATCACGGCTCGAAACCGAACCTCGTTTTCCATCATACGTTCATATGCTTCAGCGGCCTCCGTTAGGTCGAATACCTCCACCTCGGGCGTAATATCACGAAGTGCACTGAATTCTAATGTATCCTGTGAATCGCGGGCATGACCGGAAGCCCAGCCACGGATCGTCCCACGA
>CAYNQM010000002.1:0-103557 GCA_964399275.1 uncultured Haladaptatus sp.
CGTTATCCTCGGCGAGGTGGTTGGCGAGGTTCGACCCGATAAATCCGGCACCGCCGGTCACGAGGACGCATTGTTCTTGCATAACTCATCCTCATCCGGGTGAGAAGAAAAGGGTTTATATCGTCCGGTTGGCACACATCGTCACGTCGCCGTTCGTGTAGAGCACGCTCTGGTCGGGGCGACAGACTTGCTGTTTTCGGACGTTGCGCCGAACCGGAACACTCGCGGTCTCGCTCTCGTTAATTTGCTTGACGAGGCGGAACTGGGGCGCGCCCGTCGATTGATACTCCCGGTAGACGGTGATGGGATGGTCAGTCGCACCACCGTTCACCGAGAGGTTGACCGCGTCCGCCGGATACGCCCCCGATCTGGAGAACACCGTCTGATACGGGTGGTCGGTGCGGAGCACCTGCCGCGGAAGGACGTTCGAGGAGTCCGGCGACCCGGTCATCGTCGCAATGGTGTGCACCGCGGCTATCTCGGGTTCGGTGTAGGTCAGTCGCTCCTGCTCGCCGGGGAAGACCGGGCTGTCGAGCGTTCCGTGGCTAGACATCACCATCACGCTCGGATAGGCGAGCGCGACGACGAGTAGGGTGGCCACCACGACGTTGCGATTGAGATTGTTGACGAGGTATCCCACGCCGAGCGCGGCGAGGATTGCCATCGGCGCGTAGAGGAACGCGAACCAGCGTTGCGGGATGAAGTTACGAATGCCGAACAGCGGCAGTCCGAGCGTGAACCCGGTCATCACGACGGTTGCGAACAGCAGGGTGAACGCCGAGTGCGAGATTCGCTTGCGCCGCAGGACGTACAGACAGCCGACGACGGTCATCCCGAACAGGATGAGGAATCCCATCGTATCGATGTACGTCGCCACCTTCTCGATGAACGTCGGTGGCGGGAGCGTAATATGTTCGGGGTTCTTGGTGACGATGTTCAGGAATCCGAAGCTCTCTTTCATCGTCTGGCCGAGGTACAACAGCACGGTTTCGAGGAACGAATCCCCGTTGTACGGCGTGAACGACCACATGAACGTGATGAGACCGAGGTCGAACGCAAGCAACCCCGCGAGGTTGACCGGTTCGATTTTGCGGTAGACGCCGGGTCTGCGAGCCGTCGTCTTGAAGATGCCGAGTCGAAGGACGAACTGCGCTGCCAACCCCGAGAACAGGAAGACGAGCATGATGAACGTCGAAACCTGGTGGGTCAGGATGATGGCAATGGAGAGGAACACGAGCAGGCTGAAGTCTCGTGCGTTGTACTCCAACTGCATGATACGCAGGATTGCGTAGAGGATACCGGCGAAGAACAACAGTCCGTGGCTCGTCGGGATGAGGTGGATACCCCACTCGATGACGTAGTCGCCGATGGAATAGAGCATCGCGGCGAACACCGCCCACCGCACCGGAACGAGCAGTTTCGTCGCCGCGTAGACGAACAGGATGAGCATCGGCATCGCAATACCGAGGGAAAGATAGAGCGCGTTCCGGAGCGACACGTCGTACAGCATCGCCGAAGACGCGACTAGCAGGTGATACAGCGGCGCGGCAATGTGCTTGTTCCCTTCCATCGCGGAGAGGGAGTGCTGGTCGAGGACGCCCTGTGCCAGTTGGGTCATGTGCGTCCAGATGTCGATCCCGATGTACGTCGGTGTCGTGTACACCGCCATGAATCGAACGACGAACGCGAGGACGAGAATCTGCGTGAGCAGGAGTCCGGGGAGGAAGTCCTCGTCGTCAGTGAACAGGATCTGAAGCATGATGAGCGTCCCTGTGACGCCGGAAAGGATGTGAAAGAGCAGGGAGCGCTCGCCGGAGTACAGCGCGACACCGACCATCGCGGCGGTCGTCACGAAGACGATGCTCGGAAGAAGCTGAGCGACCGGGCGTGAGACGGCCGGGAACACCTCTGCCGACTCGCGGCTGTTGCGAACCGCGAGGAGGTAGAGACCACAGCCCAATCCGAGAACGATTGGAATCGTTTTGATGTAAATCTGGGAGGCGAAAAATCGCAGTGGGAACAGACCCAGTGCGATTACGAAGCCGAGAATCGCGGCGTCAACGTCGAATCGCCGCTGTTTCAGCCAGCCAGACATTTGTCCGAACATGTTATCGTCTCCGTTTATCGAGTCGTGGTTCCATCATCGTATTTAAACCTCCGCATCCGGTTTGCGGGTTCGACGCTCCTCGTCAGGAGGTCGGCCCGTAACCGCGCGCAAAATCACGTCGGTCGTATCGATCTTGTCGTCGAGCAGGCGCTCGCGCCGATCGTCCCAGTCGTCGTCGCCTTCGAGGATAGAGACGGCTTTGTCGAGCGCCAGCGCGTGGCGGTCGTCCCCTTGGAAGTTGAAGAGGAGGCCGTAGCGCTCGTCCAGTTCGTTCGTGTAGCCCATCGTGAGCGTGTTGACGTAGATCGCGGGCGTTCCGAGGACGGCGCTCTCCGCCGCCATCGTCGCGCCCTCGCCCACGAAGAGGTCGGCGTAGGCCAGCAGGTCGTGCATGCGATGGGGTTCGACGGTCGCCCTGCGCGATTCGAGTGCCGACGGGAGCGACCGCTCGGACGTGATGAGCACCTCCGCGCCCGCGTCTTCGAGTCGCTCGACCACGTCCTGCACGTTGCCGAAGCCGCCCTGCCCCACGTCGTGTGACGCGCCCCATTCGATGAGTCTGAGGACGACGAACGTGTCCTCCGGGTCGAGGCCGAGGTCGGTGACGACGCTCGGGTCGGGCGAGAATCGGTCGGGGTGGAGATACGCGAGTTCGTGGTAGCCGGGGTATCGAACCTGCTTCGGTCCGACGCTTCGCGTGTAGCAGTCCGGCGTGTAGACGGCGTCGGCGAACGGGAACGCGAGGTTCTGGATGAGTTTCGCGTGCTCCGTATCGTAGAAGATGGCGCTCCGTGCGCCGACGAGTTTGGCGACGTGCGCCGCCGCGACGCCGCCGATTGCGGTTATCACGTCGGGTTTTAGCTGGAATGCCCGCCGGAGCAGACGCGCCTCGTAGGTCGCCTGTACCCGCGCCAACTGCGATAGCCCCGACGCGGTGCCAGCCAGCACTTCGTGACTGATGTCGTATCGCTGGAGCAGTTCCACCGCCATCTCCTTCTCACGGGCGAACACGTCCACTTCGTGGCCCTCGCTCTCCAGTTCCGAAATCGCATTCCGGAAGAAGTGGACGTGTGCCGGATGCTGAATCGTGACGAAAACCCTCATCGGTTTTCCCTCCTGTCGAGGACGATACCAGCGAGGATACCGACGACGCCCAGTATGAGCGACGTGAGTGACTTGTGTGCGTCGTCGCTGTCCGACCCGGTGAGCACCGAGCCGACTGCACGGAATCCGTGCAGAACGCCAGCAAACACGCTGAGAATGCCGAGCGCGTAGGCGACGCCGAGGGGATGCGTGCGGTAGCGCGAACCGAGTCGCCAGAGGAAGTTTTTCAGGAGCATGAGCGACACTTTCGGGATGTAGTCGTCGTACTCGATGCTACTCTCTTCTTCGCCGTACACCGCGGGCATGTCCACGTCGGCGACCCGCATTCCGGCCACGTTCAGTTTCACGAGGATGTCGTTGCAGTAGCCGTAGTATTCGTACATCGCTTCGAGGTCAACGGCTTCGAGCGCCGACAGCGAGATGGCCGTGTAGCCGTTCTGTGGGTCGGTCACGTCCCAGTAGCCGCTAGCGATGCGGGTCAGCCCGGTGAGCAACCAGTTACCCAGTTGGCGGAACGGAGGCATCGATCTGCGGAACTCGGAGTTCGACAGTCGGTTGCCCTTCGTGTAGTCGGCGTCGCCCGCCACGATGGGGTCGAGAAATCGACTCATCATGTCGGGATCCATCTGACCGTCGGCGTCTATCGTCACTGTCACGTCGATACCGTCGTCGCGGGCGGCGAGATAACCGGTTTTGATGGCACCGCCTGCGCCGCGGTTCTGATTGTGGCGGATAGCGACGACCTGACCGTCGGTGTCGTCACTCACGCCTGCACGCGGCGCACGTTCGACCGCGGCGTGCGTTCGAATCTCGTCCCATGTACCGTCTGTTGAGGCGTCGTCTACAGCGTAGACGCGGTCTACGAAGTCGGGAAGCGAATCGAGGACGTCGCCGACGAACCCTTCTTCGTTGTACGCGGGCACGACGACGCCTATCGTGTGCCCTTCGTACATCCTACACCCTCCGGTAAGCGAAGCCAGCCGCAGTAACTTCCTCGCCCTCGAATGCGCCGGTCACATCTACGAAGGCGGGATTCTCGTTCATCTGGCCCGCCATCTCCTCCAAGTCGAGGTCGTAGAACTCGCGGTGTGGCGTGGCGAGGACGATGCCGTCGAAGTCCTCGAAGGAGAATTCGTCGTCCTCCTGCACCGAGATGCCGAACTGGTCGCGCATCAGGTCGGTGTCCCCGTTCGGGTCGTAGCCGACGGTCTCGATGTCGTACTCGTGGAGTTGGCGGATGATGCCGTCCACTTTCGAGGTGCGGATGTCGGCCACATTGGGCTTGTACGTCAGTCCGAGCACGAGGACGCGACTGTCTCGGAGCGTCTTGCCCGCCCGGTTCAGTTCTTTAATCATCATGTTGGAGACGTGGGCGGGCATCGCCTCGTTCACGTCTCGGCTCTGCTCGATGAGGTTCGGCGCGAAGCCGGACTGCTTCGCGCGGTGGATGAAGAAGTACGGGTCAACCGGGATGCAGTGTCCGCCGACGAGACCGGGGCGGTAGTTGTGGAAGTTCCACTTCGTGCCCGACGCTTCGAGCACGGCGCGGGTGTCGATGTCCATGTCCATGCTGTCGAAGGCCATCGCCAGTTCGTTCACGAGGGCGATATTCAGGTCACGTTGGACGTTCTCCACGACTTTGCTCGCCTCCGCAACTTCCATCGACGCGGCCTTGTGAACGCCCGCCTCGATGACCGTCTCGTACAGGTTGGCGATGTCGTCGCGGACTTCGTCGTTCATTCCGCCGACGACTTTCACCACGTCGCGCAGTCCGTGCTCGGGGTCGCCCGGCGTCGCGCGCTCGGGCGAGTAGCCGACGTAGAAGTCCTCGCCGCAGGTCAGTCCCGAGGCGGCTTCGAGCGCGGGAACGAGTACGTCGCGGGTCGCGCCGGGGAAAACGGTCGATTCGAGGATGACCGTCGTTCCGGGGGACATGTGTTCGCCCACGGTGCGCCCGGCGCTCTCCACGAAGTCGAGGTTGGGCTGTTCGTTCTGGTCTACGGGCGTCGGAACCGTTATCATCACGTAATCCGCCTCAGCGATTTCGCCGGGGTCGGTCGTGTACGTGATTTCGCTCTCGGCGATTGCGTCGTCGCCGAGGTCGCCCGTCGTGTCAGTGCCATCGCGAAGGGTTTCGACTTTTCCGTCGTCAACGTCGAAGCCGACGACGCTGTACCCCTCCTGGTCGAAGCCGACCGCCAACGGAAGTCCGACGTATCCGAGACCGACGACGCAAATCGTCGCGTCTCGACCGTCCTTGACGTCGTTCTCGTCACTTCCAGCGTACTCCTGCTGGCTGTCGATGTCGCCTATCGTCGAGTTCATGGGTGATGTTCCTCCGTGGTTCGTTTTCCTCGACGCCATCGAACAGGCGCCGAGACGACCGGTTCCGGGGTTCGGAGGTGTGCTCCCCGTATCGTCCGGTCGGACGCGAGCCTCGCTTCTACCCATGAATCCATGTAGGCTTTATTATACAGTGGCTAAGCCGCTCGTACCCGTAAACCCGTATTTCGACGGTGGGTTTTCGTGGTAAATAAGCACACGGTCGAAAGAGTACTAAACAGACACGTCAGGAGACAATTAGTCATGCGGACGTGACACAGCCTTAGCGCCGTGTGTGAACAGATGTCAGAATTATATAACTCAGAACCAATATATAGTATGAAAATATATGCAGATTAAAAACCGCAAGACAGCGCCCGATTAAACTCGGTACAACGGTCTGAAAGATGGGTGAACTGGCGAGAACAATACTGAAAACTGACTGCAACTCGTGGGAGTAGGTTCCCGGTTTATTATCCATCCCGGTAAGCACGAAGCATGAGCACGACGACACAACAGGTCGAGGAACAATCCGAGATAACGACCGCGGAGACGACCGTTGAGATGGACGAAGACCAGATTTATCACCTTCTTCAGAACGAGCGACGACGCAATGTCCTTCGATACCTCCACGACACGGACGGACAGGTTTCGATGCGGGACGTCGCAGAGCAGGTGGCCGCGTGGGAAAACGACACGACAGTACAGGCGCTCTCGTCGGACAAGCGCCAGCGCGTCTACATTCCTCTCTACCAGTCGCACTTGCCGAAACTCGACGAGGAAGGCGTCATCGAGTACGACCAGAGTCGTGGAACAGTGCAGAAAATGCCGATGGCAGAGACGCTGTACCGCTATCTCGAACCGACGACGACCGACGACGAGGAAGAAGACGTCGAGGAGGAGGCGACTCGGTGGGAACGGTACTACCTCGGTGCTTCAGGCGTCAGCGCGACGGTTCTCGCCGGAACGTCGCTCGGTCTCGCACCGTTCGCTCTTCTCCCGCAGGGTGCTATCGGGCTTCTCATTCTCGGAATGTTCTGGTCGTTGACAGTTGGACAGCGACTCGCGTAATCGCGCCTCGTAGCGAACTAATAAGGGGAGCAAACACTGTTTTCGTTCTGTCAAATTGAATTGGTGTCAAATACAGTAGGGAGCGTCTGTGATGGATTTTCGGCCGAACGAAGACGTGATTCGGCGCATCAGGCAACAAGAAATCGATTAAATCCAAAAAATATATACAATAGAAATTCAACCCCAAAGGAAAAATACTCCTTACAGAGATACCAAACACAGGACGGTTCACTCTCCGAAACCTGCAGTTCGACCTCGAAAGGAAAATGACAAACAGGATAGTAATAATATGCACGTGCCTCCTTCTGTTCGCCAGCGCGACACCCGCGGTAGCGGCGCCGTCGGGTGGTCAGCTCGTTATACAGGCTGTCACGTACGCGGGAGCAGGAGTCGCCGAGACTGGAGAGAACGTTACGTACCTCTGGCAGTCTGAGCCACACAACCTCAGCGTCACGATATATACAGGGAATCGCTCGGGGAGTCACGAGGTCTGTACGAATTTCAACTCACCGACGAACAATACGACGAATGTGGCGACGTGTCAGGAGGTAATGCTCGCCGAAAATTCGGTTCGAATCGTCAATTTCAGCTTTGCGAGCACCTCGACGAACGTCAGTGGGAGGCAAACCGCCGTCGTCAGCGTCGAGAATGGAGGTACCTCGCTCTCGCAGAAGACCGTCCCGATATACACCATGGCGAAGTCCGGTGACGAGGACGGCGACCAACTGACGAATCAACAGGAAGTCGATCTCGGGACGAACGTCACCAGCGAAGACACCGACAGAGACGGGTTGAAAGACCGTGCGGAAGTGGTCGATTACGAGACGAACGCGACGAATCCCGATACGGACGGCGACGGGTTACGCGACGCCGAGGAGATACAACTGGGGACGAATCCGAATCAACCGGATACCGACTCCGACGGACTCAACGACGGACAAGAGCAGGAAAACGGGACGAACGCCAGCGCGGCGGACACCGACGGTGACGGACTGACCGACATCGCGGAACTAAACGGCGACCCGAGCACCGACCCGACGAAAAACGACACGGACGGGGACGGACTCAACGACGCGGACGAACTCGGAGCCCAGACTAACCCGACCGAGGCGGACACCGACGACGACGGACTCGACGACGGAGAGGAGAAAAAGCACGGAACCGACCCGACAGATGCCGACAGCGATGGCGACGGGTTGAAAGACGGAAAAGAGATAGAAATCGGAACGAACCCGCAAGACAGCGACACGGACGACGATGGACTCAGCGACGGGTTCGAACATCAGTTCGGAACGAATCCGAAGAGTCCCGTCGTCGCGGGCGGGTTGTATCTGGTTCTGCTCAGCCTCCTCATCGGCGGGGCAGTGCTGTTCCAGCGGAACGGAACCGACTGGTTCACGGAGATGCTGGACAACAAGGAGCGACGCGAACCAGCACCGAAACAGACCCAAATCAACGAGGTCGTCACCGATGCAGACCGGGTACTCGACCTACTGCGCGAGAACGGGGGCCGACTCCCGCAGGGCGAAATCATCGAGAGAACCGGCTGGTCGAAGTCGAAAGTGAGCCGGTTACTGTCGAAGATGGAAGACAAACAGCAGGTCAGCAAAATAAACATCGGTCGGAAAAATATCGTCATACTCTATGGCCAGGAACCGGGAAGTACCGGTTCCCCATCGGAAAATGATGATTGAACACAGATAGAAAACACAATTTTCACTAACGCTGACCAGCATCAATCCCCCCATATATGAATATCCAATTACATTTAAACAGAATGAAACAGTACTGAGAGGTCACTGATTTGGTTTACAGCCCTGCTAAGGCACCCCCTTAATCAGTCTATAGTAATGGGGTTAGGGTGGAATAACCGTGGTAAGGGCCAGCCGTCGTTCCCGCAGTCGGAACGGCGCGGCTACAGGAAACACCCATGAACCACCCAACCACAGTAAATGGACGCGCGGCGGCTCGTTACGGAACGGCTCGCTCGACGGCGGAGCGAACCGTCCCGAAGGCACAGTACGAGCAGTTCGCAGTCCAAACGGAGGAGACGTAGATGTGTGGAATCATCGCGCGCATCGGCGAAGGTGACGCTATCACGAAGCTCGTGACTGGCCTCGAAAATCTCGAATACCGAGGCTACGATTCGGCTGGTGTGGCCATCCAAAATGGGTCAGGTATCTCCGTCTACAAACGCTCCGGGCAGATTTCGGAGCTGAAAGACGCTATCGTCGGCGGCGTTCCGAAAGGAAACGTCGGCATCGGTCACACTCGCTGGAGCACTCACGGTCCACCGACCGACGAGAACGCCCACCCTCACACGAACGAGACCAAGAACGTCGCCGTCGTTCACAACGGCATCATCGAGAACTATACCGAGCTCAGGGAGTGGCTCAAATCGGAAGGCCACGAGTTCACGAGCGACACCGACACCGAGGTTATCCCGCACCTCTTCGAGCGCTATCTCGAACAGGAATCCAGCATCGAAGGTGCGTTCCGAAAGACCATCCGTGACCTCGAAGGGAGCTACGCCGTCGCGGCGCTCGTGGATGGCGTCCACGCTATTTACGCGGCGCGACAGGGGTCGCCGCTCATCCTTGGATTGGACAACGACGAGTACTACCTCGCAAGCGACGTGCCCGCCTTCCTCGACCACACCGACAGAGTGGTCTACTTCGAAGACGGCGACATCGCTATCCTCGAACCGAATGGCGTCACGATGACCGACCTCGACGGAAACATGGTCAACCGCGACGTCGAGCACATCGACTGGGACCCGGAAGACGCCGGAAAAGGGGGCTACGAGCATTACATGCTCAAGGAGATTAACACCCAACCGAACGCCCTCTCCAACACTATCGAGGGGCGCGTGCAGGACGGCGAAATCAACCTCGAAGACTTCCCGGAAGGGACGTTTAGCGACATCGACGACGTTCACTTCGTCGCCTGTGGCACCTCCTACCACGCTGCGCTCTATGGCCAGCAAATGCTCACCCGAGCAGGGATTCGAGCGCAGGCGTTCCGCGCTAGCGAGTACGTCGATTCGAACCCCGGCCCTGTGTCGGAAAACACGCTCGCCATCGCAGTGACACAGAGCGGCGAGACGGCGGACACGCTCGGTGCGCTCAGACAGGCCAAATCGCAGGGCGCACGCACCGTCACCGTCACGAACGTAATGGGTTCGACGGCGTCTCGCGAGGCCGACGACGCGCTGTTCATCCGAGCAGGGCCGGAAATCGGCGTCGCCGCCACGAAGACGTTCTCCTCGCAGGCAGTAACGCTCTCGATGCTCGCCATCCGTCTCGCCGAGGACATCGAGATGGCCACCCCGCCGGAGGATAAAGCCGACCTCCTGCGAAGCTTGGAAGCCCTGCCAGAAAACGTCGAGCAGGTGCTCAACGGGACGGAGGCAAAGCGCATCGCCAGTCGGTACACTGGAAGCGAGTCGTTCTTCTTCATCGGCAGAGGGCTGAACAACGCCGTCGCCAAGGAGGGCGCGCTGAAGTTCAAAGAAATTACCTACGAACATGCGGAAGGGTTCGCCTCCGGCGAACTGAAACACGGTCCGCTGGCGCTGGTAACGCCGGATACGCCGGTGTTCGCACTGTTCAACGGCGAAAACGATCAGAAGACGTTGCAGAACGCCGAAGAGGCACAGGCTCGCGGCGCACCCATCGTCGCGGTGGCGAACGCAAACCACCCGTCGGCGGACATCGCGAACTCGTTCATCGAAATTCCCGACACGCACCCCGTCTGGTCGGGACTGCTGGCGAACGTCCAACTCCAATTGGTGTCCTACTACGCCGCCCGAAACCTCGGACGGCCAATCGACAAGCCGCGAAATCTGGCGAAGAGCGTGACGGTCGAATGACCGGAGTGACGGTGAAGCTGTGACGGCCGAATAACCGACCGTCACGGTAGAAATCGAAAAGCGCGTGGCAGTCACCGACTGCCGCGGGCGGTTGGGTGCTTTTTACACGAGCGGTCGATTGTGGAGTCGCCACGCATGAAACAGCGCCAGCATCGCGAACGCGGTGGCCGTGGCGAATGCGATTGGAAGGACGAGTGCGCTGTTGACGACCCAGACGACGACGGTGCCGACGATGCTCAGGATGGCGACGGAAAGATAACGGGCGCTCCAATCGAAGTTGGTCATCGTCGAAAAGTGGTTCGGAACGGGTTTTATTATCTGGGGGCTAAGCCCGCAGCTATCCCGAAAACGAGGCGATTCGATAGAGAGGTCATAAACCACATTTGTGAATACATTAATAGTTGAAGGCTCTCAACTGCGACCACAGCACCCCTGCGTGGAAGGAATATACGACGACATGTGAAATCGTCTGAAAGTGTCGTTTTTGAGCGAGCCATAAATTATTACTAGTTAGAGAATATAGTAAGAAACGTCCCATCGTCGCCGTGGTAACCGCCGACTGGGACTACTGTCATCCATTCCTTCTGACATGCAAAGTGGCACCACCGACTGACCAGTAGCGACGAGAGAAAAAAAAACGAAGTCCGGATTCTACGGCATGTGGTCGGCGACGAACGCATCGGCCGTCGCAAACACGTCGTCCGCGGCGTCAGGGTCGCGGGCTTCTGCCGCGATGCGCACCAGCGGCTCGGTTCCGCTAGCGCGAATCAGGAACCAGCCCTCGTCCAGCGAGACGCGGACGCCGTCGATGGTGTTGGCGTCGTCGTAGCGCTCCGTCACCGCCTCCGCGAGGGCGGCCATCAGACCGACTTTGTCCTCGACTTCGACGTTCTTCCGGCGGATGGGATACTCGCCGACGTCGTCCGCGAGTTGCGAGAGCGAATCGTTTTCGGCGACGAGTTCCGCGAGACGACACGCCGCGAGCGAGCCGTCCGGACAGAGGGTTTGGTCGGGCCAAATCCACGCGCCGGACTGCTCGCCGCCGAAGACGACGCCCGATTCGGTCGCGCGCTCGGCGACGTACACGTCACCGACTTGGGTTCGAACCACGTCCGCATCCTGCTCGGCCAGCACATCCTCGACGATGAGGCTGGTGTCCACGGGGGTCGCAATCATCTCGCCGTCGCTCGCGCGCTGGCGTGCGAACAGCGTTAGCAGTACGTCGCCGGAGATGAACTCGCCGGTTTCGTCCACCGCCATCATGCGGTCTGCGTCGCCGTCGTGGGCGATACCGAGGTCTGCGTCGGTCGCCACGACGTGCTCGCAGAGCGACTGGCAGTTTTCGGCGGTCGGTTCGCTCGGGCGCGCCGGGAACCGCCCGTCGGGTTGGGCGTTCAGCGTCTCCACGTCACAGCCGAGTTCGTAGAGTGCGTCTGCCGTCACCCCGCCCGCACCGTTTCCGACATCGACCACCACGGAAAGGTCGGCGGGTTCGACCGCCTCGGCGAGGGTTGCGACGTGCCGGTCGTGCGCGCCGTTCCACTCCGTCTCTTCGCCGGTTTCGTCCCAGCCCGCGAGGTCGAAATCCTCCGCTTCGATTTGACGGGTGATTTCCTCCCGCTGGTCGGCGTCGAACGCCTGTCCAGAGGGGTTCCAGAGTTTGATGCCGTTGTCCGTCGCGGGGTTGTGCGACGCGGTAATCGAAACGCCCGCGTCGGCGTCCTGCCACTCGACGCTCCGGGCGACCGTGGGCGTCGCGGCGAGACCGATGGTCACGACGTCGGTGCCGCACTCTCGCAGACCCGCCGAGAGCGCGTCTGCGAGGAACCGACCGCTATCGCGAGGGTCACGCCCGACGACGACGCGCTCTGCGCCCGTCGAACCGAGCGCCCGCCCGACCGCCAGTGCGAGTTCTCCCGTGACGACTTCACCAACAGGTCCGCGGATTCCGCTGGTACCGAACATTAGTCATACCTCATTCGGAGCGGGCAAAAGGGTTCCTTTCGTGCGGAAACCACGCACGCTCGATTCCGCGCGCGACTGTGCATGCTACCGAGTCACTTCGAGACGACGACAGAGTTAGTCGAGACGGTTTCCAGTGACGTTGCGGATGTCGGTCTCAATTTCCTGTGATCCGAGCGTGGTGATTCGGTAGGAAGTCAGTCGGCCATCCTCACCGTCTGGGGTCGGTGCTTCCGCGATGAGGTTCGCGTGACGAAGGACTCCCGATATTTACGCCGCACAAATAGCTACGGATTTCAAATCTACGAGTCGCACCACTCACACGGGCTGTGGACCGTGCTCCGGAACCTCAACCGGTTCCATCGGCTCCTCGACGCGGAACACCATCGCGCCCTCATTCTCGTAGACGAGTTTGTAGCGGTCGGAATCGATGAGATGGTCGCGCATCCACGGTTTCTGGTACTCGTCGATGCCGCGCACCGTGTAGTGGCCCTTCGGGACGTAGACGTAATCCGGGCTCACGTCGTTAGAAACCATCTTCTTCGTCAGGCAAGCCTTGCCCGGACAGCGCGACATGCGCTTGTACAAGCCGAGATGATGGGCATAGTTCTCGTGCCCCTCCCACTCGACGCCCCACGGGCCGACGAGAATCGCCCGGTCGGTCATGAGCGGGAACCACTCGGCGGCGTCGCCGAGGACGACGAAATCGGAGTCCGAGGCGGTGCTTTCCTGCGCCCACTCCATCGCGGCCATGTCGCTGTCGTCCACGAACGCCGGTTGCGTCGTGCTGTCGTGATGGGAGTTGAGACCGCTCGCGGCGAACGAGACGCCGACGCTCGAAACGACCAGTCCGATGACGAGGACGGCAACGAGGGGCGCCGAGCGAGAGTACTGCGTCCGCGACGCCACGTTCCTAACGCGGGGGATGACGACTTCGAAGACGAGGATGGAAATCATCATCGCTCCGGCAGGGAACTGGAACCGAACTTTGCCGAGCATGAACGCGGCCACTACCAGCCACACGGGCAGGAAGAACCGTCGCTTTGCGACGAGATACGCCGCGCCCGCGAACGACCCGAGGAAGAAGACGACCGGGATGTCCGGGTCGAGCGGATAGATGAACTGGCGAAGCAGGCGGCCGACACCGCCACCGAGTCCGGTGTGGGTTCCGGACGCGGCGGTGAAGATGTCGGCACCGTGCGTCGCGACGATTTGGAGCCACCACGGCGACGCCAGCAGGATGCCGCCGCCAGCGACGATTGCCCCGTGGACGAGTCCGCGAGGCGTTCGACTGAAGCAGGCGAACATCACGAGATACGTCGTTCCGAAGAAGACGGTGTACACCGGATGGGTGAGAATCGTCATTCCGAACAGTACCACCGAGGGGACGAGCCACCGTCGTTTGCCGGTTTTAAACAGACGCAAACCGGTGTACGCACCAGTCAGTGCGAACAGGAACGCCGGCGCACGCACGACGCCACCTGCCGAAAGATGCCACTGGAGTGCAGGCGGCGTCACTGCGAGGATGACCGTCGCAAAGCCGGCCCGGGGCGTCGAGTCCAGCACCTCACGCGCGAGGTAGTAGAACGGAATGAGGTACAGCACCGTCACGAATCCGGGCAGGAGTCGGCTGAGTGCAATCGGGCCGATTCCGGTTACGTCCATTATCACCGCCGAAACGTAGTACATCAACGGCGGGTAGCCGAAGGGAATGCCGTCTTGCGTGTACAGCGGAATTCGCTCGGGCAGGCCGTACCCGTGGGCACTGATTTCCTCCGCTATCTGGAGGTACAGCCCAGCGCCGTAGGCTGGATACGGGTGGGTGATGAGATAGACGAAATGGACGAACAGTCCAGTACCTATCGCCGTTGCAAGCCACGCCCATTCGTTGCTGGCTAGCGCCACCAGTTTCGAAGAGACATCCCAGCTGCGACGTTCGTTGACACCGTGTGACATCAGGTTTCACCCCTTATTACCGATCGACAGACCGTTTTCCCGTGCATGGTTATCGTCTCCGTTCGACGTGTACCGTCCACGGGATGGAGAGCGACCGAGACGACCATCGCCATTCGATGGTTGCCCACGCAATCGAACCCAAGCAGAGGGCGAGGAGGGCAAACACCTCGGTTGGACCCATCCACGCGGGCAGGACGTACATAAAGGCGTTCATGTACCGCCCCGGGACAAGTTTCTTTATGTGTATCCAGATATTTCCAGCTATACTTTCTTTCTGGCCGTTTTGCTTACCATTATCGACCGCGCCACCGTCTCCATCGGCCTTCGAACCGAGACCGAGCGCCTTCGCGCTTTCACCGCCCGCGCTCTCGTCGCCCGTGCCGAGTCGTTCCGCCTCGTAGGGGAACGCGATATCGATCGACCAGACGATTTCGCCCTGCTTGTCCACCTCGAACACGCGGTTGCCGTTCGAGTCCGTGATGAGCGTGTTGCCGTTCGGCAGACGGTCGGCGTCACGAGGCCACTGCATCTGGGAGTCCTGCCACATCCACGTCCGATTCCACTCGCCGTTTTCGCGCTGGTACTCGACGACGCGGTTGTTCTCGGAGTCGCCGATGAGAACCGCCGGGCCGCCGCGCGATTCGGGAATGTAGTCGGGGTTGTGCTGTTCGTAGATGATGTCATGGTCGTCGTCAGTGCCGAGCGTCCAGTTTTTGACGAGACCCGTCTCGCGGTCGAGGAAGGCTACTTGGTCGTGATTCCGGATGCTGACCATCAGCCGACCGTCTTCGAGGACTTCCACGTCGTTGATGTGCGTCCAATCCTCTGGGAACGCGCCGCCACTTTTCGTCGGTTCGAAGTCGTTCTGCGCCTCCCACACCCACTCGGTGAGTCCCGTCGTCGTGTTGACGACGAAGACGCGGTCTTTTGCGATGTCGGCGATGGCGTAGGTCGAATCGTTGATTCGGTCGCCATCGTGCCATCGAGTGGAGTGTTTGCCGGGCGTGATGCGACTGTAGACGTCAGTCACTTCTCCCGTCGAGAGGTTGACGCGCTCGATTCCGTTCCGGGTGCAGACTTCGGAACCACACTCGGACTTGTTCAGGTGGTTGGCGTAGAGGTACTCGACGGTCGCGCTGGTTCCGTTCACCGGGTCAACGTCCCAGTAGCGCGTGTGCGAGTCGTTGTAGTAGAGTACCGTGCCGTTCGGATTGAACGCGACGAGTTCGGCGCGAGCGCGAGGACCATCGCCCGCCTTACCCATCCACGTGTTGGAGTCGGTCGCAATAACCGTGATATCGTTCGTTTTCGGTGCAACCTGATCGCCGGCCCCGGTCGAGATGTTTGCTTGACGAATTTTCTGGTCGGTGTGTCCGACTGAAGAGCTTGCAGCTCCGTTCGCCAGAGCGAGAACCGAGATGACGACGAGGGAAGCAAAGGCAAGGCGGATTAACTTCCGGACGGACATCTTTACCATAGAGTATACGTGACTACTTTTTATTATCGCGTGGCTAAGCCGTTTAGATACCGTTTGAACGTTCTGTGAACGATATAATAACGTCCTGACGCGGTGAAAGCGTCCTGAAACGGTAATTGCCGGTACACATATGAGAAAATACAACACAATATACTTAATTTTGCGGCAGTCTCGCTACCATGGGAACAGTGGACAGGAGTCATAGTAGGGAACGAATGGAAGCATCGTTAAGCGCTATATAATAAAAGGGCGAGCGTGAATCGGGACAAGTAGTAACGACCGCATCGTTTCGCACGTCCGACATCCTCCGGGTCGGGCGTCTCGAAGCCACTCGCCGTCCGCGTGACGAATCCAGCCACCATGTTACCTAATCAGAGACGACCACTCACCCGCATCTCCGAGAGCGTCACGAAAACGGGGCGGAGAGAGCTACTTGCCGCGGTCGGACTGGCGTTGGGAAGTGGCTGTATCGAGGAAGCACGGTCGATAGTCAGCCGCGACCGACCGACGCAGGTCTCATTCTCGATTAAGACGCTTCCGGCAGACGCAGACCCAAAGGCGATTCGCATCGCGCGATTTCTGTCGAAACGGCTCCAGCAGGTCGGAATTGCGGCGCAAGTCGTTCCGATGGAGCGCGTCGAGCTACTCCGCGACGTGCTTCTCGACCACTCGTTCGGATGCTACGTGACGTGCCATCCCGGATTGGACGACCCGGACGCACTCAGAACGCTATTGCATTCGCGATTCGGCGCCGAAGCAGGCTGGCAAAATCCGTTCGGATACGCCAACCTCGACATGGACGAACTGCTGACGACCCAGCGACGCCAGAGCGGCCGTCAGCGAACGAAAACGCTCGGGAAGATACAGCACGCGATTGCCCGCGACCAACCGTTTACCGTCGTCGCGTTTCCGGATGAGATTCGCGCCGCTCGAACCGACACCGTCGGCGGATGGGGAAACGGCGGACATCTCCACTCTCCGCTCGGCTATCTGTCGGTTCGGAAACGAAGTAAGCAGAACGCCCTCCGAATGACGATACAGGACTCCCGTCCGACGGAGAATCTCAATCCGCTCGCCGCTGAATTCCGAAGCGACGGAACGATACTTGACCTGGTGTATGACTCGCTCGGCCGCTGGATAGACGGCACGGTTCGCCCGTGGTTGGCTCACTCGTGGGAATGGCAGTCACCGGGGACGGGGGCCGAGACGGGAAAACCGGTTGCGAAAGTCCACCTCCGGGACGGCCTCTGGTGGCACGATGGTGGCGCGCTCACCGCGGAGGACGTGGCGTTCACGTTCAGATTCCTCGCCGACACTGCGCTCGGGACGCTCGAAAGCTCGGTTCCCGCACCCCGGTTCCGGAACGCATCCACGTTGATCGAATCGGCGACTGCGATAGATGACCGAACGGCCCGCATTCAGTTCGATACCAGCAGTCGGGAGGTCGCCGCACAGGCGTTTTCGGTGCCAATTCTGCCAAAGCACGTGTGGCGACCGAAGCGAAAGCAGGCCGACATCGTCGGCTTCGGAAGCGATTCGGCGACCACGAGAGCACTCATCTGGGACAACATGCAACCCGTCGGAAGCGGCCCGTTCCAGTTCAAGAATGCGGAACTCAGAAAATCGCTGACGTTACAGCGGTTCGACAAACATTTCCTCCGGCACATCGACACCGGCTCCGACACGCTGGATGCCAACGACGACCACGTACCCGAGCCGAAACACGTAGAACGGTACGCTGGCAGGCCGGATTTCGAACGGTTGCGGTTCATGGTCGTCCCCTCCGGGGCGGCGGCCACCGAACTCGTCTTGAACGACGAAGCGGACGCGACCGCGACCGGCGTATCGGCGGACGAAGTGCGGGACATCGGACGCGCGCGGAACGTCCAACTGCACGTCGGCAAGTCCCAATCGATGTACCACGTCGGGTTCAATGCTCGAAAAGCACCGTTCAGCAACGTCCGATTCCGACGAGCAGTGGCGCAGTTGCTGGACAAGGAATTTCTCGTCAAAGAAGTGTTCGACGGCTACGCGGAACCCGCGGCGAGTCCGCTCTTCCGCCACGATTCGATTGCAGAGGAACTCCAGTGGGCAGGGTCTGACCCAGAACTCCCCTTCCACGGGAGCAACGGAAATCTAAATGTAGCGAAGGCGAAAGAGTCGTTCAAGCAAGCAGGGTATCGATACACGAACGACGGAAAACTCCTCCGACGGTGACGGAAGATAGATGAGCACGCCGAGATGCGAACGAACAGGAGACAAACGCACTATCCACGACCAGGAGTCCGCGTACGAACGGGTAACTCCCGCGTCCGAGCTAGCAACTGCGCGTGAGCAAGAAACTGCGTATAAGCAGGTGACAGCGTGAGCCTCGCCGAAATCGCGGGGGTGGTGCTCGTCGGCGAAATACTGCTACTCGGTGTTGCGACGGCGCTGTTCGTCGGCTTCGAAGGAATCGTCCGCGCACGCGAACAGTTTCGAGAGCGTCTCGGAGCGGTGTATCCGCATCTCGGTCTCCTGATTGTCGTTCTCGGAGTGAACAATGTAGCACGCGAGTTCGGTCCCGAACTCTCGTGGCTCATCGACTGGAATATCACGGGGACGATTCATGCCATCGAGGGCGATTTCGTCGGTAAACTCCAGTCGTTTGCGACGCCGGAGCTAACGGCGTACTTTTCGTTCATGTACATCTACGGCTACATCTTCCTGCTCGTGTTTCCCTTCATCGCCTACTTCGCGCTCCCGGAGGACGAACCGCTGAAACAGACTGCGGTTGCGTACGCGGTAAACTACGGATTGGGCCTGATCTGTTACATTCTGTTCATCTCCTACGGTCCTCGGAACCTGATTCCGGACGTGGTAGACTCACTGCTCTACTCGACGTATCCCCAATCCCAGCTTCTGACCGGAGAAGTGAACGCGAACACGAACGTCTTCCCCTCCCTACACACGTCGCTGTCGATCAGCACCGCCTTGCTCGCCTACCAAACCCGCAAGGTGTATCCCGGATGGGCGCTCGTTGCGATTCCAACGGCGGCGAGCATCGTCATCGCAACGATGTACCTCGGAATCCATTGGGCAACCGACGTAGTCGCGGGAACGGTTCTCGGGATCCTCAGCGTTCTCCTCGCCAGACAGCATGTCTCGGGTGCAAATTCCCCGCAGATAGAGACACGTCGCGACGAACGTTCACAGTAAAAGCGTGACAATCACCTGCACGCTGATTCTGTCGGTGGAGCCAGCTGTATTATCACATCACTCGTTAGCTTGTATCTCAGTTAATAGAATTGTCGGAGAAAGCATGAGGTGTGTTGACAATTATCTCTTAGACACACACACCACGTTTCCAGTGAAATGGGGTGAGAGGGTGGGGAGGGGGCAGATGAAATGGGGGTTCAAGGGGATAAATGATGCCCGATGAGCATGAAAAGATGGTTTTATATACTTCACGAACATAGGATAAATATCCCAATATGTTTGCTATAATATTTTCCGAATAGAGGGACGTTGACACCATTAATAAAATAATCGGAGAGATTTGTTAAGTCGGAGACGATGCTATCTGTGTGTCAAAAACTCAGAATGGCAAAACATATAATAAAATTAATACGTAAGAAACAAACAGAACCCTCAGAATGCTAGAAACAAACAGAGCCGAATTGCGGGAAGCGAGCACACCGCATTTCCAGTGAAATACGTCTTCTCTCCTGTGGATTTCCAAGCTACAGATGTGGATTTCCGAGCTACAGATCCAAGGGTTCGAACGCCGCTCGTTCACTGGAAATGCGGTGTTCGTTATCGGAACACGGTTTTCTCACTGGAAACATGGTGTCCGTTATTGGAAACGCAGTATTCTCACTGGAAACACGGTGTCCCCCACTGGAAACATGAAATCCGAGTCGTCGCGGGAGAGAACAAATTGTGACGTGGAGTTGCGCCACTACGACGCGGGCAACAGCCGAGAGTGCCAGAGAACGCTGAAGACGACCAGATTACCGACGAACGCGGACTCACGGTGAACAGTAACCATCCGGAGAACCGCGTAAACACCCGGCAAACCGCATAAACATCCAGAGAACCGCAGGACGACGAAAGCGCGGAAGACGTCGAGGCAAGAGAACCACGAAATGACAAACCCACGTTCGTAGTGAGAAAGACACACCACGTTTCCAGTGAAACATGGGTCGAGAGCCCCAGTACCCCCAGTTCCGGTGCAGGTACCCGTGACATACGTCACGGGTAACTTTCCGTCTTTGACTAACCCAATGGACTATAAACAGATAAAGTATAAAAGATATTCGGTTCCAACCGAACAAATGACATATGCGTTTCATTATATTCCGGCAAAATTCCCCGCATCTTCCCAACCCCACCCCCTCCCTCTCACCGCATTTCACTGGAAACGTGGTGTGTGTCTCTGCGAGAGTCATTGACACGATTTGTGTCGAACGACCGTAGTACTGCAGTAGTGGATAGTCATAGTAACCACGACAACTACAGCAACTACAGCAACTACAGCTTTCCCCTCCCCTCCCCTCCCGACCTTACCGCGTCCATTGCTCTCGCAACTTCCAGCCCTCCTCGCGTTTTAGTGCGCCTTTCCTCGTCGTTCTCGCCCCGCAACAGTAAAGATATTTCACTGGAAACGTGGTGTCCATGAGCGACGTGGATTCGGACGAACTCTTCTCTCGGGAAGATCTCATCTTCGAGAAGAAGGAACTCCTCGAAATCAATCACCTTCCTGACCACGGTCGCATCGTGGGTCGGGACGACGAGATTTCCGCCCTCGCCAACGCGTTGAACCCCGCGTTGTTTAACCAGTCTCCGAGCAACGTGCTGTTGTATGGGAAGACGGGCACCGGGAAATCACTCTGCGCGAAGCACGTCTCCCGCCGACTCGTGGACGAAGCCAATGAGGAGGGCGTCGTCGTCGGCGTTGCCTACGTGGACTGCGCGCAGGACAGCACCGAGACGCAGGCCGTCCAAACTATCGCAAGTACGACCAACTCTTCGGAAACGGACGTTTCGGTTCCCGACAAAGGTATCTCGACTTCTACGTACTACAAGCGACTGTGGCAGATTCTCGACGACCTGTACGACGTCGTGGTCATCATCCTCGACGAAATCGACAAACTGGAGAACGATGACATTCTGATGCAACTTTCGCGTGCGGGCGAGGCCGGAAAGCTGAAGCGATGCAAACTCGGCGTCATCGGCATCAGCAACAAAATCAAATACAAAGACAGGATGGACGAGCGCGTCAAATCCAGCCTCTGCGAGCGTGAATTCGTCTTCCCGCCATACGACGCCAACCAACTTCGTTCGATTATGGAAGCTCGTAGTGACGCTTTCAAGGAAGGCGTCCTCGAACCGGGAACGATTCCGCTCGCTGCCGCACAGGCCGCTCAGGAGCACGGGGACGCGCGAAAAGCAATCGACATCCTGCGCTACGCGGGCGAGCTTGCGCAGGCCGAGAGCGCTGATCGGGTTCGGGAGGAGTACGTCAAGAAAGCCCGCGAGCGCGCCGAGAACGACCGATTCCGGGAACTCATTCGAGGAGCGACTCCGCACTCGAAGTACGCGCTTCAGGCGCTCGCCATTCTGTCGCTCGACAATCCCGACGTGGATGCATTCCGAACGAGTCGAGTGTACAAAGTGTACAAACAGGTCTGCCGGCAGATGGACAGCGACCCGCTTTCGACGCGACGCGTGCGCGACCTCCTCCGCGAACAAGCGTTCCTCGACGTCATCGAACAGGCTCGCCAAAGCGGCGGGAGCGCCGAAGGGAGCTACACCGAGCATCGACTGCTCGAAGACCCACAGGTCGTGAAGAAAGTTCTCGTCTCGGGCTCGTGAATCCCGGAAACAGTAGATTGTTTGCAAACCCAGAAACAGCAAATTGTTCGCAAATCCCAGAAACTGCAACGTAGCGAATTACGTGCGTTCTACACTTTCGCCATCCTGAATTTCACCGGAAATGTGGTGTCCTCTTTCGACGCTGGCGACGCCGCGCTTCGACGTTACTTCTCCCACGAATCGCGGCACGTCGTTCCACAGAAGGCGTGAATTCGAAAGTCGTTGGTGTCGTCGGTAGCGACGACGGGATGCCACTCGTTGGTTTCGACGCGCTTTCCGCAGTTGGAACATATTTCCAACTGCTCGTCCGCGATCGCGGACGGAGTGCGCTCTACCTTCCTATTCCCGTTCATTGCCACGTTCGTACCTAGCATTCCGATTCTGCCCTGATATATAATTTTCTATTCATAATATTTCTGTTCTAAGTCTACCGAATATTTGGAAAATAATCAGAAAAAATATGTTTCTCACAGCAGTTCGTAGCCACGTTTCAAGTGTCGGTCTCCACGTCGGCGTCGAGGCCGAAATCAGACCGATGGAATCCCGCGGCGTGTGTCGGGACGGGGTCGGAGAGTTGCGCGTGACGAATCGTCGCTTGGAACGTCAGTACGCCGACGACGAACAGGAGGAGGTTTGCGAACTGGTTGTGCGCGGAGACGATGTCGAACGTGTGCGAACGGGTGAGAATCGGGTACAGGGGTTTGAGACCCATCGGTGTAATGATGTCTCCGGCGAGATGGCAACAGACGCCGAGGAACCCAGTCAGAAATCCGTAGAACGTTTCTTCGCTTTTTCCGGCGAGCGACAGCGGTTCGAAGCAGAACGCGAGTGTAGCGAGTGCGAACCCAGCGACGAGGCCCGCCCAGACGGTGTGCGTAATTCCTCGATGTGCGAACTCTGCGATTCGAAGGTCAACGTCCGGTGAAACGCCCATCAGGAGTCCTGTTACCGTGATAATTTTCGCGCTTCGCATCTTGTTCCGAGCGACGAGACCGAAAATGACGAACCCAAACACGAATAGTACGATTCCCCAGTGGCCGAGTTTGTTCATCGACCCACCGGGCATGTGGCATCCCCTGACATCATCGAAGATGCCTATGCAACATCCCCTCCAATACCTACGGCTTCGAACGTGTACGCTTTAAATTACGACGGGGTTTATTGCTCCTTCTCGACGGCCAACGTGCTCCCGATGAGTTGCTCAGTATCTCGACGCAGTCGCTGTGAGATGGCCGACGTCGAAATGTCGAGTTCTCGTGCGAGTTCGTTCTGTGATATTCGACGCGGAATCTCGTAGTAGCCGCATTCGAACGCCATTCGGAGCAGTCGTTTCTGCTTCTCGGTCAGTCCGACGACGTCGGTTTCCTCGCGGTTCGTCGCGTTCCCCAATTGGTTCACTCGGAACGTCACGTCGTTTTCCAAGCAGTATTCGCGGAACGAGACGAGTGCGTCCCGAGTCGGTATCTGCATTCGGACGGTCCATCCGTCCTCGTTGCTCTCCACGTCGAGAATTCGTGCGTCGAGTTCGGGACACCGTGGCGCGATGAGTTGCACGCTACTTGTCGATTCGAGTCGGTACACGCGACGACCGTCGTACGTCTCGATGAGCACTGGGTCGGCGACCGTGTGGTCTTGTTGTATCTCTCGTTCGAACGTGTCGAACTGTTCTCCACACACGGAGACGAACAGTTGTTCCGGCGTCGTTCCCGTCAGGTGCTCAGTTCTGATGGTAACGTCCGGCGCGGCTCTAATCGTAGAGGAGAGGAGAAGGTCAGGACCGGAGAGTGAGACTTCCGCGACAATGTCGTACAGTTGTCGCTCTATCGATTGTGACTCAATACTTGCATCACTCACGTCTGTTACGTTCGGCGTTGGTTCCGCCAACCCCGGTGATTGTGGCTGGTTAGTGGCATTGTTGGGTTCTCCGCTCATCTATACACTATATAATTAACGGCCAACTGATGGATGTTGTAGCTAGATTCGTAGCCGATTTTCGACGCCTACTCAATATGTATAAATCGGCGGTGTGTCATTCGTCTTCGAACAACTCGGTGAGTAGGTTTCGCTCGGCCGCCCGGAGATGACGATTGAACGTCGGTTGCGAGACGCCGAGCGACTCCGCAATCTCCTGTCCGTTGCTCTCGCGCGGCCATTCGAAGAACCCGCTCCAGTAGGCGGTCTCCAAGGCTTCCGACTGTCGGTCGGTGAGTCGGTGTCGTAACTGCGTTCGGAAATCCTGTTCCGTCTGCACCGGTCGATTTCGTTTTCGCCGTGCGACGAGTTCGGTGTTGGTGTACTGGTTCTGGAACGTTTCGACGAAGCGACGAACGTCCGCCGTTTGTGGCAGTTCGACGGTCAGTCTTGCTTCGCTCCCCTCCGCAATTGCGGCCTTCGGAATCGCACCGTGGTCGAGCAACAGCGAGATGACGTTCGACCCGGTGATGGTACATTCGAAGAGGTCTTTCGAGTCATCTGATGTGATGTGTCTGATGTCGTTGACGACCAACGACTGGTCGGAAAACGAGAGTACTGCTCTCGGCGTGGTTCCGACCGTGGTGAAAAACAGTCGGAGCGTGTCGTCGGTTTCACGGATGACGCTCTCGAACTCGAACCGACAGTCGACCATCTGGACAAACTTGATGACGGTGAACTGTGGATCGGTGATGCGAAACTCCAACTCGACGGCGCTGTCACTGACGAGCGCTTTCTTGCTCTCGACCGCATTGATGCCGTAGGCGATTGCGCCGCCGATGTCTTCGAGAAGATTTTGCTCCGCCTCGTCGAAGGTGTCGTGGTCATCGACGTACACCGTCAGAACGCCGTAGATACTCCCTCGGTAGATGAATGGAACGCTGACCGCCGACCGATAGCCTCGCTTGAGTGCCTCCTGTCGCCACGACTCGTACGGCGGTTCGCCGAGAAGGTCGTCATCGACGACGGAGCTTCTCGTTCGAACTGCTTTCCGCGCTGTTGTCTCCGCTGTCTCGTCGTTCGCTATCGCCGAGAGATCGTCGAGGAACGACTTCTCGTTGCCAACCCACGTCCGGGGTTCGAGTTCGTTAGTCGTGGCGTCGTACTCCCCAATCCATGCGAATCGGTAGGGGTCTGCGTCCGTCAGTCGTTTACAGATGTCTTCTTCGATGTCGGTTCGCGTATCTCCCCAGACGAGTGCGCTGAGGACGTCTCTGACGACCGACTCGCGCCGTTGTGTCCGTTCGAGCACTCCCTCCGTGTTCGACAGCGTGGCGTCTCGCGTCGCTAGTTCCTGTTCACGGTCGAGACGGATGAACGCCGCCTCGACGTTCGACGCGAGCATCTCTACCAGCGTCGTTTCGTCGTCTCTCGTCCCTTGTCCGGCAATCAACACGCCGTATCTTCCGAGTGGAACCGCGAGCCACTGGTTCGCCATCGCGCCTTCGTCCCGACGTTCTCGCTGGGTCTGGTTCTGTAGGAACGTCGTCCAACCGATTCCGTCGTCGGAATCGAACAGTCGCCCGTCGGGTTCGGGGACGCCGTTCCACGTGATGGGTTCGAGGGTGCCCGATTCGGCGTCGTATCGGGCGACGATTGCCACGTCGTAACCGAGATCGGCCGAGAGTACCGAGACTGCCGTCTCGGCGACGACTTCTTCGGTTTCGGCGGTGGTCAACGCCTCGAACGACTCCTGTACTGTGGCCAGTCGTCGCTCGTGGCGAACGTTCTCGGCGATGTGTGCGATTCGGTTCGCCAGTGCTCGCTCGCCACCTGTCGACGGTACCCACGACGCGACATTTCCGTCGAGCACTTCTTCGGTCATGCTGTCGCCTGCATCCGAAACGAAGAGGCAGGGACAGGATGGGGAGGAGCGCTGAACGTCTCGGAGAAACGAGACTGCATCTGTGTCCGGCACGTTCGGCGTGCAGACGACGCAGTCGATTGCATGGAGTCGCTCGTGTGCCTCGTCTGCGCTGGACGCGGTTTCGACCACGATGTTCGGTTGCTCTCGAACCGTAGCCACTGCTCTTTCGTCGGCGGGCGAAGCGACGAAGAGAACGTGAACTGGTTCGGTCATGGCTTGCGTTCGTCTATATCGCTACGTGGGATAAGTTAGTATAGGGGGTATTAAACCCGGAAATCTCTCTCAGATGGTTTCGTACCGTTTCAAACACCATAGGCGGGCGATACGGGGCTTCTGATCCCCAATTTGTATGCTTCGCTCTCGACGTTATTCGACGACGTTCACTCGTTTCCTCACACTACGTTCCTTATTTTATCGAGGTGTTAACAAAGTACATGAGTGCCGTCCTCCCCGACGAGATGGCACTAAATACCGTACAGACGACAGAGCTGGATGGCAATGCGCGTCTCACGCTGAGGGGGTGGTGACGATGGCGATTCTCGAATTGGCAATCGCCTTTTTCGTGCTCGCCATCCTCGCCTACGTCGTCGGCGCACGCGGTATCGCAGGATTGACGATGGAGATTGCCCGGCACCTCGTCATCGTCTTCCTCATACTGGCCATCGTCTCGATGATACTGTGAGTTGAGGATCAGGCCTTTTCGACCGACGTTCAGCCCTGTGTCCGCATCTTCCAGAGGTCGGAGAAGGTGATGACCTCGACGCCAGATTTGCCGTCGATGTACGAGAGGAGCTTTTTGTATTCCGACGGGTTTATCGTGTTGTCGTTGGCGAAGTCGTGGAAGTTCAGAATGCCGCAGTTGCGACCTTCTGCCGCCCTATCGACGACTTTCTTCGAAATTTCCAAGTCTTCGCTGATGGTACGCGGAAGGACGAGCGGGTCGAAGCCGTGAACCCCCGTCGTGTTGATGTGACCTGCTTGGTTCATGCCACCCATGTAGTGGTACTTTCCAATGACGTCGAGCGCCGCTTTGTCAAAGTTGTTGCCGGGGTGGACGATGAAGTCAGACCCTTTCAGGCCGTTGTCGATGAGCCACTGTTTGTTCCGCTTGAGAACGGCATCGAGCTCCGACTTCGAAATTCGCGCGAAGGGCTGGTCAGTGCTTCCGTGACCGACGACTTCGTCGCCCTTCTTCTGGCGCTCTCTGAGCTGTTTTGCCGGCATGAATTTCTTCGTTCCGGTACCGTCCGTCTGGCCGTTTTTCGTCTTCTCTGTATTTTCTTCGTTCCCTCGGTGTCACTGGTACATCCGGCAAGCGAACCGACGGCGGCGACTCCGGAGAGATGAAGCATGCGGCGGCGCGTGAGGATATCTCGGTCGTTTGCGTCAGTCATGTCTCTTTCCCGAAAACAGTCTTCCAGCAGCCTTGGTTAATTGGAGGATAAACTAGGAAATTGAGGCAGAACCTCATTATTTTTCTTTCGCGTTTGCTGGCGGTGAATTGTGGACTCGTCATGTTGGTGCTTGGAACTTTTCGTTGCCGACTGGTTCACGTCGCGAGTTCCGAAACCGGATCTCGAATGGCTCGCGAACGAAATCGGCTCGCCCGATGGCGTCGTGGTGGTGCTATCCACTTCTGATTATGGATTTAGGCGGCAGTGAACCGCACTTCGCCACTTTTGTTGAATTTTCCCTCTACAGTTCCTATACCTCGAGAATACAGCCTATTGTGCGTCTATAAACTGTATACCGCTACACCAATTGCGATATCCGATTGTTGAGCGCGACCAAATCGAATCTCCAATCGGGTTCAGGGAATGTCTAAAAGAAATATGTCCGATAGTTCATAGAAGTAGGCTCCAAAAAACAATACCATCCACTAACGACCAGCCGGATATGGATTCCAATCCATCCAGAAGAACGGTTCTTACATCGACTGGGCTACTCACAGCTGGCCTCGCCGGCGGTCTGAGTTTCGCCCAGGGAGATAGTGACCCGAAAGACACGTACCAGAACGCGCTTCAAGTCCAACAACTAGAAGGCCCAGCACCGGTCGATCTCGGGACTGCCTGCGACTTTTCGATCCTAGCAAAATCCGGGATATCGAGCGTTCCCAATTCCGACGTGACAGGGGACATCGGCGTGAGTCCGATCGCATCGACTGCCATAACCGGGTTTGCTTTGACGCTGGATGAGTCCGGCGTCTACTCGACATCGACGCAGGTGGGCGGACGGGTGTACGCGGCCGATTATGCGGAGCCGACTCCGTCCAGATTGACCACGGCCGTGAGTGATATGGAAACCGCGTTCACCGATGCCTACGGCCGCGTACCGCCGGATTTCACGGAGCTGGGCGGCGGCAATATCGGTGGGGAGACGCTCACCCCGGGCGTCTACAACTGGAGTACAGACGTCCTGATCGACGACGATATCACCATTGATGGCGGCCCGGACGACACCTGGATCTTCCAGATTGCAGGGGATCTCACCGTGTCGAGCGGGGTGACCGTCAATCTGGCAGGTGGCGCGCAGCCCGAAAACATCGTCTGGGTGGTCGCCGGCGGTGCCGGCGTCGAAATCGGGACGGACGCGAACTTTGCGGGGATCGTGCTGGCCCAGACGGGGATCAACGTGCTCACCAACGCAACGGTGGACGGCTGTTTGTACGCCCAAACAGACGTCAATCTTCAGATGGCGACGGTGACCGGATGCGACTGCGATCTTGTAGACCTGCAAGTGGACTCGGCGTGTGTAGATGAGGAAGGGGAGATCACGGTATCGAACCCCAACGATATCTCGGTGATGGTGACCGTCACCGGTCCCGATGCGTACGAGGTGACGATGGAGGTTCCCGCCGGTGGTTCGGCGACGTGGGGGAACCTCGCGGATGGAACGTACTCGCTCGAGACGGACAATATCGCAATCGGTCTCGATATCACGACGCTCGACATTAGTTGCGATCCGACCGTCCCTGAGGTCGTAACAACGCCGGCGACGGAGGTCAACGGTTCGACGGCGACGCTCAACGGTGAGTTGACCGACCTCGGTGACTTCGACACGGTTGACGTGTTCTTCGAGTGGCGCGAACTCGGCGCGGAAGAGTGGAACACCACCGCACCGCAGACGCTCAACGCGCCCGGTGACTTCAGCGCCGAGATTTCGGGCCTCGAACCAGGAAACACGTACGAATTCCGGGCGGTCGGGCTGGCGAACGGCGAACGGGTGGAAGGAGCCACGCTTCGCATTATCAAGACGGTGCCCGGTGTACCAGAGGTCATCACGTCGCCGGCGACGGAAGTCAACGGTTCGACGGCGACGCTCAACGGCGAACTGCTCGATCTCGGTGACTTCGACACGGTTGACGTGTTCTTCGAGTGGCGCGAACTCGGTACGGAAGAGTGGAACACCACCGCGCCGCAGACGCTCAACGCACCCGGTGACTTTAGCGCCGAAATTTCGGGCCTCGAACCAGGAAAAACGTACGAATTCCGGGCGGTTGCAGTGGCCGATGGCACGCGCGACGAAGGGGCCATTCTCTCGTTCACCAAAGACGAACCTGGTGCACCCATCGTTGAAACTCAGATGGCGACGGAGATCAACGGTTCGACGGCGACGCTCAACGGTGAGTTGATCGACCTCGGTGACTTCGACACGGTTGACGTGTTCTTCGAGTGGCGCGAACTCGGCACGGAAGAGTGGAACACCACCGCGCCGCAGACGCTCAACGCGCCCGGTGACTTCAGCGCCGAGATCGCGGGCCTCGAACCCGGCAGCACGTACGAATTCCGGGCAGTTGTAGTGGCTAATGGCACGCGTGAGGAAGGAACCATCGTTTCGTTCACCAAAGACGAACCCGATGTCCCTAGCGTCGAGACACAGCCGGCGACGGAGGTCAACGGTTCGACGGCGACGCTCAACGGCGAAGTGATTGACCTCGGCGACTTCGACACGGTCGACGTGTTCTTCGAGTGGCGCGAACTCGGTACGGAAGAGTGGAACACCACCGCGCCGCAGACGCTCAACGCACCCGGTGACTTTAGCGCCGAAATTTCGGGCCTCGAACCAGGAAAAACGTACGAATTCCGGGCAGTCATGGTGGCGAACGACGAACGGTTCCTGGGAACCACGCTCTCATTCACCAAAGTGGCACCGGATGATTTGAAAGTCAAGACGAAGCCGGCGACCAACGTCAACGGATCGACCGCGACGCTCAATGGCAAACTGCTCAAGCTTCGCGATGCAGAGGAGGTTTCCGTCTACTTCCTCTACCGCGTCAAAGGAACGTCGGTGTGGATGTTTACGGACAAACAGATCCTCACCGAACCCGGACCATTCAGCGCGACGGCGACGAACCTCAAGGCTTGCACAACCTACGAGTTCCAAGCGGTTGCTCAGGTGGGTAACGCGGTTGTCTACGGCGATATTCTGAAGTTTACGAAGGGGCCAGGTGACAAGAAGGACAAGAAGCACAAGAAGGACAAGAAGCACAAGAAGGACAAGAAGCACAAGAAAAAGCGCAAATACGAGCGCGCAAAGTGCGAGTATGAGAAGTGAAAAAAAAAAATACAAGAAAGGAAAGGTGAGTAAAAAGCAACTCACAAAGAAGAGACTCGCCTACGAGCGCGCAAAGTGCGAGTACGAGCAGTATCGACAGAAGTGTAAGAACGCGTCCTGATTCGGTCGAATAACCGACCGCAGGTCGCATTCGACCGCGCTGACCGTGGCGTCGCCTCGAAAATTCTTTATCGCTACTAGTCTCGGATCAGCCTCGAAAGAACGTTCGCCCATTACTGAGCAAAGAATTACTTCTGAGTCTCCTGCGGGATTTCAACAGGGCCCCGGCAGGGTGATTAAGTGCGGATTGACTTCTGCTGGAGAAACGATTTCGAAAACGGGGTGTTACTCCCAACTAGTCGCAACTTCTGACGGTGTCGGCGAGATACTCGCGACGTTCCTCGGTCGTGAATTCGACGAGTTCCTTCGTGTAAAACTGCTCAGAATCGGTTATCGTGACTATTACTCTCTCTTACTGGATGGTGATCTTCAGATAGGGTCTATTGCGTTGGCTTTCTAAAGCGGGCGAAGTAACCAATCCGTCTACCGACGTACTCTTCGAACACAAGGCCGGTCGATTCACATCGGTCACGAAGCGTTCCCAATCGAACCACATCCGGATCGTCGATTGATTCGCCTATGATGAGCCGCCCACCCGGTCGAAGAATGCGGTATATCTCTCTGAGTGCTTGCTCCTGGTCTGGAATCTCTCCGAGTGTTGATACCATATACACCGCATCGAAATCGTCGTCTGCATATGGAGTCTGCTCTGCATCCGCATGGGTTGCAGTGATTCCATCGACTCCCTCATCCCGTGCTCGCTGTACCGTGTGGTCAAGCATCTCCTGTTGGACATCGAGGACGTGCAACGACCCATCCGAGTCGAGTTGTCGTGCAACGGGAAGCGTATATCGGCCCGTTCCAGGGCCGATTTCAAGGATGTGTTCATCGGATTCCGGCGAAAGCGATTCTTGCAATTGCGATTGGTTTAGGAGACGTGGAAGTTCGAGCGCGAAACGCTGTTCATACGGAATCGGGGCGGGATTATTCCGTTTCCGGTGTACAAATGCAGCGACACCACTGATAGCGAGAGCAACGCTAGTAATCATAAGCTTTGATCGGCGCTTCATTTATCTCTCAACCCACCTATCGTATATCAAACTAATAAATCTACTGGACGGTAAACAGCTTCAAGAGCGGCAGAACGCTTCTAAACTGATATCTCGATAGGCCGCTTCTGTCTCGCAATTCTTCGCTTCGCTATGGCATGAAACTGGTAATAAATTCTCGGTCGTGTTCGAAGATATTGTGAGTCGATCCAGGTATTGGAATATACCAACACAATATTGAATATTGATCACTGATTTACTCTGTTCATGGCAACGTCATCATTATATGATAGGTTCGCTGATCTGAATGATGGTACCTTCTATAGCATATATAAATCTATAATAAATCCATACGTGGCTTATACGTTCTATCCGATGGCTTCGATGTCACTTGGACTCATCGTCGCCTCCATTCATCAGGGGTGGGATTGGACAATCTGGATGGTGGCTATGGTGCATATGTGGTTCTACGACGAGGGGATGAAATCCGTTGATCTCTCGGCAGACGACATCAATCTCGACATCAACTCGAACATACAGTTCGCCGTCGGAGTACTGATGATACTGACCGGTTTCGGCCTAGCAGTCGTGCTCGCCTCCTGGACGACCATCTGGTACGTTCCGTTCGTGATGTTTCTGACGTTCCTGGGATTAGCGTACAATCTCGAGTGGTTCGATGGCGTCCTCCACGACCGACAGTATGTCACTGGTTGGGGTAACCTGGCGTTTTGCTTGGGATGGGCTCCGGCGGTTTGTGGATACATTCTATTCGCCGAGACGATTAGTTTGGGTATCATCGTGTTTGCCATCGGTCCCATGCTCGTGAAGGGGACGATGGGGTGGATTGAGGAAGACATGAAAGACACGCTCTACGATATGAAGGGGATAAAGCACAATCGACCGACGCCAACGAATGTCGAGCGGATGAAGCGACGTTCGCTCAACAGCCAGGTGCTCAACATTGTGTCATTTGTCGCCATGTCAATCGGACTCATGATAGAACTCGATTACATCGCAATCTTGTAGCGCTCACCAAACGAGCGATTGACGACCTAAATACATGATTTACAGTAATTCATTCAGCACGTGACCGATTTTCAATGAGCCAGACACCATCTCGTCTCGATGGCGTTCCAATCATCGGTAACGCACATCAGGCAATCAAGCCCCTTGACTTCGTAGAGCAGTGCCGAGACCACTCTTCACCAGTCGTGCGTGCAAGCGCTGGACCCAAGACACTTTACGTCGTCCTCCAACCACGCCTCGTCAAGGAAGTCCTCACCTCACACGACGGCCAGTACCAGAAGCCAGAGCACATTCGCTACGGAATCGACAACTTCGATGGCGAAATCGACGCATCGGTGGTATCTCGGCTTCGTTCTGCGTGGGAACCTGTTATGTCGAGGGACACTATGCAGGCGTCTACAGGGCACCTGACGGGACTCGTTGACGAGTTTCTCGCCCGATGGGGCGACGGTGCGGTTCGGAATGTCCACGAAGAGTTTCGGGAACTATGCCTTCGGCTCGCGTGTGATTTCCTTCTCGATGTCGAGAGTCCACTAACTGGCGCACAGTACTCGGAAATGGTTGGCGGGTTTAGCCAGCGATTCTCGCCGAAGAACGTGGCAATCGACGAGGTATTACCCGACTGGGCACCCAGGTTCTCGGATCGACGGTACCGTAAGGCCCGTCGCCATCTGGATACATTTTTGGACGACATCCAGAATGAAACACACCCAACGAGCGACCCAGTCCTCTCATCGCTTCTCGACCCGTCCGAGAACCCGGACTCGAAGATCAGTGAATCAATCGCCCGTAACGAAATCGGCGTACTGTTGATCGGTGCGATGGAGCCGTTCGCCGTTGGTCTCGCCATCGCCAGCCATCAAATCGCCGTTCGAAGCGACGTCCAGGCAAAGCTGTACCGGGAAGCTCGGGATGTCGTCGATGGTACGACGGCTTCTCTAGCCGATATCCAGGAGTTGCAGTACACGGAGCAGGTGTTCAGAGAGGCGTTGCGACTTCACCCTCCATTGTATACGATGTTCCGGGAGACAAGTGATAGCGTTTCGTTGGGCCCGTACGAGCTTGAACCCGGCGCTCAGGTGTGGCTCCCCCAATGGGCTATTCACAGGGATTCCAGGAACTTCGAAAATCCCGAGACGTTTGACCCCACTCGTTGGGCTGGTGAGAACGAACACCATCCGTTCGCGTATTTCCCGTTCGGCGGCGGCCCGCGACACTGTCCGGCCCGACGTTTGTCGCTCATGCTTGCAAAACTCGTGTTGGCAACGATGTCGCTCCGGTACGAGTTAGCCCCGGCGGCTACCGACAGTCTAGAAGTTCGTCCAGAACTCGCCCTTCGGCCGATGACGGGCGTTGACCTCGTCTTCTCCAGTCGATAACGAACCGTTTCAAAGTCGATAAAACGCCGTTCTCTCGCCTTCCTTGCTGTCGTTCTAGAATTTTCATCCGAGATTACCGAAACAGATTCAGCTGTTAGTATGGGGTATCATCTCAACCGTGTCTTTCGGTTGGAGCGCGACGCCTGCAGAGATCGAGAGGTCGTCGTACCCCCGCTCAAACGTGTACTCCTGTGCGATTGTCGCCACAACGAGCTGTGCCTCAATGAGTGCGAACTGTTTCCCGATGCAACGACGGGGGCCCACACCGAACGGGAAGTACGCGGACGCCGGACGCTCGCTCGGTTTTTTATTGCCCCACCGTTCCGGTCGGAACTGTGTGGGTGCGTTCCAGAACCGTTCGTCCCGATGCATGACCCACGTCGGGAGAACGATGAGTTCGCCTTCGGGGATAGTGTAGCCATTGATTACCTCGTCCGAAACTGGCTCCCGTCGAAGTTCGTGGACTGGCGGGTAGAGACGTAGCGTCTCGCGGACTACGTGTTCGGTGTACTGGAGATCGGAGAGATCCTCAGCTGTCGGCGAATCGCCATCGAGCACAGTATCGAGTTCCTTATGGAGACGTGCTTTCGCCCCCGGATTGCGACTCAGCAGATCCCAGACGTAGGTCAGTGTAAAAGCGGTCGTCCGGTAGCCGGCGAAGATGAATGTGAGCATCTGGTCTCGGATTTGTTCGTCGCTCATTCCGGCCTTCAACAGTATCGAGACCAGATCCTTCCGGTCTGCATTGTCCTGACTCTTTCGTCGGCTGTCGATGATATCGTAGATTAGCTCGGTGATTTCATCGAGGGCATTTTCGCCTCTCTCAAGAAACGGCAGTGGTACCCAGTCGGGAGCGACCATTTCAATCGCTTGATTCTGGGTTTTTATCGGTTCGAGCATCTCCTCTACGACTCTGTAGAGTTCGTGGGATTTGAGATCGATCGAACCGAACATTGCATCCGTGAGAATATCCAGCGTGAGAACCAGCATCTCCTCTTTCATCGCCAGTGGGGTTGTGATGTCCCAGGTTCCCATGCGCTCCTCGGTTCGATCGACCATGATGTCGGCGTAGCGCTTGATCGCGGACATGTAGAACGCCGGTTGGATGGTCTCGCGATCGCGTTTCCACTCTGTCCCCGAGTTGGTGATGAGACCGGTGCCAAGCGTATCCAGCACCTGCTTATTAGTGGCTTGATGTTTCGGGAAACGCTCCCGCTCTACCAGCACCCGTTCGACCTCGTCCGGGTCGGTGAGCATGTAGGCATTTACGCCCATCAACTCGTAGTTGACGACCGGCCCGTATCGTTCTGCACACTGTTCCCGGAAGTCACAGGGGTCGCGTGTCCACTGATGGGTATTTCCGAGCAACGGCAGTTTCCGCGGGCCTGGTGGTATGTCGCTCGTCGTCATACGTGACCTGTCTTATTTCGGGTTAATATATCTACTGGATGAATAAATTTCCAGACCAGACTTGTTAAAAACATTCTTATAACTCTTCATGTAATTCGTAATCGTTCTAAACGAGTGGCTCTATCGAGTCACTACCTTTAATTATATTTATATTTTTATAGTTGGTTTTATACTGTGGCAAGATTCATAAGAGAATTCACTGGATTTTCGATACTGTCCCCGCGCTTGCTTGGCAGTACCGACGAGCGCAACTAGCTCTTCGAGAGTCGAGGGGGTACTGTTCATTCCATTCGCACCTCTCCCGCTTCTTCTCTTTGACCTACCAACTCATCACGTCACCGTCTCGCGATTCAACAGTGCCATTACTCAGTAAGCCTGCCATCGTCGGTGTCGCGTTACCGGACGAGTGTGTCGAAGACGCGCGACTCTATCTCTCTGAGGTGATCTCCGATAGTCGTCGGAGCGATACCGATTTCGTCCGCGAGTTCGTCGTGTGTCGTCTCCCGTGGGTTGTTGTAGTAACCCTCTTCAACAGCAGCCTGGAGAACTTCTTGCTGACGGGTCGTCAGGACTCGAAGAAACGACGCGGTGTCGGGGTCGTACGTACCAGTCCCGACGATGTCAGCGTCTAGGCCCGTCGATCGGTTCGCATTCTCGTATAGCTCCTGGAACGCCGACTCTGCGCCAAGGAACGTTATTCGGAGCGACCCATCCACGTTTATCTTGATCGGCATCTTGATGATGAGGTTCGATTCCTGGCGAAACTCCAAGAGATTCTGTACCTGTTCTTGGGCCTCGAACTGACTCATCGAAATCCACCGCTGATTGCCGGAGACGAGAAAATCCTGAACTGATGGCGCTGCCGCCATCAGTTTCTCATAGCGCTCACGGTCTCCACTCGCTTCGGCGAGGGTCAGTACCCTCCCATTATCTGACAACTCGATGTGGTGTATCGCCTCACGTTGAATCGACGGATCGTCCGCGAGTTGCTTCCCCAGCGGGTGAAAAGCGCCACTTTCCGTCCCATGGAGACGAACTGTGAGGTATCGCATGTTTTCTGCTCATGTCGTTCGAACTTAAAATATCGTGTATGCACCCCGCTATCGGCTTGGTTGGACGCTCCTACGAACGACTGTGAACAGTAATGACTCTCGCAACGATTGACCGCTATGAACCTGACTGCGTGTCTACCGTCGGTGAACGTGCGGTAGTCGTGGGGGGAAGCGTCGCCGGCCTCTGTATGGCCCGTGTGCTGGCAGATGGCTTCCAGGAGGTCGTCGTCCTCGAACGCGACTCGCTTCCCGACGAGCCGGTCGTTCGGGACGGAGCACCCCAGACTGCCCACCCTCACGTTATGCTGGAGGCAGGTCGAGCGACCCTCGAAGACCTTTTCCCTGGATTTTGTGATACTGTCCTGGCAGAGGGCGGGCTGAAAGTTGATACTAGCATCGAACTGCAGGAGTACAACGGCGGTGGATATCTCGCCCACCCGCGACAGAGCCATCTAACCTACTGTGCGAGCCGACCGCTGTTCGAGTCTGTCGTCCGCCAGCAAGCGCGAACCATCGATGAAATTACTCTCCGTGACAATCACCAGTTCCTCGACTACCTGACGACCGACGACGGGGAGACGGTGACCGGCGTTCAGTTTCGCGACGACAGCAACGAGGAACTGACACTGTCCGCTGACTTGGTCGTCGATGCGACCGGGCGGATGAGTCGGACTCCAACGTGGCTGTCCGACCATGGGTACGATACGCCGCCGGTGGACGAGGTGACTATCGATGTGACATACAGTACGGTTCGAATCGAGCGCCCACCTGACAACCACCAGATGATATTGGTTCCGCCTGACGCCCCACAGACTCGCGGGGGTGCGCTCGTCCCTATTGAGGACGGTTGTTGGGAGGTAATTCTCCAAGGGATTCATGACGACACTCCTCCGACAGAGACCAACGAACTTGTCGAGTTCGCCGACAGTCTACCGGTGTCCGATATCGCGAATCGTCTCCGTTCCCAATCGTTGCTTTCCGAAGAGATCGAACAGTATCCGTATCCGTCCAGCCTCCGTCACCGGTACGAGTTGCTCGAAGCATTCCCCGACGGATTGGTGGTCACGGGGGACGCAATCGCCAGCTTCAACCCAGTCTATGGACAAGGAATGTCGGTTGCAGCCCTCGACGCGGTGATATTGCACCATATGCTTGCCGATGGCGGGTTAGATACTTTGGCTCCCCGCTTCTTTGACCGAACTGCCGACCTGATTGACAATGTTTGGCAGATTGCGGTGGGAAGTGACTTCGAGTTCCCTCAGACTACAGGACCGAAACCCAGGGGTATTGCCCTGGCGAACTGGTACATGACCCGGTTGATCCAACGGGCCCATTCCGACCCCGTTCTGAGTGAGGCCTTCGGTCGCGTAGCTCGGCTAGAGGAACCACCGACCTCGTTATTACGGCCCCGCTTCGTGTGGCGCACACTCCGGCCGTTCGGCGACAGCGGGTCGTTTAAATCGTTCGTTGACCGGATGGTGGATACGGTGTCGTTCGCCGATAGATGAGTCCGTTATACCCACGACTGGGCTGCTGGTAGCCAGTTGGCACATCGATTTTTCGCGTAGCTAAAGCGGACTGATGCTGCTGTTCTCGAAGTCCCCGACCAATAGTATTACTATCCAACCGTTCCGACCTTCTTCACGTGAACGATTCTGAACCTCTTCCAACCGCGGAGTTCGTCCACCACGTTGCAATCACCGTTCCTAATCTCGACGAAGCCGTCGATTTCTTCGTTGAGGCGCTGGGATGCGAAGAGCTGTACCGAAAAGGACCATTCGGCGATTCCGAGGGCGATTCGATGGAGCGTCGGCTGAACGTTCACTCCGATGCCACGGCCGAACTCGCCATGCTGCGCTGTGGCCCGGCGATGAATTTGGAACTGTTCGAGTGGGATGCTCCAGACCAGGACGAGACGCCTCCGACGCTTGCCGACAACGGTGCGACCCATCTCGGAATCCAGGTCGAATCGATCGAATCAGTGCTTGACGTGCTTTCTGACCGCGACGATATCGAAATACTCGACGAACCGCAGACCAATGCCGATGGCCCAACCGCCGGACTGACCTACGTCTTCTGTCGAACCGACTGGGGCCTGATGTTCGAACTAGTCGAAGTACCGGAATCGATGCCGTATACCGACGACACCGATGGTCGAATGTTCGAGCCAGCTGTGTCGTGGGCCGACCGTCCCGACGTGAGTTCTAACTGAGTCACACTCCGGGAATTCCTTCTTCTGGTCGAAATCGACGATCGTCAACGGCTATCTCATCTATCGTCGGTAGAGCTACGGTCTCAAAAGTGGGTGTCGAAATAGCGGCGGGCGAGTTTGGCCTCGGCTTGCCGGAGGCGATAGTTGAGCGTGGAGCGTGGGACGTTAAGCTGCTCCGCGATGTCGGCGGCGTCGGCATCCCTCGGAATCTTATAGTAACCTTGTTCGACAGCAGAACGTAATGCTTCTTCCTGCCTCGGAGAGAGGCTCTCGTTAGTGTCGTCGTCCGACGGATACGACGCGTCCGTCAGTCGTTCGATCTTGAGATCGACACATCCGCATAAGTTACTTTCCAGCTCATCAACGAACGCTCGAATGTCACCTCTCGTCGAATATACGATCCGCCACGTGCAGACCGTCCCTACGTTCCGCGTTTTGAAGAGGAGACCCTCTCCGAGGTGATTGAGTGCAATATGGGGAATCGAGGTACAGGATGGCGTTCGTTCCCAGTATGAGTAAACGATAAGCGTGCCGTCGCTGTGCTCGAGGACTTGCGTGTCTTGGGTCGTCCCGCAGTTTTCGTTGGTCAGACAACCCGTGTGGTAGTCCGATTCGAGAAAGACATTCTTTATCGTATCGAGCGAATCAGATGAACCAGTTGTGTGGCTAACCTGCCAGAGACTTTTAGCTGTCGCGTGCAACGAAATGGAACGTGTTCTAGTGTCGGGATACTTTTCGAGGGCATTTGACAACGCATTACATTCTGAACCATACTTAAGAGAGAAAACAAATTCATTCATGTATGCGAATTTGTAATTGAATGAATAAACGTTACGGGTTCGTCATCTTTTTTAATGGTGCCCAAATGCGAACTGATACGGTACTACCTTTGGCCGACAGTGGTTGGTTACGTATGGCTTGTCGAACCCCGCCGACCGACGTGTTCGACGCTCGTTTCTACCGGCAAGGGCATTTCTGCTGTCGTAGTACAAACACTACTCCCCCTGTCTGCTCGTAGCGTCGCGCTCTCCGTATAGAGCTACTAGTCGAGCCTCTGCCTTCCGAAGGTGGTTCGCGGCGGTACTCTTCGAACAGTCTAGCTGGTTCGCAACCTCTCGAACGCTGGCTTGACGGGGGATCTCGTAATATCCGAGGTCTCGTGCGATCAAAAGCACTTCCCGTTGCCGGTCGGTCAGGGACGCTACCGGTGTTTCTTGACACGCGTCATATTCGCTGAGTTGGTTGACCGACACTGAAAGGGGGTTAGGGAGCCCGGCGACTATCGTTTGGAGGTCTTCAGCATCGCCGACAGCTTCGACAATCATCTCGCCCTCTGCCCCATATTCGATGGGTGACACCACCAAAATATCGGTGTTGACGAAGAGCTCTCGGAATCGATGTGAGTGTTCGCAGACCGTTTCTTTGAGGTATATGTAAAAATTGCTGTCGTTGACCGGTGTTATATCGTATTTGCGAATCGTGTCTACGGCATCGAGTGCAGTGAGGTAGTCGTCACACTTCTCGTAGACATCACCAACAATCTGGAAGAGGGTGGTGACGTATTCCGGGTTCGAGAAATTCCAATGGCGCAGATACGCACGTCGAAGGGAATCTTGCTCGGCAAGGAATTGCTGCATTGGGTGGCGTAGTTTGACCGGGAATTGCAGTCGTAATTGGAGGCGTCTCATTATTCACAAATGAAACGGTCATGTTATATAAATGGACGGACGTGTCCGACACAACACCATAGTTCGCGGGGACGAATTTAATTCGTATGAGTTCCAAAAGGAATTACCCTCCTGGACCGGACGGCTTGCCGATTGTGGGAAACACAGTCGAGTTTAGCCGTGACACCATCGGGTTCTTTGAAGAACTACGGGACGAGTACGGCCAAATAGCAAGCTATGTCCTATTTGGCACCGATGCCTGCATGGTTGCAGACCCGGAGTCAATTCGAGAAGTTCTCCTCGAAAATAACGACGTCTACGCAAAAGGCGACGTGCTCATCCAGAGCCTCGGTGAGGCTATGGGAGAGGGTATACCGCTGATAGAGGGCGAACGGTGGGAACGTCAGCGCGACCATATTCAACCAGTGTTCTACCGAAGTCGGTTAGATACCTACGTTCCTGCGATGCGCACCACCGCCGCGACGATAATCGATGGCTGGAGCGACGGAACCGTCGTTGACGTATACGACGCGATGAGTAGAACGACGATGGGGGTGCTTGGACGGACGCTTTTCGGTGTCGATGTCGCTGACGAACCAGTCATCGCGGAAGCGTCGAAAGCTATCCTTGACCGATTCGACACCAGCCGATTCTGGTCGTTCCTGCCGGATCGTATTCCAACACCGACGAATCGCCGATACAGAAGGGAAATCAATCAACTTCGGCAGTTTGTCGAGGAGTTGGCACAACAGCGTCGCAACTATGCCCCGGACGAGCGTGGCGATGACCTATTATCGATTCTGGTTGGACTCGTCGAGACCGGTGACCTATCGTGGGACGAATTGAGTGACAACATGATTGCGTTCCTTTTCGCCGGGCACGAGACCACCGCACTCGGACTCTCATACACGCTACTCTGCCTTGCCCAGCGCCCCGACGAGCAGGCTCGGATTCGCGCGGAAGTAGATTCAACCTGTGACGGGGAAATTGTAGCTGCGGATCTTCCGGCTCTCGAACGAACCGAGCGGGCTATCGATGAAGCGCTACGGCTGTACCCTCCGGTGTACTTTTTCTTCCGCGAACCGACTCAGGATGTGAATCTATCGGGATACGAAATCGCTAAGGGAACGACATTGGTGCTGCCAGCGTGGGTCGTACAGCACGACCCCAAGTGGTGGGACGAGCCGGAGGCATTCCGTCCGGAGCGCTTCGCCGGGGAGTCTGACCAGCCAGAGTACGCATATTTCCCCTTCGGTGGCGGTCCCCGACACTGTCTCGGAATGCGCTTTGCACGACTTGAGATGCGGATCGTTATCGCCTCAATTCTCGACCGCTACGAACTCGAACTGGTTTCGGATCCCGACCCCGATCTAATCACCAGTTCGACTCTTAAACCGGAGGAACCAATCAAAATCCGCGTCCACGAGCGAGCATAAACGATCCCAATCCGAGCAGTAGAATTTCCACTGAACAGTTATCTTGGAAACTTGGATCGACGAAATAGAGCCACAAGAAGCGAACACCCCGACCGACTTCACCGAAGATGAGACGACAACTGCACACGAAGAAGAGGGTGTGTCACGGATAGATGTCACAAATTGGTGTAATACGACGATGGCGATTTGGTGGGAAATCCCGGACGTCAGTAGTCCAATTTGATCCGTCACTGAAAAGGCACTTAGGGTGTCCGAACGAGCCATAAACTATGGCTGTCGTCGTCGAACTCCTCCTACCCTCTCAAGATCTACCGTTAGTCGAGTTGGCAGGGTCGATTCCGAGCAACGAGATTTCAATCGAGAATGGGGTGGTTCTTGAAAACGAACGATACTTCCTCCTCGCCACCATCGCAGTGAACTCACACGATACATTCGAGGACGGACTGGATGATCAGAATAAAATCATCGACTGGACACCGATTGGTCAGACGCACGATAGATGGTTCTATCAGCTACTCCTCGACGACCACCCATCTCTCTACGACGTATACGACCCGACCCAAATCGATGCTGTATCGATCGAGTCAACAGTAACAGATCTGGGATGGATTCAGCGACTACTGTTCTCCGACTACGACGAGTTCGGCAAGTTCCAGCAAGAATGTGAACAAGCAGACATCTCGTTCAGACTGCTCAATATCTCTTCGAATCCCGAAACCGGAGAGAGCGTACTCCAGTCTGGACTTACTGACCGGCAGTACGAGGCATTAACCATCGCCTTTACTCAAGGGTACTACGACTCCCCACGACACACGTCAACTAAAGAAATCGCTGAGGAATTGGATGTCTCTGCTCCGGCCGTCTCAAAATTACTCAAACGGGCTGAGCGCCAACTCGTTGGTCGGGCAATTGGATCGGAGAGTCATATTAAATAGGTTAATCAATTAACATCAATTTTTTCCTATCAATAATTCATTCATCCAACTTGATGTCCAACGAAACAGAATTGAACGAGCCTTTCCCGGACAGTCTTGGCACAGCCGAACGGCGTTTAGACCCCTTCCCCTGGTACGAAACGATGCGGGAGAACGAACCGGTTCGCTACGACGAAGACCGGCAGTGTTGGGACGTGTTCCGCTACGATGACGTCAAGCGTGTTCTTTCGGATCACGAAATTTTTTCCTCCGCGGGTGCTTCCGATTTCGATCCGATCGATCCGGAGGGTACGCTTGGAACTACCTTGCTTGACGTTAATCCTCCGGAACACGATCGCATCCGAGACGTCGTTGACGAGTTCTTCGAGCCCGGCAATCTTCGAGAACTCCGTCCGTCCATCAGGTCGATCGTGGACGACCAACTCGACCGGGCACTTGCAGACGGGCCGAATGTCGATGTCATCCCGGAAGTGACCGCTCCGATTACCGTCCTTACGATCTCTCACATTCTCGGTCTCTCTTCCGACCAACGAGACGCTTTCCGGCAGTTTTCATGGTCGATGAACGCCGACGACGTCGATCTTGCCCAAACATTCGAGCTGATGCGCAACTACTTCGAGGGGCTCATCCAGGATCGTCGGCAGAACCCTCAAGACGACCTCCTTTCGGTACTCGCAGATCCGGAGACGCCGCTCTCCGATGAGGAGCGAACCATGTTCTGTATCCTGCTGTTTCTAGCGGGGCACGAGACGACGACCCATGCCATCGGGAACACGCTCTGGACGCTCGAAGAGAATGGCCTCTACGAGGCGTTGCGTGACGGCGATATCGACCGGAAACAGACGTTCGAAGAGCTTCTCAGGTACCGAGGCCCGATCGATTCGATTTCGGGCCGCCGCACGACTGAGGAGGTCGAACTGAACGGGACAGTAATCCCTGCCGACGAGCGCGTGACGTCGTGGGTTGCTTCGGCAAATCGAGACCCGCGTAAGTTCGACAATCCCGAGCAGTTCAACCCCGAGCGCAAGCCTAATCCGCACATCGCGTTCGGAGCCGGTCCGCACTACTGTCTGGGAGCACCGCTTGCGAAACTAGAGGGTGATGTCATCCTTGAGGCCCTCATCGACCGGGTCGAGACGATAGAAATTGCGACGGACGAACTCGTTCCAAACCCCGGTGCGACGACGTACGGACTCAAGCAACTCCCGATGCGATTCGACGCTAAATAAGCGTCTACTGCACAGTCTCTCGCGAAATTTGTAAGGATTGGTAGTCTCTGTCCCGGCCGTCTCAAAACTACTCAAACGGGCTAAGTGCCAACTTGTTGGTCGGGCAATCGTCTCAGTGATTATATTAAATAGGTTAATCAATTAACATTGCCTTTTTCCTATCAATAGTCCATTCATCTAACCCGATGGCCACCGACATGGATTTGAACGAGCCTTTCCCGGACAGTCTTGATACAGCCGAACGGCGTTTAGACCCTTTCCCCTGGTACGAAACGATGCGGGAGAACGAACCGGTTCGCTACGACGAAGACCGGCAGTGTTGGGACGTGTTCCGCTACGATGACGTCAAGCGAGTCATCTCGGATCACGAAACCTTTTCCTCCGTAGGTGCCTCGGATTTCGATCCGATGGATGCCCTCGGAACCACCGTGGTTGACGTTGACCCCCCAGAACACGACCGACTCCGAGGCATCGTTGACGAGTACTTCGAGCCCGGCAATCTTCGAGAACTCCGTCCGTCCATCAGGTCAACCGTGGACGACCAACTCGACCGGGTACTTGCGGACGGATCGAATGTCGAGGTTCTCTCGGAAGTGACCGCTCCGGTCACCGTCCTTACGATTACTCACGTTCTCGGTCTCTCTTCCGACCAACAGGACGCTTTCCGGCAGTTTTCGTCGTCGATGAATCCCGAAGAAGTGGATCTGGCCCAAACATTCGAACTGATGCGCGACTACTTCGGAGGACTCATCCAAGATCGTCAACAGAACCCCCAAGACGACCTCCTTTCGGTACTCGCAGATCCGGAGACGCCGCTCTCCGATGAGGAACGAGTTTCATTCTGTATCCTGCTGTTTCTGGCGGGGCACGAGACAACGACCCATGCCATCGGAAACGCGCTCTGGACGCTCGAAGAACAGGGCCTCTACGAGGCGTTACGTGACGGCGATATCGACCGGAAGCGGACGCTCGAAGAGAGTCTCAGGTATCGACCTCCGTTTTATTCGGTCTCGGGCCGCCGTACGACTGAGGAAGTCGAACTAAACGGGATCGTAATCCCTGCCGACGAGCGCGTGACGTCGTGGGTTGCTTCGGCAAATCGAGACCCGCGTAAGTTCGACAATCCCGAGCAGTTCGACCCCGAGCGCAAGCCTGACCCGCACCTCTCGTTCGGATTCGGCCCGCACTACTGTCTGGGAGCACCGCTTGCGAAGCTAGAGGCTGATGTCGTCCTCGATGCCATCACCGACCGGGTCGAGACGATAGAGCTTACGACGGACGAACTCGCTCCAAACCCCGGTGCGACGACGTACGGGCTCAAGCAACTCCCGATGCGATTCGACGTCAAATAAGCGTCTACTGCACAGCCTCTCGCGAAATTTGTGGCTCTATAAATTTCGATTGAATACTTCCCTAACTTTGGCCTGGTTCGGTAGTAGAACAGGTATTTCCGACTTTTCTGATTCGCGGTGAATTCCGGGCCGTCCTATTTTATCACTGTGGTGTATGGGAATAAATCAAAACCTATATGTGAATTGTTGTTAGTTTCAAGTTATGGCACAAAGTGAAGCCGAACGAGATGGAATCTCCAAACTCCAACATGTGGTTGATGGGATAGCAGAAGCACCATCCGAAGCCGGACGCGATGAAGCTGCCAAACTCCGAGCAATTGCCGACGAAATCGCAGATGGGCCAACGCCGTACGAAATCATCAAGACGTGTTACGGCTTCCTCTCGACGAAAATCATTCTCAGCGCGATCGATTTCGATCTGTTTACCGTATTAGCCGAGGAGCCGAAGACCCGGGAAGAACTGGAGGATGAACTGGGACTTCACCCGCGGTGCTCGGCTGATTATCTCGATGCCCTCGTCGCTCTCGATTACCTCGAACGGGAGGATGGTGTCTACCGAAATGATCCGGTGGTGGAGAAGGTTCTCGATGCTAACAAACCGGAAAGCTACATTGGCGGGGCTCTCGAGTGGGCGAATGCACACCAGTACGAGACCTTCGGGAAACTGACGGAGACGCTGAAGACTGGCGAACCCCAGAGTGGTTACCCGGATGAGGATGAAATGTTCGACGAACTCTACGAGGACGAGGACAGGGCCGACGTCTTCACGAGCGGGATGGCCGGATTGACTTCGAGAGTGGCGAACCACCTCGCAGAGTCGTTCGAGTGGGAGGAATACGACTCGATCTGCGACGTTGGTTCAGCGAAAGGGATGGTTCCGGTGACGGTGGCCGAGCAGAACGAGCATCTCGAAGCAACCGCGTTCGACCTCCCTGACCTTGAACCCATCTCGGAAGAATTCATCTCGAAGAGAGGAATGGAAGATCGAGTGTCGTTCCACGCTGGCGACGCCTTCGAGGATGACCTGCCAAGCCACGATGTCTTCGTCCTCGGACGCATTCTCCACGACTTCGGCCTCGAAAAGAAGAAGGAACTTCTCCGTGCCACCTACGAGGCGCTCCCGGAGGGCGGAGTCACTCTCGTCTACGGATCGATGATCGACAACGAACGCCGCGAAAACGTCGTAGGGCTGATGACCAGCCTGTATACGATGGTCGAGTCGGAGAAGGGGTACGACTACACGCCCGATGAATGCGAAGCGTGGGCCCATGATGTCGGCTTCTCCGAGACGGAGGCGCGGGACATCCCCGGACCGGAAACCGTGGTCGTCGCCCGGAAGTAAGGCACTCAGTTGCTCTGCAGTAGCGGAGGTGCCGCACGGAATCCAGCGACTATCGCTCTATTTATTGTCCATCTTTTCTGGCTCACGGCGAATCCATGCCATCTTATTTTCTACCACGTCCTAAAAGTATAAATCAAAACCTATATGTGAGTTGTTGTTAGTCTTCCATTATGGCACAAAGTGAAACCGAACGAGATGGAATATCCAAACTTCAACATATCGTTGATGAGATAGCAGAAGCACCATCCGAAGCCGGACGCGATGAAGCTGCCCAACTCCGAGCAGTTGCCGACGAGATCGCAGATGGGCCAACGCCGTACGAAATCATCAAGACGTGTTACGGCTTCCTCTCGACGAAAATCGTTCTCAGCGCGATCGATTTCGATCTGTTTACTGTATTAGCCGAAAAGCCGATGACTCGGGAAGAATTGGAGGATGAGCTGGGACTTCACCCGCGGTGCTCGGCTGATTATCTTGACTCCCTCGTCGCTCTCGGTTACCTCAAACGGGAGGACGGAGTCTACCGAAATGATCCAGTGGTGGATCAGGTGATGGACGCTGGCAAACCGGAAAATTACATTGGCGGGGCTCTCGAGTGGGCGAACGCACACCAGTACGAGGTTTTCGGAAAACTGACGGAGACGCTGAAGACTGGCGAGCCTCAGAGCGGTTACTTGGACGAGGATGAGATGTTCGACGAAATCTACGAGGACGAGGAGAGCGCCGACGCCTTCACGAGCGGGATGGCCGGATTGACTTCGAGAGTGGCGAATCAGCTCGCAGAGTCGTTCGAGTGGGAAGAATACGGCTCGATCTGCGACGTTGGCTCAGCGAAGGGGCAGGTTCCGGTCACGGTGGCCGAGCAGAACGAGCATCTCGAAGCGACCGCGTTCGACCTCCCTGACCTCGAACCCATCTCGGAGAAATTCATCTCGAAGAGAGGAATGGAAGACCGAGTGTCGTTCCACGCTGGCGACGCCTTCGAGGACGATCTGCCGAGCCACGACGTGTTTATTCTTGGACGCATCCTCCACGACTTCGGCCTCGAAAAGAAAAAGAAACTCCTCCGTGCCACCTACGAGGCGCTCCCGGAGGGCGGAGTCACTCTCGTCTACGGATCGATGATCGACAACGAACGCCGCGAAAACGTCGTGGGACTGATGACCAGCCTGTATGTGATGGTTGACTCGGAGAAAGGGTTCGACTACACGCCCGATGAATGCGAAGCGTGGGCCCAGGACGTCGGCTTCTCCGAAACGGAGGTTCGGGACATCCCCGGACCGGAAACCGTGGTCATCGCCCGGAAGTAAGGCACTCAGTAGCTCTGCAATCGCGATAGTGCCGCACGGAATCCAGCGACCATCACCCTATTTGTTGTTCGCCGGGAACCCCCATACTGAGACAAATTCCATGTTCTCGTTCGGTAGCTTCTCCCTCCACATTTCGCCCTCGTCGGCTAGGATTCTTTTAGCACTGTTTGGTGTATCCTCGGCAGGTGTTCGTTCATCGAGCTGGATGTAGTCGAGTCGCATTATGAGCGTGTGGAGCCACGTTTCGATGTAGTTTGGTCTGCGTGGTCGAGCCGATCGCTCAATTCTAATCGAGAATTAGGGCTGTAGATTCGGATACCGAACCATTTTCTCGGTGATATTCACGAGATTAACACCGTCTCAAGACCATCTCGATGGGTCCATCGTGACGGTTTGTGATGGACGGTACGAATGAGAGTTCATCGAGGGTGGTCTCGAATTCCCATTCCTGGAGTATCGTCCCGAGCACGAAACTCATTTCCATCTTCGCGAACCGTTGGCCTATACATTGGTGAGGGCCGCCGCCGAACGGGAAGTAGGCAAACGGCGGGAGTTCAGCTTCGAACTCTTTTGACCAGCGCTCCGGCCGAAACGCCTCGGGGTCGTCGAAATATTTCGGGTCGCGGTGAATTGCCCACTGCTGGAACGCGACAACCGTGCCTTCGGGGATATGATACCCACCGATTTCGTCGTCCTCGGTGGCCTCTCGTGTCGTTCCCGGGATTGGCGGATAGATTCGGAGTGCCTCTTTTATCACCTTCTCCAGATAGGTAAGTTCGGGCAAATCGGCCATCGTTGGCGCTTTTCCACCGAGTACGTCTGCGAGTTCCGATTGAAGGTGTTCGTGTTTCTGAGGATGCTTCGAGAGAAGTTGGAGCGTGTACGTCAGCGAGAGCTGAGTCGTCTCGTACCCAGCGATAAGAAAAGAAAGAACCTGGTTCCGTATCTCTTCGCGCGGTGGTGTGTTTTCAGCCTCTTGGAGCATCGAGACGACAGTCGGCCCATCGACACTGCCTGTTTTATGCTGGTCGATGATTCGGTCTGCAACGTCGTTGAGGTCTTCGACAGCACGCTCGAATTTCCGATTTCCTGGGGTGGGTACCCAACTGGGAATTTCGATAGGGCGTCGCATCTGTATTGCCGAGTAGCTCATAACCGTATCGAGGGAGTTGGCAATCCCCTCTCGCTGTTCGCGGATGTCGATGTCGAATAGCGTTCTGGCAATAATTTCCGTCGTCAATGACAGCATTTCGTCTTGTATGTCTCGAACCTCGCCGTCTGCCCACTGGTCACAGTGTCGCTCCACGATTTCAGTCACGATGGTGCTGTACTGTTTGATTTTGTCCGGATGGAAGGCTGGTTCGAGCATATGGCGCTGTGACCGCCATTGGTCGCCATCACTTGCTATAAGCCCATTACCGACAATTGGTTCGAGCATCTCCCGAAACTCTCTGCCTTTGGCGTAGGCGCTGTTATTATGAATCAGAACGTGTTCTACGTGTTCCGGGTCACTCAACTGTATGAACTCCCGTGGCCCAATTTGAAACAGCGCCACCGGTCCGTGTTCCTGTGCTGTTTCTACGTAGAACTCCAGCGGGTCATTTTTGAAGGGTCGAATGTGTCCAAGGAACGGGAGCCCCTCTGGACTCGGGATCTGCTCCGTACCACCCCCAGTTGATTCATTAGAGAATTTTTCTGTAACCATAGTGTTTTGATAGTAACTATAGAATTAAAGTTTATTCGATATGCTCGATTGTTTGGTCGTTACACCTATCGATGAGACGTGACGTCGCTTTTTGACTGGCGAGATGGTGTGTCACCACTCGCCTCCGGTGAATCCGTTGGCGTCGCCCAATCGACTGCATTCCGAAGTATCTGTCTGACTCCGTCGTGATGGTAGATGGGGTACTCCTCGTCTCCAGGTCGGAAGTAGAAGATTTTCCCCGCGCCACGACGGAAGCAGACGCCACTCCGGAACACTTCTCCCTCCTCGAACCCGCTAGCAAAGACCTGACTGTCCGGTTTGGGGATGTCGAACGGTTCACAGTACGTCGCAGCGTTTGGGATTTCGATGCACTCGTCTAATCCATTCGCGATTGGGTGGCTCGGATTGACGACCCAGAGTTTCTCGCGACTCCCGTTGTTGTCCCACTTCGAGTCGCCCGTCGTCCCGAGCAGTGATGAGAAGATAGGCGAGTCCTTGGCGGAGTGGAGAAAGATTATCCCCATGCCGTCGTGAACCCGTTCGCTGATGCGATGCACAGTGTCGTCGGAGATGTCGTCGTGTGCAACGTGCTCCCACCAAATCAGGACGTCGGTAGTATCTAAGAGGGATTGTGGAACCCCTTGCTCCTCCTGCTGTAGCGTGGTCGTCTCCACTTCGTAGTCGTCTGATTCGAAGATGCTCGCAATCGCCCCGTGGATTCCATCGGGATACCGTGCGGCGATGGATTCGTCTTCGCGCTCATGTATATTCTCGTTCCAAACCGTCACAGTCGTCCGCGTTTTCTTTCCAGATTCGAAGGTCATATTTGGTTGGTTTTGAATTGCGTAATGGTTTCAGCGTCGGTCGATTCGTCGATATCTCTCCATTCTACGCCAGCAGTGGGTCGGTCTAACACCGGTTGCGGCTCGTTCGTAGCGTGCCCGAGCACTCGGTCTCCTTCCTCAAGGTTTGGAACTGAGACGGACTCTCCATTCTGTCGCATAAATCGCACATGCGCATGGTCCTGGACAATCGCCGAGACCGTCTGAGTATCTCCCGAGGCGATTATTTGGGTCAGAGGTCGTTCTGCCAACAGAATCCTGCCGATGTTGATCTTCCGAACCGCACCGTCCGCGTTGAGACACGCCACGGTGTCGCCCATCCCGACAGTAGTCAAGTAGTCCCAGTTCTCTTCGTCCGTCCAGACGTACGAGTGGACGGCACCAGCATTGACACGAAATGGGCGAGGAGACCCTTCCGGAGGTGCTTTCGCCTCCGCAGTCACGAACAGTCCGCCAGCGTTCGTCGATCCGACGAGCATCCCCTCCGTCTCACCCATTAGTGTAGTTGCGTCAAGACAACACCGAACGCCCGTCCCGAGCTGTTTGATCATCTCAATTTCGAAGGATTCGAGCGAGATGGCAGTATCGGACATTTCTTGGGTTAGTTTCATGTACTCTGAAAGCTCCTCCGTCTCTGGTGACGAAACCATGACACCACCGGAAGACCCGTTCATTGTACTGACGACCGATTCCGCCTCCGAAGGGGAGCGAACTCCACCGATAACCGAAACCCCCGTGTCTCGTACTGTATCAAGCAATGATTCGACTTGTTCTACTTGATCCATGTTGGGAACGACGAGATATTGCGTCTGGTTCGGAAGTTGCTCGACGAATGTGTTCGGTGATTCACTCGATACGGCGTCCTGGTCGAGTTGGTAGGCAACTGAACAGTCGTGTTCAAGCGCTTTGTCTACCTGATTCTCGTCAGAGACGATTGCGATATCCACCGAGTCGAGACAAACTGGGTCATCGGAATCGCAGGAAACCGCCCGAGAGATACTTGCAGGAAATTCATATGTGCCGACTTTGTCGGCGGACAACACGATTGCGTCAAACGATAAATTGAATGCTTCGTAAAGCTCGAACTGACCGGTATTATCTACGACAGTCGAGTCGAGCCAGCACTGTTTCGCTGGCATGATGTGTAACAAGTAATGGTAGAAAGGTGAGCACAAATAAATTAACCTTGGAATATTACAAACCATAAGATGGTAACGAACTGGGCACAAATCGTGGGTAGAATTCCAAAATCGCTGGGATGTGGTGACTTACTCTCCGTTGCTATAAAGCGCCGTACTCGTCGTTTTCACTTCGTCGGTTTTCGGGATTTCGTCGCTCTTGTAACCTCCTCGTTGACGCACTTCGGTTCGTACTGCTGTTCTCGCCGGAATTCGTCCACGCAGTCGCTACTGCAAAAGGAGAGTGGTACGGGCGCGGAGCGGTCGCAACTGGGTCGATTGCAGCGGTCATCGTCTTCTTCGAAGTTAGGCTCCGGTGACATCACTCGATATTCGCGATCGAGTGATATTATTATACAAACTATAAATAGCCTCACTTGTCATCTTTCAGGAGCTATCGCTCGTCGTCGCGCTCTCGCGATACTTCGGTGTAGGATTCAGTCTGCGTGAGGTGCAACGGTCTCCGCTTCCGCCTCTGCCATGTTGTTAGTGAGACCGTTGGCTAAGGTGAGCACTGCTGCACGGTGGTCGTTTTTCGAGTGATGAATAGAAGTCGGCCGCGTCGTTTGGTCGTCGTAGTTCGGGAATTCACATGGAGCGTCGGTTCGTGTCTCGAATCGATTCCGTACTTCGGAAAGCAACCCGTGCAGGTGAATGAGCTCTTGTTTTTTCATCGCGACGACAACTACCGACTGAAGCCCTATAGTATTTCCCTGAGTGGCATTGTCACACGGAACGCCGACGACGATGACCGTCTCCGAACCGTTTCCAGTTACGAATCGAATTCGTCGTAGGAAACCGATCCCTGCCGAAGAACCGTCTCGGTTTTCGGCACGTCTCCGTCCGGGGGCATGCTCCCTTCGGCGGGGCCGCCGGGAGCGACGACGACGATTCGTCCGACCTTACCCAGCGTCTTGTGAGGGATACAGTAGTAGTCGTGCGTCCCCTTCGTCTCGAACGTGTGCTCGTAGGCGTTCCCTTTTTGGAGAACCTTGCTCCCCCACGGTTTCCCGCTCTTCGGAATCCGGGTCCTCTCGGCGTAGAGATTGTCTGGATGGTAGGCGGACGCCGAGTGATTCCCGCTTTTCGTCACGAACGTCACGGTGTCGCCCGGTTTGACGTACAGGCCAATCGGGTCGAAGTACGACCCTCCTTCGTCGGAAATCATCTCGACGGTTGCCGTCCCGCCGTCTGAACCTGCCGTCGGCGTCGAAACGCTCGTGTCGTCACCGCTGCGAAGCGTCGAGCAACCAGCGAACGCGGCGACTCCTATCGCCGCGACGAACCGACGTCGTTTCATACTCGTTCTGTTCCGGGTGTGACGCTAAACCTTGTGATGCTCGTCCGTCCCGAAGTCAGCCGGTGGCCGATTCGCCGCTCGGTTTATGCTGATTCGGAGCGAATCTCTGTGGGATGCTTGGCCGAACGAGACGCTTCTGGGTGGGTGTGGCCTTGTTGCTGGTCGGGGCAGCGTTCCTCTTCGGCGGTGTACTCCCCGGCCTCAACACGCCACTGATACTCCTTGCCCTCGGCGTGTTGATACTCGCCGCCGGAACCCTCGTCATCGCGGTAGACCGACGGTCGCGCTCCGTCTGAGCAGTCGAGACTCGGGGTCGAAAGAGGGCTCGACTACTGCGCAGAATGAACCGTGACGAGTATCAAATCCGTTTTTTTCTATCAAAACTATCAAAGCTATCACAGACGGTTTTGATGTCAAAACTGGTTTTCCCCAAATCAACTAGCCAAACTGAATCCGATTGCTCTCCGAACTGCTCGCTCATTTCGGACGCGTCTCGTACCGTTTGCCTGTACAAACTAGTTTTGCTATCTAAACTTTTTCCCATTAAACCTGGTTTGGATAGCAAAACTGGTTTTGAGCAATCGTGAATCCGTGGTCTTGTGCCTTCATGTGCTGAAAATCCGTTTCTTTTCGTGCGTCTGACGCGGTTTTATGTTGTTTGGACGGTTTTGACGATTCGTATGTCCGACGTGGCCAAAATCGCTGTCTCGAATCAGAAAGGCGGGGTCGGCAAGACCACGGTCGCTATCAACGTTGCCGGGGCGTTGAACGAACGGGGGCACGACGTTCTCTTCGTTGACCTCGACCCACAGGGTAACGCCACCGAAGGGTTGGGGTTGGAGGAGGAGTACGAGGCTCGACCACCGACCTTGTTCGACGTGCTGACCGACCACGAGGCGCGCGAAGACGTTGACTCGCTCGTCGTCTCCCATTCGGAGATGGACGTGCTCCCGAGCAACATCGACATGACCAGCGTCGAGCCCGAACTCACGATGGCCATGCGTGGCCGGGAGCGTCTGATGCAGGTGTTCGACGCTCTCGACGCTGACTACGACGTGATTCTCATCGATTGCCCGCCGTATCTCGGCAACCTCACTGACAACGCCCTGCTCGCCGCCGGGAACGTCCTCATTCCGGCACTGGCTGAATCCACGAGCAAGCGCGCGCTCGAAATCCTGTTCGACCAGATAGAAGTGCTCGAAGCCGAGTACGACACGCAGGTTCGCGACCTCGGTGTCGTCGCCAATCGCGTCGAGACGACCAACGAGGCGAAAGCGATGCTCGCGTGGTTCGAAGAGGTGTTTTCCGACGTTCCAGTGTGGGAGATTCGCAAGCGTGTGACCCTTCAGCGTGCGTTCTCGGCTGGCTGTTCGGTCTTCGAATTCGAAGAAGAGTGCGACATGACTGACGAATTTCTCGCTATCGCCGCGGAACTCGAACGCCGCGTCGGTCTCACCGAGGTGCCTGCATGAGCGACGAAAGCAGAGCCGACCGTCTTCGCCGTCGTCGCGCGGAGCGCGACCAACAACCGGGTTCTGACGACCCGGGTACTCCGGACGAATCGGACGAGTCGCCCTCAAACGAGACTGCCGAGTCGTCGGATACGAGTCGTTCGGACGAACCGGAGAGCGTGAAAGACGCCCGCGTCGGAACCTACATGTACCTCCCGGAGACCCAGCGTACGGAACTGAACTTCCGATACAAGGAGCTCAACCTCGCCTACGAACGGGCGTTCGGGGACGAACTAGAGAAAAACAGACATTTCTATCCATTGGTCGTGCAGGCGGGACTCGACGCGCTCGACGGACTCGATGGCGAGGAAATTCAGGAACTCCTGATGCAACTGGAGTAACGATTCGTCTTTCGCCGACACCTTCGGCGCGAAAAAACGGGGACTGTTAGGAGGCGGTCAGAAGGGTTCTATTCGTGTGCGGCGATGAGCTCACGGAGCTGTTCTGCGCGGCCATCTTCCGTGATGAACTTCTGGAACCGCCATTCGAACGAGTCGAACAGGACGGCGACGCCCTCGTCGGTGATCGCGTACTCGTTCGTTCGCTTGTCGAGCTCGCTCTTCTCGACCAGGCCGCGCTCGATGAGGGTGTCGAGGTTGGGGTAGAGACGACCGTGGTTCACTTCCTCGTCGTAGAAGTCCTCGAGTTCGCGCTTGATAGCGAGTCCGTATCGTGACTCCTCCGAGAGAACTATCAGGACGTTTTGCTGGAAGGCGGTGAGGTCTCGCGCCGTCGTTGCGTCTGTAACTGTTTGTGCCTCTGACATGGTAGTATGGTGTGATATTCACTGACAGTGGATATAAAACTTCCTAATTAGGACAATATTTATCTCCTCTGTTACAGATATTATCTAACAGCCATCATCTGATCACAGATTCTGGCGTTTCCCCCACTAATATTTGGGATGATAGCTAGACCCTCGGTTTGCCGGATTCCTTCGTTTCAAGCTTTACTACCGAGTGGCAAATACTTGCCGAAGCAAAACAGAGCGCGTCGTCGCGTCGAATTGACCCGTCGAAAGCGCTACTCGATGGCTTCCAATCTGTTTTGGTCGATAGATGGCAGGGACGGTTCATTGAGGCCGTCTTGTAGGTTCGTCAACCGCGCTTCTGCCGTGTCGATGGAGTCGTTCGAGAGGTCGAGTTCTATTTCGAGGTTGCAGTCACGGCACGACGCGTCTCCGACGACACTCCCATCTTCGTCCCGCCAGACGTTGACGTAAAATCGCCGATTGCTACAGTCATCAGATGGGCACTCGATTTCACCCGAATTGAGCATTGACGCCAGGTTTCCCTCCACGAGTTCAATAATATCTATCATAATCCGGAAAAAGCCGTGTAAATGCTTAAACTTAGTGATGGGTATCAGTAGCGATAATTAAATCTGACATCGTATAATCGCCGGAATACGTGGAATACCCCTCGAAAATATTGTTTAGTTGGTGTATAATAAAGGCTGATAGGATCCTTGGTGTTCGTGTACGTTCGCGTGAGCATCACGTGCGCGTAGAGACGACGGTTGACTCGGCGTTGCCGGAGGCGATGGCAGTGGGCTGGCATCCCACACGTGTCACTACCCTCCCACGAAAGTTCTCTTCCCGGGCACCGTCTTCAGTTCCCTACCACGTTTTACTGACGGTTAGAATAACGGGACGAGGCGGAGCGGAGCGCCTCGTTCCGCGAAGCAGGACGCCTCTGACTCGTGTGTCACCTCTCCCCAAACAGCCGCGTTTAGGGGAGAGCAGAGAATGCCAGGTGTTCACACACGAATACAGTTCGGCACGTTCGAAAATCGACAGTCGATTTTCGAGTCAGTCGGATATCACCGACAATACCGTTACCGAACGGTCTCGCATGCTGTTGCAGACGTGGACGGGCGGTAAAAACTGGGGTGGACTGCTGAAGTATTTAAATTCTCAGTGGATTCCGAGCGCCTCTATTTGCTCTTGATACCGGTTTCGAATCGTGACTTCCGTCACCTGCGCGACGTCAGCGACTTCGCGTTGCGTCTTCTTCTCGTTGCAGAGCAGTGATGCGGCGTAAATCGCGGCGGCCGCATACCCCGTCGGGGACTTTCCGGAGAGCAGTCCCTGTTCTGCCGTCGTATCGATGATTTCGTTCGCTTTGGACTGGACTTCTTCGCTGACACCGAGGTCGGAGCAGAATCGAGGGACGTACTGTTTAGGGTCAACCGGTTTCATCTCCAGTCCGAGTTCCTGCGAGATGTAGCGGTAGGTTCGCCCGATTTCCTTTTGGTCTACGCGAGACACTTCCGCAACTTCTTCCAGACTTCGCGGAATGCCTTCCTGCCGACATGCGGCGTACAGCGTGCTCGTGGCGACGCCCTCGATGGAGCGTCCGCGAATAAGGTCTTCGGCGAGTGCTCGTCGATAGATGACCGAGGCCACCTCGCGTACCGAGCGCGGTACGCCGAGTGCGGAGGCCATCCGGTCAATCTCCGAAAGGGCGAACTGAAGGTTGCGCTCGCCAGCGTCCTTCGTCCGGATGCGCTCTTGCCACTTGCGCAGTCGGTGCATCTGACTGCGTTTCTCGGACGAGAGCGACCGACCATACGCATCTTGGTTCTTCCAGTCGATGGTGGTGGTCAGACCTTTGTCGTGCATCGTCTGCGTGGTCGGCGCACCCACGCGCGACTTGCTCTGTCGTTCGCTGTGATTGAACGCGCGCCACTCTGGTCCTCTATCGACGTGGTCTTCTTCGACGACTAAGCCACAGTCGTCACAGACGATTTCGGACTGGTCAGCGCTGTTGACGAGGCTTTTCGACCCGCACTCGGGACACCCCTGTATCCCCTCTTCCTCCTCGGTTTCGGTTTGCTCCGCGCCGCGCTCCCGTTGGCGAGTGGACCGTTTCATCAATATTCTATACTCACAGCCAACATTTAAACCCCCGGATGGAACCTTGTGACTGGGCACAAGGTCAAAATAGTTCCGCAATCCGTCGAAAACATCGCGAGTACGTCGTTTTGGAGAGCGAGGGAGTCAGTACGCCGGTTTCGCCAGTCGAGAAACCTCGACCATCACGTCGTTGCTGTCCGGATCCGTATCGCGGAACGTCCACGTCCGGTCGAAGGTCATTCCTGCTTCCTGTCCTTTGGTGAGTAGTTCCCCCAATGCGGTTTTGAAGTCCGTCGCAGTTGCTCCGTCTGGAACCGTTGGCTTGTCCGGTGCCGCATCGGCCAGCTCGGGTCGCGGTGCGAGTCTCGTAATTTCCACCATGATATCGTTGCGTTCCGAGTCTTCGTACCGAAACGTCCATGACCGGTCAAGATCGACACCGTTTTCCCTTGCCGTGGTGACGAGAACTTCGAGCGTCAGTCCGAATTCCTCGGGGGATGCCGCCCAGGCCGGGATGTGGTCTGCCTGGCTCATTCGTACACCCGGCTACGAGGAAAGACAACATAAACGCAGAACGCTGTCCCACGCAGTTTCGAGTAATCTCACTGTTCGAAACAGTTTGAAACGGTTTGGGAGTGCGGTATTAATTTAATACTATGGGGGACTGTAGGTATAATTGTCATGAGCGCGACGGAGAGGCTCTCCGACCGCATCGGCTCCCCGATTACAGATGGCGAGCCGTCCGTCGAGCACGAACTCTCGACGGACGACGTGTTCCACCTCCTGCAGAGCGAGCGTCGACGGGCAGTCATTCGCTACCTCCGCGATACGGAGCAACCCGTGAAGATGCGGGACATCGCGGAACAAGTGGCCGCGTGGGAAAACGACACGACAGTACAGGCGCTTTCGTCCGACCAACGCCAGCGCGCGTACATCCCACTGTACCAGTCGCACTTGCCGAAACTCGACGAGGAAGGCGTCATCGAGTACGACCAGAGTCGTGGAACGGTTCGAAAAACGCCATGTGCGACGCAGTTGGAGCGACTGCTCGACGTGGATGATGAGCCCGCGGACGACGAGAACGACCGTCCGTGGAACACCTACTATCTGGGCGTATCCTGTTTCGGCACACTCCTGTTTCTCGGCGCGTCGCTCAACATTCCACTTTTCACACTTGTTCCCAACGTAGTCGCCGTCATCCTCGTCCTTACTGCCTTTTGGATTGTCTCCACAATCCACACGTTTTCACAGTCGTAAAACGACGGCTAAAACGTTAGACGTTCTCACAGGCGGTCGTAAAATATGGGACACTCTCGATAAAAGGACGGTTTTTCGGTTAAACGAATCAAAATTCTGACAACGTTCGTTTCGTTATATACTCCTCCCCGGCGTGTCTCGATACATGTCAAGTGCGCCCTCCACTATCCGGAACGAAAACGCAATCGATCTCCAGTCGTCGATGACCGCCGCTCGACGTGCTATCGCGCTCCCAGTTCGGTTCGTCGGGTTTTGGGCGGCCGTTTCGCTCCCGTTTCTCTACCTGCCACTGTTGGCCGACGGACTGCCCGGCGCGGAACTGCCCGCGTTCGTAACGCTCCTTGTGATTCACGTCGCCGCGCTCGTCGTCGGCCACGACCATCGTCGGTAAGAAGAGTGCACCGTTCCCTGAAGACGCCCGGTTCCCGCCCTCGCGTCGGCTACGGTCATCGCTGTTCGTCTAAACAGTTCTCACAGATGTCTACGCTGGCCTGTAGATACGTGTTGTTTTCGCTCAGTTCCATTTCGATGCGTGTCACCGGAACGTAGTCTCGACAGTATGCGCATCGTTCGATAGCGTCAACCCGCTCCGTCATGTTGTGATTTCCCGGCATATGTCTGTGCTCTCAAGCCCGATGGCTATCTGATTCAAGCATGAGAAGGAAGGTTCCAAAGTCTATGCGTTAGCATTTCCGCTTTTTAAATAGGTGAGAACCGATTTGCCGGGCGTAAAAGGGACTACAACAGCGTCAGTCGGAGAGTTCGGCGGCTTCTTTTTCGCTCACGTACTTCGATTCCCATTCGCGGCGGGCTTCTATCTCTCGCTGTCCGCGCCGGGTCAGGGTGTAGTAGTTCGTTCGGCGGTCTACCTGGCCCTTCTCCACTAGACCTTTATCTACCAGCGTGTCGAGGTTGGGGTACAGTCGGCCGTGGTGGATGTCTTTTTCGTAGTAGTCTTCCAACTCTTCTTTGATGGCCAAGCCGTGCGGTTCGGTCAGACCGTTTATGACGTACAACAGGTCTCGTTGGAAGCCAGTCAGGTCGTACATGTTCGACTCAATGTTATGTCTACATGGTATTAGTTAAACGCATGATAATGCCCGCCTTATGGGATGACAAACGGCATTGCAGCTTACTTTTAAATCTGATATATCCCTATTCGTAACGGATGTTCTTCATTTATTTCATCATACTTTTCACATCACACGGTGGAAAATATGCCCACCTTCGGCCCAAGATAATATCATCATCGAGCAACGAAACACGCCCGATATGAAAAAACAAGAGCTCATTCACTTGCACGGATTACTCGGGGAGGTCACGAATCAGTTCGAGATGCGAAGTAACTCGACGGTTGATGTCTCGGACTACGAAGCGACTGGCGTTCAACCCACGTCGATTCATCGCTCGAAAACTGCTCACCAGGATGCTGTGTTCGAACTGACGGACGCACTCACCAGTTCGATGGAAGAAGAAATGGACGCGCTCGCACAGTATCCTCACTAGTCGTGGAAAACAGTTGGCCCACGGGGGGCCACTACAGAGGATAAACCACTACTTTTCGCTCCGTTCCGAAGCGAATTGTGCGAGGGTTACGGACGCGAACATCGCAACGATGCCACCACCGATAGCGACGGTCGGGAGGGTTGCGAGGACGGGTGCGCCGAGTACGACTCCGGCGAGAAGTATCGTGCTGAACACCGAGACGCCGAGGTAGTAGGTCTCCCACGGAATTCGCTCGTGGGTCGTCTCGCTCATCGCTTCCTCGTCGTCATCCTCGACGAGATACTGGTCGAGTTGGTTTGCGACTTCGGTTCGCTCGACGGTGCCGCGACTCTGGTCGTAGTTGATGATACCTTCTTCGTCGAGTTTCGGGAGGTGCGATTGGTACAGTGGGATGTACACGCGCTGGCGTTGGTCGGACGAAAGCGCCTGTACTGTCGTGTCGTTTTCCCACGCGGCCACTTGTTCCGCGATGTCTCGCATCTCAACCGTTCCGTCCTGACTTTTCAAATATCGCAGCACGTGACGGCGACGCGGCGTCTGAAGGAGGTGGAATATCTTGTCCTTCGATAGTTCGATGTCGGTACGTGCGTCTTCTTCGACAGACGTTGGAGTACCTTCGGCCTGAACCTCTGTAGCGCTCATGACGATTAGAATTATAGGTAGAATGGGTAATAAACCAATAATGCGCTCCCATTTTGTTGCAAACGGTTGTGAGAGCTTGTACAGTCGCTTAACGAAGTTATAAGATGTAAATTATCTCAAAATGTGATTTCAGATACACCCAATTGTATTTATATGACTGTTTAGATTTCACGTTCCAAAATCACACTGAGAAACGTGCTTGCAGGCGATTTATCGCCAATAGGGTGAGGAGTACGCAGTCCCTACCAATCATCTTGGTATTCTTGTCGAAATATTTGGACAGAACTGACCGCCGTAATATCTCCTAATTGTTCTATACAGTCATTCCAAATATCCGTCGCAACTATTGCAAACAGTGCTCTCTCGCACCGCCTCTACGGGCCGTTTTGGTGTCGAAAAACCTCACAAAACGCACAAGAAGTTAACGTCTCTATAGTAATCAGGAGTAGAGGTCTATATACGTCTGCCTAGCGCGGAGGCGGGGTGATAATATCCGGCCGCGAGGGGCATTAGCGCTCATGACACTGATTCCCTCGCGTTTTAACGATACTTTTCAGTAGAACCATCTCCGAGCTCAAGCGATGGTTCGTCGTCGTCCCACGGATAGTCTCTATTTAACTTATATTGGGGAAGTTTCATTGAAATCTTCCCAATGTACTGTTTCCTAAAGTTTAATGCGAGGTAATCAAATATCCATAATGAATTTAGGTTTCTCGACAATGGCAAATGGCGCATCTAATTCAGACGGCCCTCTTGACGATTCGGAGAAGTCGTCGAGCGTTTCCGACACTTCGACCGATTCTGCGCTTTCCACCCCACCGAGGACGCTCTTTGCCGAAATTTTCGTTTCTCACGACGACCTTGTACTCGTCCCGACTATTGAGGCGGTTCCTGAAATGACGATACAGGTGGAAGAACCGCCGACAGCTGACACCTCCGTGTTCGTCTCCGTTATCGGGTCGGAGTTCGCCGCGTTCGAGCGCGCAGTCGAGGCAGACCCGACCGTTCAGGACGCCACGCTTTTCTCTGCTACTGCCGACCACCGTGTGTATCGCGTTCGAACCGACGCGTCCTCGATACCGTTTCCTTCGACTATCTCGGAACTCGGCGTTCGACTACTCGACCTCAAAAGTGGAACCGACGGCTGGGTTGCTCGGATTCAGATGCTGTCCCGTGAACCGCTCATCGAATTGCGAAAACGGTGTTTGACGTCGAACGTCCAGTTCAAAGTTCGGCAGTTGTACGACGGCGACCCCGACTCCGAGATGGCAGACACAAGACTGACCGGACGTCAGCGGGATACGGTTCTCACCGCGTACCAATCCGGCTACTACGACATTCCGCGCGGTATCTCGCAGGGTGAACTCGCAGAGAAACTGGGCGTCTCCACGTCGGCGATTTCACAGCAACTGCGACGTGCGACTGGTCAACTCATCGCTAGCACGTTCGCCGCCGAACAGGACTAAGCTTCGAACGGGGATTTGGACGCTTCCGGTTCGGAGCCGTTCAAAAACACGAGATTTCCGCGACCGATTTGGACGCGCGTTATTTCTTCGTTCTCTTCCATCTTCGAGAGTTTCCTGCTGACCGTCGATTTCGACCACGACGTTTCGGCAGTGATGTCTGCCTGTTTCATTCGCCCCCCATACTGAATGAGAAGCGAACGGATTCGCTCTTCGTCCGTGAGCATCTCCTCGTCCGCCAAATTTCCGACGGTCAGCTCGGGCTCCGGTTCCACCTCTGTTTCTTCCGTTTCGGAGGTGACTTCGGTTTCCGATTCGGTGTCCGTCTCTCGTTCGTCGTCCGTCTTCCGGTCGAACAGTCCGGAGAGAACCGTTCGTATCGAGGAGAGTGGGCCGTCGCTCGGTGGCTCCGTCTCCTCACGTTCCTCTGTGGCTCCGTCGGTTTCGGTCGTCTCCCCACTCGACGTGTAGGCCGCTGTCGTCGTCCACTCGGCACCGTCTTCTGAAATTTCGACGACGACGTCGAACAGCGTTTTTAGCGTATTGACGGTTTCCGGATCGTGAATGTCGGGATCCATCTGGAAGTAGCCGACTGCCCCTGCGGCCTGAACCCGGTGCGTGAGAATGTGGAGGTATCGGAATGCGGTATCGAAATCGACGTATTCGAGGAGGACGGTCAACGTCTGTACCGAGACGACCGGTTGTTTCTCCTTGTCGCTCCAAGCTTTCAAATGGTCGCTCAATGGAACGATAATTTCCATTGGGTCGGTTGGGTCAACCACTGACGCCGTGACGGTATCGGGCGTCTGTTCGTCGAAGGCTGTGGACTGCGCCATGCCGCTCGCATGAATAAACTGGGTTTCGGGCGGTAGCGTCCCTACGCTCTGTTGCCAATCCGAGACCCACTGGTCTGGCGGTTGCGTATACGTAACTGCGGCGAGGTTGGTCTCGCCCGGCGGCGTCGAGGCGACGAGTTCCATATGTGCCTGATTGCCGTCCGGTGTCAGCGGTGCAAGTATGAGAACGTTTGACGCATCTCGAAGCTCTTCCTTCAGGTTTCGAACGTTCATTTATCTCCTACCCCAAACATATAATATATTTTGACATATTGGAGTCTGTTCTGTCTGGCTCGCGCGATATAACCGAACATCGATGTCTTGTTCCCCTCGTTTGTCTTCTACCGCTTGTCCGAATCGTTCACTCGTGAATCCGTTTTCGACAGGCCGAGTCGTTTCGTCCTCGTTTTGTCCCACACGATTTTGCCGTTTCGATTGTTGGCTGTATAGCGAGAGGGAGTTTCGTTTCGAATGGACGAGCAAGGAGGTATGCGTACGCGCGCTGCCGTGTCTCCTGCTCGGCTATCGTTGTTCATTCCTGCCCCGAGTTGTCGTCACCAACCCGTGTTTGTTGTAAGCCATACAGTAACTTACTGTAAAGGCAGTGTGTGAACATTAACATTACTTATTAACCACCCTTTTGTAAAAAACCATTGCCTTGCACATGCAGGGTTACTCTTCGTGCTGAAGCGTATTCGAAATGAGATTTGAGTGCCCGCGACGGAGTCGCGTTGAAAGCGCATTCGGGGAAATCTCGAGTTCCGATGCCACGTCTTCCAGCGTGATGTTGCGCGGAACGCTGAAATATCCACATTCGAGCGCGATGAGTAGCGCCTCCCGCTGTTTCGACGTCACCTCGTATTTTCCGAGCGCGTCCGGATGGCGCTATTCATACAGGCGCGCCAGTTGAAACGACAGGGAATGTTCCGTACAGTAGTTGTGGAACTCGGTTAACGCCGATTCGTCGGGAAACGGTAGTTTCAGAGTCCATTTACGACCGTCGCTCGCCGCTTCGAGTTGGTCGCCACTTACCCAGAAGTACGGCGTGACTTGTTCGTTTTCGGCAACGACGCGCTCTATCTCGATGCGAACGTCAGGAACGCTTCCAGCGTTTCGTGCAGAATAAATTCCGCCGCTGGAACCGTGAACTCGGTCAGGGCGCTCATTCGTCTCCCGAAGACATCAGTTCGAACGGTTTGTAGTTATCGGTGACGTATCCGACTGCCGTTCTATCTTCGTTTCCTGCCTTCGAAGCTGTTTACATCGAAAAGTTTTTACCAAATTGCGGTACACCGGTATACTAGTTGTAATAAAGAGGCGCACCGTTAATGATTTATATTCGAAGCAGTTCCAGACGCACGAATCATATCGCTACATTTGATATGACGAGGATAGTCAAACCGGACGTAACCAATGTCTGACGTGTCCACCGTCCTCATCGTTGACGACGAACATGCGATTACTGACCTGCATGCCCGGTGGCTGGAGGATTCCTACGACGTCAGAAAAGCGTACAACGGAGCCGAGGCACTGGAACAAATGGACGACACCGTCGATATCATTCTCCTTGACCGACGTATGCCTGACCGCTCCGGCCGAGAAGTACTCGACGAAATCCGCGAGCAGGAGTTCGACTGCCGCGTTGCGATGGTGACGGCAGTCGAACCCGACTTCGATATTCTCAAGCTCGGATTCGACGCGTACATCTGCAAACCCGTTTCCGACCCCGAACAGCTTCGTAACGTCGTCTTGACGCTCGAAACCCGCTCGAACTACGATTCACAGCTACAGGAGATGCTGTCGCTAGCTTCGAAAAAGGCGGCGTTGGAAGAGCGGAAAGATCCCGACGAACTCGCCGAGAACAGCGAATACAGGGTTCTCGAAACGAGACTCGCATCGCTCCGAGATGAACTCTCGGACACGACAAAAGGATTAGACGACGACGACCTCCGGGCCGAATTTCACGACCGAAACACCAGCGGCTCCAAGCTCGTAGACTCGACGAAACGGAGCGACGCTCCGAAGTCAGAGGATTGACGCATTTTTTAAATTACATCTTTCACTATCCGATAGAATTATGAGTTGCGGTTCTAAATCTGGCACAATAACCACATCTATGACGCCGAGTCGTCTAACGCGCATCTCGACAGGTATACCCGGTTTGGATGAAATTCTGCACGGTGGACTCATTCCGGAACGAAACTACCTCGTTCGTGGCGACCCTGGTACGGGGAAGACGATTCTTGGGATGAACTACCTCTCTATCGGTGACGATGCAGGTGAGTCGGTTCTATTTGTCAATTTGGAGGAAACCGAGACGGCCATTCGAAACAACGCGAAAACGCTGGGTATCGACCTTTCCAGCGTTCCGTTTCTCGACTTGAGTCCGGATTCGACCGTGTTTTCGGACGAACAGTCGTATGACATCTTCACGCCGTCGGAAGTCGGTCAACAGTCGCTTACGAAGACCATGACCGAGCGGATAGAATCGGACGACCCCGACCGAGTGTTTATTGACTCGATTACCCGTCTCCGTCATCTCACTTCGAACGGATATCATTTTAGAAGACAAGTGATCTCGCTGATGCGGTATCTGAAACAGCAAGGTGCGACGGTGTTGTTTACCTCACAAAACACGCAGGAGTCGTCCGACGACGACTTACAGTATCTCGCCGATGGCACCATCGAACTCGAACGTTCGTCGCTTGGTCGAACGATAGACGTTCCGAAATTCCGTGGATCGGCGATTCGTCGGGGTGACCACGTAATGCAAATCGGACAGGGTGGTATCACTGTCTACCCCGAACTGTCGCCGGACGAGTGCGGTGACGAGTTCGTTGCCGAACCGATTCCGTTCGGCGTTCCCGAAATGGACCAACTGCTTCACGGCGGTCTCGAACGTGGAACGATTTCGATTCTCAGTGGGCCGTCCGGCGTCGGAAAGACGACGACAGGAACGCAGTTGATGAAGGAGGCGGCGGGAAGGGGCGAACGCTCCGTCATCTACATGTTCGAGGAAACGCGTGAGACGTTCCAAAAGCGCAATCGCTCCGTCGGCATCCCCGTCGAGTCGATGGAACGCGAGTCGTCGCTCGCCATCGAAGAGGTCGAACCGCTCAGTCTATCGGCGCTCGAATTTGCCCATAAAGTGCGTCGTGACGTCGAGGAAAACGATACGGACATCGTGATGATTGACGGTATCGACGGCTACCAACTGTCGATTCGAGGCGGGACTGACGATCTCACCGAACGACTTCACACCCTCTGTCGGTCGCTGAAGGAGATGGGCGTCACCGTCCTCCTCGTTGATCAGACGACCGACGTCGTCGGCGAATTTTCGGCCACCGGGGCCGACATCAGCTATCTCGCCGACAACATCGTCTTCCTCCAACATTTGGAGATGTTAGGCGAGATGCGAAAGGCAATCGGCGTGCTCAAGAAACGAACGAGCGATTTCGAACGAACGCTCAGGGAGTTCGAAATCACGGAACACGGCATCAAGGTCGGCGAACCGCTCACTGGACTTCGTGGAGTTTTATCCGGTTCTCCTCGGTTGGTGAACGAGTCCGAGCAGGTGCCACCATACGAACAGTAGGGCTATTAATGAATCTTAGGAGGAAGCTCGATGAGTGAGTTTCGGTCGATGAGTAAGCAGAGCCAGATTTCGGATGGAAGCATCCTCCTGCTCATCGACCATCGTCAAAACCGTCGGCTGTTGGCGGACTGGCTCGATTCCGAATACGACGTCGTGCTGCCGAAGAACGGCATCGAAGCGTCGTTCGACCTCTGTATCGTGGACGAACCGTCGTTTAGTCGGCACCGCGACGAACTTGGCGCGCTGAAAAACGCCGCGTTCCCGACGTTTCTCCCGTATTTGCTCGTCACGTCCACTACGACCCCCGCCCGAACTCCGGAGGTGTGGCAGGGCGTCGATGAAGTCATCACGACTCCCATCGAGAAAGCCGTGTTGCAGGCTCGTATCGACGGTCTACTGGAGCGCCGTCGGCTGTCGGTCGAAATCGAACGCGAGAAAGAACAGAGCGAAGAGCGGTTTCGAACCCTGTTTCAGACCGCCCCCGACCCCGTGTTCGTTCTCGACGTGGAGGGTCGAATTCAGTCCGTCAACGACACGTTTTGCGACGTTTCTGGACTCGACCGTTCGACCGTCCTCGACGAACACATCGGGGACATCGACGCCTTCCCCAACGACTCAATAGAGCGACTCACCTCGGACATCCGCGAACAGGAGGTAAACGACGAACCCTCGCCCTACTCGGTGACGTACATGACGCCCGACGGCGAGACGCGCTACGCGGAAATCAACACGGCTCGGATGCAGTTCGACACCGAACGTCCCGAGATAATCGGTATCTTTCGGGACGTAACTGAACACAAACGCCGAAAACAGGAGCTTCAGCATCAGAACGAACGATTGGACGAGTTCGCAAGTATGCTCGCTCACGAACTCCGCAATCCCTTGGGTATCGCACAGGGATACCTTCAGGTCGCGGAGATGGACGACGCGGGCGACGCCTTCGACGAAGTGCGCGAAGCACACGAGCGAATGGAGATGATGATAAACGAGATGCTCGACCTCGCGCGCAGACCCGGCGCTATCGACGAAACTGAGATGACCGATTTCCACGACATCGTCGAGGATGCGTGGTCGCGCATGGCTCCGCCGGAGGCGACACTAGTGTTGGAGAACGTCGATGGCGAAGTGTCGGCGGACGTGGACAGGCTGAGCCAGGTGTTCGAAAACCTGTTCCGAAACGCGGTCGAGCACGTCGGCGACGACGTGACGGTTCGCGTCGAGCGCCTCCCGGAGGGAGTGTTCATCGAAGACAATGGCGACGGTATTCCGACCGAAGACTACGATACGGTGTTCAAAAGTGGTTACACCACGAACAGCGGAACCGGTCTCGGTCTCTCCATCGCCCAGCAGATCGTCGATGCCCACGGCTGGGAAATCAACGTTTGCGAGGGGAGCGATGGCGGTGCTCGCTTCGAAATCACGGGGATGCAGTTTAGGGAACGGGCGGAGTGACCGCCCGTCAGGGTGGAAACAAAATCTGGGGTACGCGCAGGGGGTGGCAGTCGCGTTAACCCAACCTCCGTGCGGGTCATCGACCCGCGTCTTTCACAAAGCGCCGTATGTAAAAAACGGTTAGTCTTACCCGGAGTGAAAGTGAACGTCGCCCGCTAACGGCTCGGACGGACGGTTCTAAAAAATCACCAACTGTCGCGCTTGACTCGATGTTCGAACGTCGGGTCTGCGGCGGCCCCTCGTTTCAGTGCGCCCCACTGCGTGCAGTCCGGGCAGGCGAAGACGGTGCCGTCGTCGGTGCCGAACGTGCGGGCGAAGTCGGGGTCAACGTACTCGTTTCCGCACACCAAATTTTGGCAGGTGGAGAACCGTGACCGCTCGCTCGGGTTCCACACGGGACGCCTGCGGTTGACGGTTCGTTCGGTGTTAGCCATCGAGGATCACCTTCTCGCGTGCGAGTTGTTTGCCCGTCTTTCTGTCGCGGAGCTTCCAGAAGTCAGCTTCCGTGTCGGGGAGGCGACTACACTGATGGCACCAAAAGTGGCTGTTCGTCGGTTCCCAACTGGTGTGGCCGTTGGGACACGTGTAGCGCCACTTCGCCATCGGCGTATCGATGTCGTGGATGCTCATGCGGTACCCTACGGTCATTCCCCTCTAAACATCGAGTCTTATCCGGGGTGAAAGTAAAGACCGGACGTTTCGACGCTTCGATGGCAGAGCAGTGGCGTACTCCTCCCAGAGTGGGTATTACTGCTCGATGAAAGTGAAAGCCGACGCGACGATGCCCCGGTACCTGGTTTGTATGGTTTGTATGGTTTTGATCTTTTTTCTAGTTTGAATGGTTTTGATGGCTTGGACGATTTTGCTATCTCGTTTTGCCCCACGTCTCTTGCTCGTAGGCCATCCCCCAAAATGCCGTTTCGAGGCGTGTACTCGTCAGAAATGCCTCCCGCATGGCGTCGCGTTCGCCGGGATGCTGTTCGGCACAGCGGTTCACGAACCCTCGCATCCACGCCACCGATTCGCGGAACTCGTCGCTCGTGTACTTCTCGATGAAGGGCGTGTACGGTTGTTCGCCGTCGGCGATGGTTGCCATGTGGTCTGCAACGTCGAGGTAACCCTGTCCACACGGATAGATTGCGGCGGCGAGTTCGGCTAGCGATCCCTCGTAGGCAGTTCGCAGGAGGTAGTTCGTGTAGGCCAGGCAGGTCGGCGCTTTCGTCACTCCTTCGAGGTCGGCACGCGAGATGCCGTACTCGTCGGCGAACTCCCGGTGGAGTTCCAGTTCGTCGGCGAGAATCGCGTGCGAAATCCCGAGTAGGTCGGTCATCGTCTCCTCATCCCGCGCCTTACAGCCGCCGATGGCGAACACGCGGGCGTAGTCGAGCAAGTATCGATAATCCTGCTCGACCCAGTGTCGGAACGCCGCCGGATCGAGCGTTCCCTCGGCTAGTTCGACCACGAAGGGATGTGTCTTCTGCGCTTCCCAGAGCGAGTCGCCGTCCGCAAGCAGTTGGTCGCTGAACGCCATGCGAGAACGTGGACTCGCCAGTGTTATAACTTGGTAGTATCACCAGGTTATCTGGGATGGATTCTCCTCGATACCGCACCGAGGAAGAACGAGCGAATGGTCGGATGCGTTTACAGCAGGTTGGCGACGTGTTCGACGAGTTCGTCTTTCGGTACCTGTTCTTCCTCGCCTGAATCCATGTTCTGGACGGTAACGACGCCCTCGTCCAGGTCGCGCTCGCCGACGACGACGGTGTATTCTGCGTTGATGCGGTCGGCGTAGCCGAACTGCCCGCCGACACTGCGGTCTGTGAGGTCGGTTTCGACTTCCAGCCCGTTTTGCCGAAGTCCCATCGCGTACTCCAGTCCGATTTCGCGCACTGAGTCGGAGACGGCCAGGACGTAGACGTCGGTCGAAATTTCTTCTGCGGGCCACTCGCCCAGTTCCTTCAACAACTGCATTGTCGGCGAGTAGCCGAAGGCGAATCCGATGGCCGGAACGTCTCTGCTTCCGAACTGGCCGATGAGGTCGTCGTAGCGACCGCCGCCGAACAGGGCGCGCAGGTCGCTCTCGGTGGCGAACGCCTCGAAGACGAGGCCGGTGTAGTAGTCCATTCCTCGAACGATTGAGAGGTCAAACGAGCACATCGATTCGACGCCGTAGGCCGACAGCGCATCGTGGAGGTCGTGCATCCGCTCGATTGCCTCGTTTGCGGCCTCGCTCTCGGGTGCCTTGTCGGACAGTTCGACCAGCGAACTCTCCATATCGCCGCTGATGGCGGTGAGTTCGTCGATTTCCTCGGCGGTCGCGCGGTCAACGCCTTCGGCTTCGAGTTTGCCCAAGAACTCCTCTCTGCCGATTTTCTCTTTCTTATCGATGACGCGCATCACGTCTTTGCTCTCGCCGACGCCGATTCCGCGCAGAAGTGCGTCGAGGAGTTGGCGGTCGTTCAGTTTGAACTCGACCGAATCCGCGACGCCGAGTTTGTCGAAGATGGTGCCAGCACAGGCGATGATTTCCGCGTCCGCTTCGACCGACTCGATGCCGAAGATGTCGAAGTCGGTCTGGAAAAATTCGCGGTCGCGACCCTTCTGAACCGCCTCGTATCGCCAGCGTTTCGAAGTGTCGAACCACTTAATTGGTGTTCCGAGGTCTTTGCGCTGTTGTACCAGTCGCGCTCGCGTCGGCGTCTGCTCGGGAATTAGCGTCACTTCGCGCCCACCCTTGTCTTCGAAGCTGTACGTCTCTTCGACGATGTCCTCACCCGACTTCACCCGGAACAGGTCGGTGAGTTCGACGCTCGGTGCGTCGATTTCGCGGAAGCCGAACTCGCGGGCCGTCTCTTCGACGGTGTCCACGAGTTCGCGCCACGCTGCCCACTCCGCCGGGTAGCGGTCGTAAAAACCCTTCAGATTCTCGAACTCGTCCATATGTGGCGTATCGAAGGCGAGCGATTTACGTTTGGCTATCTCGTGTGTCTCCTTGCTCGATTTCGAACGCCGCGACGATGTCGTCGCCCAGCATCTGTGAACCGACGAGTTCGATGTCGATCCGCCTTTCGAACGTCGGCCCATCGACCGTGACGGTGTGGTACTCCCCGCCTTCGCCTAACGGGTGGTACCCGCGATCGTGCAGGTAGCTCAGAAACGTTTCGTCGACCGACCGTCCGAGCCATCGTTCGTCGATTTTCGTCGAATCGAGTTTCGCGATGTGGGCCTCGAATCCTCGGTCAAGGAACTCCCGGTACATCGCAGTCGGTTCCCGGCCCCATAGCGGAAACACCGGCGTAACGTCCGCTTCGTCGCAGATCGTTTCGACCCACTTTCGGTTCTCGTCAACGTCCATGGTGCCGAACACGCCGTACTCCTCGTCGAGCGACTTGAGGACGCGCTCGAACTGTGCTTCGTACGTCTCCCACGTTACGCGTCGTTGCACGAGCGTCGCCCCTGCACTGCGTGCCTGCCGTCGGACGAGTTCACGGTACGACCCGGCGTCGCGGTCGTTTCGTCCATCCACCATCATCGTGACGAACCGCGGGACGTCGTACTTGTCCAACGCCAAATGCCACGCCAGACAGCTGTCCTTGCCACCGCTCCACGAGCAAAACGCGTCCATACCTTTCTCGACAGTAGCCGACGCGACGTGTTGAACGATTCCGTTTGCATCACCCACGAGAGAATCCGTACGACTGATGGCGGTTCACGAGTGCCGGGTCGCGGTAATCTTTCACCCAAACCCGAACCACTACCACCGACCGCGACAACACCCCCGTATGCGAATCACCGACTACGAATTGTTCGCTGTCCCACCGCGCTGGCTCTTTCTACGCATCGAAACCAGCGACGGACTCGTCGGCTGGGGTGAACCAGTCGTGGAGGGGCGCGTCAAGACGGTTCGCGGTGCAGTCGAGGAACTGATGGACGACTACCTGATCGGCGAAAATCCGATGGCCGTCGAAGACCACTGGCAGCGGCTCTACCGGGGCGGTTTCTACCGGGGCGGGCCTGTTTTGATGAGCGCCATCGCGGGCATCGACCAAGCGCTGTGGGACATCCGCGGAAAATCCTTTGGCGCACCGGTGTACGACCTGCTCGGCGGCCCGGTTCGCGACCGCGTTCGAGTTTACCAGTGGGTCGGCGGCGACCGCCCCGCCGGAGTCGCCGATGCCGCCAGCGAAAAGGTCGATGCTGGATTCACGGCGTTGAAGATGAACGCGACGCCCGAAATGCGCCGAATCGACACGCCCGCGGCGGTCGATTCGGTCGGTGAGCGGTTGGCGACGGTTCGCGAAGCGGTCGGCCCGGACGTGGACATCGGCGTCGATTTCCACGGTCGGGTGGCGAAGTCGATGGTGAAACGACTCGTCGACGCGCTCGAACCGCACGACCCGTTTTTCATCGAGGAGCCGGTTCTACCGGAGCACAACGAATTTCTGCCCGACCTCGCGGCACACACCTCGATTCCGATTGCGACTGGCGAGCGAATGTACACCCGTTGGGATTTTAAGGAGGTGTTCGAATCGGGCGCGGTGGATGTGATTCAACCCGACCTCTCGCACGCCGGGGGAATTACGGAAGTGAACAAAATCGCGTCGATGGCCGAAGCCTACGACGTGGCGCTGGCACCGCACTGCCCGCTCGGCCCGGTAGCGTTGGCGTCCTGCCTGCAAGTGGACGCCTGCGCGCCCAACGCCCTGATTCAGGAACAGAGCCTCGACATTCACTACAACGAGGGCGGCGACGTGCTCGACTACCTCGCCGACCCGAGCGTCTTCGACTACGAGGACGGTTACGTCTCGCTACCGGACGAACCGGGATTGGGAGTCGAACCAGATATTGATGTTCTCCGCGCGCGCGAAGGCCACGACGATTGGCACAATCCCATCTGGCGACACGACGACGGAAGCGTCGCGGAGTGGTAACGATGCGGAGATTCGAAAACAGCGTGGCGCTCGTCACGGGTTCGACGCGCGGCATCGGCGCGGAAATTGCCCGCCGACTCGCCAGCGAGGGCGCTTCCGTCGTCGTCACCGGACGCACGGAAGACGCCGGACGCGAAACGGTCGAACGCATTCGCGAGGACGGCGGCGAGGCGGTGTTCGTTCGCGCGGACATGCGCGACCCGGACGACATCACAGCGCTTGTGACCGCAACCGCCGATGAGTACGGCGGACTCGACGTGCTGGTGAACAATGCTGGCGTCGAAACCAACACCGCTGCGGACGAGGCGACGATGGACGACTGGGAGTTCGTCCTCGAAACCGACTTCCGGGCGTACTGGCTCTGCGCGAAACACGCCGTCGCCGAGATGGACGAGGGAGCCATCGTCAACGTCTCCTCGAATCACGCGTTCCTGACGATGCCGGAGATGTTCCCCTACAACGCGGTGAAGGCGGGTATCAACGGGATGACGCGCGGGATGGCGCTCGACTTCGGTCCCGACGTTCGCGTCAACACGGTCAATCCGGGGTGGGTCGCCATCGACCGCACGACCGAGGAGATGGACGAGGAGTACCGCGAACACCTCCAATCGATTCATCCGGTCGGTCGGCTCGGGACGCCGAAGGATATCGCGGGCGTCGTCGCCTTCCTCGTCAGCGACGACGCGGCATTCGTCACGGGTGCCCACCTCACCGCGGACGGCGGGCGGAGCATCGTGATGCAGGACGACACCCTCCCGTCATACCGCTCCGACTAACAGGCAGCACGTATTTTCGGTGGTGTTGGCCCTGAATTCGACACAGGTTACGTATAACAAAACGACCAGAGGTCGCCATCGGAATCGATGGCACTTGGTGGTCGGGTTTCCGGGAGAACGGTATCGTTGTTGGTGGTGTGTCTGCTGGTTGCGAGTGCGCTGGCGCCACCCGCAACGGCGCAGTCGGAGGGAGAACCGCCGGGCGTCTCGATTTCTGTCGAACGAACTGCCGACGATTCCAGTACAGTGCGGTATCGCCTCGTCTTCGACAATCCACGGGAGATGCAGTCGTTGTGGCTCATCAACTACACCGGAAACGTGGTGTCATCGGACGGGTTCGTCACGGGCAAAACGAAGGACGGCGAGCACGCCGTTCGGTGGGACGGGGAAACCGAGTCGCCATCTGTGACGGTCGTTGCGGACGCGAACGCCGGACAAAGTCGGGAGTTCGCCGCCGCCGACGAGTGGGTTCTTGCGCCGACGCCGCAACTTTCGGTCGCGTGGTTGCCGAAGGGGGCCGACGAGTGGCAGTATCGACACCCGTTACAGGACGACTCCGACGATGCGAACGTCGAGTTCGCCAGTTCCGGCGTTCTCGGGTCGGCGTTCACCTACGTCGGGAAGTACGAGGAGCGGACTCACCGAACGGACGGTCAACAGTTTCGGATGATTGTCGCCGAAGGAGCATCCCCCGGTAACTCGCCCGCCGAAATTTTCGAGTCGCTCGGAACGGCGAGCAAGCGACTGCCGGGCGAATCACCGGACGAAGTCCTCGCGTTCGTCCTGCCAGATCCCAGTTGGCGCGGCGGCTACGCCTCACCGAAACACGACGAACTCTGGGTACACGAGGACGCGACCCTCTCCGACCCGCAAAACCTCTGGATTCACGAGTACGTCCACACCCGCCAGTCGTTCGAACTCGGCGACCGCATGACGTGGTTCCGCGAAGCCAGCGCCGCCTACCTCGCCTCCGACCTGACGATGGAGCAAGGTCGAACCTCCCAGTCCGCAGTCGAGCAGACGTTCACTGCGAAGGGGTTCGACGAATCGGTGCTCTCGAAGTCGAATACGTGGACGAGTCAGGAAGTTCCCTACTACCGCGGAGCGGGCGTGCTCTGGGGGCTGGACGCGAAGATTCAGAAAGCAACTGATGGAAAGCGAAGCCTGCTCGACGTGTTCGACCGTATGAACGGCCACGACGGGACGGTGACTTACGCCGACTTCAAAACCATCGTCTCGGAGATTGCGGGACAGTCGATGAATCCGTGGCTCGACCGTCACGTCACCACCTCGGCGTCCCCCGACGTTCAGCAGTTCGGAGACGGAATCGACAGAAATTCGAACGCCGGAGGGGGAGGCGACTCCACTGGCGGAAAGGCGTCCGGCGGGAGCGGCGCGGGCATTGCTCAGCCGCCAGCGATGACCGGCGACCTCTCTTCGACGCTGGTGTTGTGGGGTGGGCTCGCACTCATCGGAGTGGTGTTCGGGCTGACGTTTGCGCAGTACGTGTCCGGGTTGACGGGACGGTTCCGAGACGAGGAGTAAGCAGCGACGAACCGCCGACCGCACTGCGCAATCAGTGAAACGGCGTCGTCTTCAGCATCGCCGCGACGCCAGCCAGCAGTGCCGCGACGACTTTCAGCCATACCTTGATGGCATCGCCCCAGAGCTTCGTCACCTCTCCGAGCAGACGCCAGCGTTCCAGTCGCTCGACGCGCGATACGTCTCTCGAATCGTTTGACGGGCGCTCGCCCGTCGTCTCTTCGCAGTGTTTCATGGTAGTGGGCGGCGACAAGAAGGTCGTTGTTGGAGGGCGAATCTCCTTATCGCACCTTTGTTTCTTCACGTGGTTATAAAAACTATTCTCTAACCCGTAGTGAAAGTGGTTCGAAAAACTGTAATCTGTCGAAAAGTTGCGGAATACTGTGGAGAATATGAAAATTACTCGTGGTCGTTCAGTTGTTGGACAGAGAGGTTCGGTATGCGCCCAAAATCGCGATTCATCCGCTCTCGTGATCCCACGACACCGGCCACGAACACGTCGTCCCAGTTGGCAAACACACCGAATCCTTTCATTACGTCTTCGTCGCTCATGGTTGCCGGTTCGAATCGACACGTAGACGAATTTCGGTGCCAGCGTTAATCGGGTAGGACGCTTCCGTACTCCGCCACCAGCGGATACCGCCAGCCGACGCCGAACGCTTTCGGGGAGACCTTCAGCACGGGCGGAGCCTGAAATCGTTTGTACTCCGAGCGGTGGAGCATCGAGAGCACTCGGCGCACCGTCTCGGAGTCGTGCCCGGATTCGACCAGTTCGTCGGCAGTCAGTCCTTCATCGACGTAGCCCGCCAGAATCGAGTCGAGCACTTCGTAGGGCGGTAAGTCGTCCTCGTCGGTTTGGTCGGCCCGGAGTTCGGCGGACGGTGGCTTCTCGATGATTCGTTCGGGGATGGTCTCGCCGTCCTCGTTCAGATACTCTGCGAGGTCGTAGACGAGCGTCTTCGGGCAGTCCGCGAGCGGCGCGAGCGCGCCGCACATGTCCCCGTAGAGGGTGGTGTAGCCAACTGCGAACTCGCTCCGATTGCCGGTCGCGAGGAGAAGTCTGCCCTGTTCATTGGCGATGGCCATCAACGTCGTTCCCCGGATTCTCGCTTGCACGTTCTCCTCGGTGACGCCCGGTTCGGCGTCGAGGATGGGGGTCAGTTCCGCCTCGAACGACTCGAAGGTCTCCTCGATGGGAACGTCGAGGAAATCGATGTCGAAGTTGTCGGCGAGTTCGCGGGCGTCAATCTCGCTCGCCTCGCTGGTGTATCGCGTTCCCATGGCGACGCCGAGGACGTTCTCAGAGCCGAGCGCATCAACGGCGAGTGCCGTCGTGACGGACGAGTCGATACCGCCCGATAGACCGACGACGACCTGTTCGAAGCCGGATTTGTGGACGTAGTCTCGAATTCCGAGCACGAGCGCATCCCGAATTTCGGGCGGCCCTTCCGCCGGTTCATCGGCGACGTCGTACTCGGTTGGCGAGTCAGCGTCGAGTGGCACGTCGTAGACCGCGAAATCCTCCTCGAAGGCGGCGAGTCGGCAGGCTATCGTCCCGTCGGGAGCGACGACGAACGACCGCCCGTCGAAGACGAGTTCGTCGTTCGCGCCGACCTGATTCACGAAGACGAGCCACTTGCCGTGGTCGGTGGCGTGCGAGCTAAACAGTCGTTCTCGAAACGCACCCTTCCCGGCGTAGAAGGGACTCGCCGAGCAGTTCACGAGCAGGTTGGCACCCGCCGTCACGAGGTCTTCGATGGGGTCGTCGTCGTATCGCGGTCGCTCCCACACGTCGGGTTCGTTCCACGCATCTTCGCAGATGCTCACGCCGAGGTCGGTGGTGGAATTCAGCGCGTGAACTGGCTGGTAGTCGGCGGCCTCGAAGTAGCGCTCCTCGTCGAACACGTCGTAGGTCGGCAGGAGTCGCTTTTCGGTTCGTCCGATGACTTTGCCGTCGCGGCAGACTGCGACCGCGTTTCGGACGCTCCTGCCGAACTCGTCGGGATTGCGGGCGACGAACCCGACGACGACAGTGATGTCCGTTGCCTCCTCGGCGATTCGGTCGAGTGCGGCGAGTTGGTCGTCCACGAACGAATCACGTCTGACGAGGTCATGCGGGGGATAGCCGACGAGCGCGAGTTCGGGGAACACCACGAGGTCGGCGTCCGCTTCGCGTGCGCGCCGAACCGCCGACCGGATTTTTTCGGCGTTGCGTGCGTCCCCGACGGTGTAGTTCTGCTGCGCGAGTGCGACCCGGATGGTCATCGGGGAAAGTACGTGGCGAACGGGAATCAAATGTGGTGTGTCAACATGGCAATCAAACATATGTGTCGCCGGGTCGTCTTCGTGCTATGCTCCGACTGCTGGTGGCCGCTTTCGGACTGCTAGAGGCACTGTTTCCGCGGCAGGTAATCGATATCGGGACGCGACTGAGCTACGAACATCCCGACGAGTTCGAACCGAAACCGTGGGTCATCACCGCCGCGCGAATCGAGGGTGTCCTCATTTTTCTCGCCGTCGTCTCGAACGTCGTGCGCCGCAGAGCGACTCAATCCTCGGACGTGACGGAGATGTAGCACGGTTTCGTCGGTTTTCTACCGCTTCCGATGTTTCAGCGAGCTTTCGACAAACTGTAAGGCGTTCGCCCGTCACGTTGTAGGATACGATGGCGAAAAATTTCGACGCGCAGTGGCTTCACCTCACGCCGGACGAAGAGGTGCTCTGGAGAGGCCATCAGAGCGCGTATCGCGTCGTTCCAGTCGTGGCGGTCGGTATCTTGCTCATCCTACTCGGTGCGGGATTGGCGGGTCAGGACTTTCTCGATCCGGCGCGATGGCTCGCACTCGTTCTCGTTCCAATCGGGTTCGCCGTCGCGATTCCGCCGTTTCTGCGCTGGCGAAGCGAGTGGTACGTTCTTACGACCGAGGAGGTATATCACAAAAATGGCATTCTCTCACAGAATGTCACACAGGTTCGTCTCGACAGAGTACAGAACACCGCCTGCTCGCAGTCGCTCGTGGAGCGCATTTTCGACTACGGTGACGTGACGATTCACACCGCCGGGACCGGCACCATCGACCTCGTCTTCGAGAACGTTTCCAACCCTCAAGATGTAAATTCATTGTTGACTCAACAGTTAGATAGGGTTTCGAGAAAATGGTAACTTTCAGGGTATTGATTTGCGGGATACAGCCCTTAAAACTGCCCAAAAAAGGGTTTGAAACGGTCTGAAACTATGTACGACGAGTTTCTGTCTTTATTACCCCCCGGTGGGATGGCCGAACTGAGGAAAGCGAAATATGAGCCAAACTGACAGCGCCCCTCTCTGGACTGGACCACGAGAATTTGAAGCCTCGTTGAAAAATCTCCTCGCTGCCGCAGGCCGCGGGAACGTCACGTTCGACCGCTCGTGGACATTTCGAAACGATGATAAAACTCCCGACTTCATGGTCGAAGTGACACGTCTCGTCGGCGATTCCGATACGATGCAAACCTGTGGCAAGCACGTCCCGAAAATGAACGTAGACGAGTTCGAGACGAAGCTATCGACCCTCCTCCACGACGCGTATCGAGCGAACGTCGGATTCGATCGTGCGTGGACGTTCCGCTGTGCCGACGGTACCGACCTGATGGTCGAGATTACGCGTCTCGCCAAACTAGACTAACGCCCTCCCCCCGTGGCTCACGCGACCGCTCTGATTTCTCTTCGGCGTCGGTTCGAAACGCCAACTTACGTCAGTTCGACGTCCTGTAGTTCGCCGAGCGGCTGTCGCTCCTCTGCAACGGGCTTGAGTCGGTCTACCTGCGGATCGAGCCACCCACGAGTCCAGTGGGTCTCGACGCGGAGGAAGTCGCCTGCGAACGTCTCCAACAGGAGCGTGAACCGGTCGTCGGTTCGGTCGATATCGTGAACGTGGCAATCGATAGCGGTGTCATTGACGGTAATGCGGAGAGAGTCTTCGATGTTGAGGCCGACGAACGTATCGACCAAGTCGGAAACCTTGTGGCGGCTTTCCGTCGTGCTCATAATACACCGTTATCCCCGAACCGTAAAAAGGGGGAATACGGTTTCACACTGTTCTATTCCATACTCGACAGCTAATATACCGGTTCAGTCGTGCGATTTCATCTATTTCATGTCTGATTGACTTCCATATACCACACCCCATATAAAAGGTGGGAGAACGAAGGCTAACCTCTTTGACCCTGTCTTCGAAATGATAGGTCGAGATGGTTCGGGACTGCTCCGACGCAAACGAGGTTCGACTATGAGACAGGTTGCCAGTCACGTCGTTCGAGAAGCCGATGGGTTTTACGACGGTATTCCGGTTCGTATCGAGGAGTTCCAACTCCAACACAACGTCTACGGTGGTATCGAGTGGTCGGACAGGGACGAAACCGTCGTCTGTCGGCGAGTCGGTGAGCAGTGGCAAGCAATTGCCGAGCGCGACGGATTGACGCGAACTCTGCTCGCAGGACTCGGTTCCCGGAACCACGCGCTGTGGTTGGCGCGTGAATACATGGAATTCGGGCGGACGTACGAGTCCCGAGACATGTGGGAAGAACTCCCCTCCCGCGAGCAGTCGGATCCTTTCCGCGATCTTCTTTCGGATCGCCGCGAGGCTTCGCGACTGTAGTCCGGAGTTAGCCCGTGAATAATTATACTGCTTCTAGCGGAACATACATTCATGCAGGCAATCGTTCTTGCGGCGGGCGAAGGGACGCGAATGCGACCACTGTCTGGCTCTGTCCCCAAGCCTATGCTGCCAGTTGCGGAGGAACCACTCGTGGCACACACGGTGCGCGCCGCCGTCGAGGCCGGGGCGGACGAGCTCGTTCTCGTCGTCGGATACGAAGCCAACACGGTTCGTGAGTACTTCGGGGACGAGTACGCCGGAATCCCCGTCAAGTACGCCGTGCAGGAAGAGCAACGCGGAACTGCGGACGCGGTGCGGTCGGCGCGCGAGCACATCGACGGGCAGTTCGCGGTGCTCAACGGCGACAATCTCTACGACACGCCCGCCGTGAAACGACTCTTCGAAAAGGCGCCGAGCGTCGGCACGTATCGCGTCTCCGACCCCTCGAACTACGGCGTCATCTCGAAAGACGGCGACCGCGTGACGGGTATCGTGGAAAAACCGGACGATCCGCCGACCGACCTCGCCAACACCGGTTCCTACGTCTTCCCCGAAGAAGCACGCGACTGGCTCGACGTGGGCGAGAGCGAGCGCGGCGAGTTCGAAATCACGGACGTCGTCGAGCGCGTCATCGACGAGCACGACACGACCGCAGTCGAAGTAGACCGCTGGCTCGACGTCGGCCGACCGTGGGAACTGCTCGAAGCGAACGAGTGGAAACTGGACGAACTCGAACGGGACGTGCAGGGCGACGTGAGCGAACAGGCTGTCATCGACGGGAACGTCGTCGTGGAGGAAGGTGCGACAGTGAAAGCAGGCGTCGTCATCGAAGGCCCTGCACTGATTCGCTCCGGTGCGAGCGTGGGACCGAACGCCTACATTCGCGGGGCGACGCTCGTGGACGAGGGGGCCAAAGTCGGCCACAGCGTGGAAGTCAAAAACAGCGTCCTCTCTCCCGGCGCGACAATCGGCCACCTCTCGTACGTCGGCGACAGCGTGCTCGGGCGAGACGTGAACTTCGGCGCGGGGACGAACGTGGCGAACCTCCGTCACGACGACGCGGACATCCGGTTTACTGTGAAAGGCGACCGCGTTTCGACCGGTCGGCGGAAGTTCGGCGTCGTCGCTGGCGACGAGGTGAAGACGGGAATCAACACCAGCCTCACGCCGGGGCTGAAGCTCTCGGCGGGAGCGACGACGCTCCCGGGCGAAACAGTGACGCGGGACAAGTAGCGCAGGTACTCCTTTCGTTCGGTATCGGCTGTGAGTGGTATGAGAAAGAGAGGCTCGCTACCACTACCGCATTTCCTCGCGGGCGCGGTCGGCTTCCTCGGGGTTGTTCGCGCGGCCTCGCTTCACTTCAGTCGCAGTCATACATTCGAAACAGCCGAACACTTCGTTTTGATTGTTGCCGAAGACGCGGGTGAATTGGGGCGTCACGAACGTCCCGCAGTTTCGGCACTGCGTGTCGGCCATCGTGCTGTCGTCGATGCTTCGAGATGCGCTCATGTCTATCGACATTGTATCCACACCATCTCAGGGCACTACCATTATTATCCATCAATTAACGGCATGAAACAGAGAGAGAAAATATCGCAATAGTGTATTGTTTCAAATATCACGCACTCGAGTCCGTCGGTTTACTGCTGTCGAATTAAGTATGTGAATCATCCTCGTGTGGCGACCGTGCGCCGCTCGGTTTCGCGCCATCGAGGTAGACGATGTTTCCGCGGCCGACGCGCAGGCGGTTGATGTCCCCCCGGTCTTCCATCCGCGAGAGCAGTCGGCTGACTTTCGACTTCGACCAGCCGGTTTCATCGACGACATCGACCTGCTTCATGCGTCCGCGATTCTCTTGGAGCAGTTTCAGGACGCGCCCTTCGTCGGTAAGGATTTCGTCATCGTCGCCCGTTTCCGCGGCAGACGGCGGCGAAACGCCGCCATCGTCCGTTTCGATGGCGGATACAAACGGTTCGGCGTCATCGTCGTTTTCGTTTCGCCAGAGGAGCACCGCCGCCCCGACGAGACCCATGCCGACCACGACGAGGAGCAGTAGCTGGAACCCCGAAAAGCCGCCTGACCCCTCTTTGTCGTCTGCGGAATTGTTCTGCGTCGTGCTGCTGGAATCGTTCGGATCCGTGGGGTCGAGGTTGGGGTCGTTATACTCCACGTCGTCGTCAATGCCGTCTCCGTCGGAATCTGCATCGCTGGGATTCGTGTTGATACTGAGTTCGAGCGCATCCGGAAGTCCGTCGCTGTCGGTGTCTGCCTGCGTCGGGTCGAGTCGCGGTTTGCCGTACTCTTGCCCGTCCGAGAGGCTGTCGCCGTCCATATCCCAGTCGAGAAACGCGTTTTCGCTCCAGTTGGCGTCGTTCGTCTGCTCGATCTCGAACTCGTTGGTCAGGCCGTCGTTGTCGAAATCGCCGTCCTTCTCGATGACGGTTTGGTTGATGGTTCGGCTGTCTAACGTCGGTGCATCTCGGCCGAAGGAAGGACGAAGTTGGAAGTAGAGCGTTCGCTCGCCCGTCTGCGTCGCGTTGGAACCGTTGAGGGTGACCGTCGCCGTCGACCCGTTTCCGAGCCTTGCGCTCTGACAGTCGAGTTCGGTCGATGTGCCGTCACTCCGGTTTTCGTGGAGACAGACAGCGTACTGGTCTTGGCTAGCGTTTATTTGGAACGTGGCGCTTGCGGTGTACTGTTCCGATTGCCAAACATACGTCGTGTCATTCGACGTCGTGATGACGGCGGGACCAGTTTCGTTGACGGTTATGATTCGACCGACGCTCGATTTGTCTTGACCATCGACGGATACCGGAACCAGAACGACACTGGCAACGACGAGAACGACGACGAGGAGGGCACAGAGCGACCACCGGTCACGGTTCCCGGAACCGAGATGCATTTTTTTCGAGTACGTACGGCGGTACTTAGTACCTTTGGCATATAGTTCTATGTCAGACAAAGATAACACTCGGCGAAATAAAAGTATTAAAACATATATGAAGGGGTGCAACTTCGACGCTTATCGGTGTGCCAACTGCGCGCCGCTGATAAATGCGTAAAGACCGACGACGACTGCACCGAGGACGTGAACTGGTGCGGTCGAAAGGAGGGGAGCGTTCAGCCATGCGCCAGCGAACGCGCCAGCGCTCGCCGCCGTTGCCCAGCGATAGTAGCTAAACCAGCGGTCGTCGTCGTCCGCGTCTTCGACGTCGGTGGGTTCGGTCTGGATGCTCACTTCCTTGTCGAGGTAGGGGTCGAACTGGTCAGCCAGCGGACCGCGTTCGACGATACCGCGACTTTGGTTGTACTCGATGATGCCCTCGTTGTCGAGTTTCGGGAGGTGCGACTGGTACAGCGCGATGTAGACGCGCTGGCGCTCGTCGGAGGCGAGCGCTTGGAGCGTCGTGTCGTTTTCCCACGCTGCGACCTGCTCGGCGAGGTCGCGCATTTCGACTTTGCCGTCGTTTTCTTTGAGGTACCGAAGTGCGTGGCGTCGGCGTTGCGTCTGAAGAATGTGGAAGATTTTGTCCTTCGATAGCTCGTCCGGGGCGTCGTCGTTCGGCAACGACGAACCGTCAGAGAGAGTCTGCGTCGTAGCGCTCATTGGTCTTCGACACAGGCCAGACGGGGACACCACATAAAGTAAAGCGACACTCTCGCTTGCTTGCGCGTCGTTGCATTCCGTTTACGTCCTGCGATTGTACGATTTGAACGGAGCTAAATTATCTGTAGAAAACATAATTATTCCCAATACATCATACCGTTCAGACAGTTGTTAGGGAGTCTCTAACTACCCCTTAGCGATTGGGTCACTGTCAGCGCCGTGAACAGCACGATGACCATCCCGGTTGCCTGCATCGTCGTGAGCTCCCCGAACGGGCCGAAGTTCAGGACGGTACAACCAAAGAGGAACGTCGAGAGCACCGACAGGGCGAGGTAGTAGTGCGGTGTCGTCATCCGACGTTCGCTCTAACCCCCGAGTAGACGTTCAACAGCAGACCGGGCACCTGCCGAAGTTCGGGCCGACGCGACCGCCGCAGATAGCGGAGTCCGGTTCGAAGTTGTCCCTCGTCCAAATACTGTCTGGCGAGGATGTAGTGATGTGCACCCGTCACGTCGATGCCCTGCTGTTCTAACCGCTCGACCTCCTCGGCGAACGTTCGCCGGAAGTGTTCGTCGGCCTCGGCGACCGCATCCGCGGACGGCGACCCTGTTTCGTACCGCAGGAGGAGGGGTTCGTTCACGCAGGCGAGTTTGCCGTGTTTGAGGACACGGATGAGGAACTCGGGGTCTTGGAATCGGTCGAACGACTCGTCGAAGCCGTCGATTTCGCGGACGACGTCGCTTTTGACGAGCAGACTTGACCCGGCGCTGGTGTGTAAATCGTCGCTCAGGACTGGGCCGATGAGTTCCTTTCCGCCCTCCGCACCTTCGGTCTTGTTGCGCCGCGAGATGAGTTCGGTGGCCCACTTTATCACCGGATTCTGCCCGTCCGGATGGACGGTCTCGGCTTTGCAGTAGGCGGCGACCCACTCGTCAGAGCGAAGTTCGAGGGTGAGAACCTGTTTTTCTACCTTCGTCGGGAGCCACACGTCGTCGGAGTCGAGAAACGCCATGTACTCGCCTTCGGCGTGGTCGATACCCGTGTTTCGCGCGACGCTCGCACCCTGGTTTTCCTCGTGCTGGAAGAACCTGATTCGGTCGTCGTCGTAAGATGCGACGACCTCGTCCGTGTCGTCGTCGGAGGCGTCGTCCACGATGATGAGTTCCAAATCCTCCAGCGTCTGTGACAGCACGCTCTCGATGGTTCGAGGGATGGCGTCCGCGCGGTTGTACGTCGGCACGATAACGCTCACAGTCGGGGCCATTCGTTGCTCTCTCATGCGGTTTCTCGGGGCTTTATTATCGACTTCCTAATCGTGAAGCGCCACCACGAGCAGGACGACCGCGACGAGCAACAGCACGAGAGCGCCGAGCGAAAGCCCGTCCGGGCCGACGCCGCCCGAGAATTTCGCGGCTTCGACCGCGAGAAGCGCGACGATACCGGTGCCGACGACGTGGACGAACTCGGTCTCTCGCGTGTCCGCCCGCCGACCGAGATGTTCGCCGACGTTGATAGCGTGCTCACCGGCGTCCCACGCGACGACCGTCGCGGCCCCCGCCAACAGCAGTGCGCCGAGTGGAACGGCGTTGAAGATGCCGGAGGCGATGACGCCGAGGAAGACGAGTCCGGTGCCGATTTTCACGAGCGTCCGCGACCCCGACCCGCGTACGGGGACGAGCGCGAGCGCGAGCACGAGGATTCCGACGAGGCCGGGAATCAACCGAATGAAACCGCTCGTTCTGGTAATCGCGCCGAACGCGATGCCGAGCGCGCCTGCGAATCCCGCGGCACCGAGCGTCCCAACCAGCGCGCCCGCAATCTTCCAATCCCGTCGCCAGAGACTGAATCCGAGCGCGAGACCGGCCACACCGAACGCTTCGACCGCGAGCGCAGTCGAGGAGGCGCCCAACTTCCACATCGCCGCCAGCGCGACGCCGACCGCGAGCGCGCTTGCGACCCGCGTCGGACGCCGGGTAGCGACGGCCGTGCTCATGCTTCCACCTTCCGTGGTCGGTTCATCAGCGCCGCGGCGAGCGGCGTTTCGGGTTTCCACTCGACGACTGGGACGCCCGCTTTTCGGAGCGCACTCAGTCGGTTCTCGCGTTCGACGCCTGCGAGGCGCTGGCCGACGCTCTCCTCGCCCGTCACGTCAGGACTGATGACGCTCACGCGGTGGCCGTAGGCGTCGAGTCGCCGCGCCGTTTCGACGATGGTGTCGTCCGAGAGCGGCGACAGCAGGATTACCTGTGCGCCGTCCGGCAGTCGCATTCGAAGCTGTTCGACCTGCTCGTCGTGGTCGGGTTCCTCGGTCGGCGGCGTCGAGGCGAACGCGCGGTGCGTCGCCAGCAGTCGCCGGGCTTTCGCGCGATGATTTCGACCCGCACCCGGTTTCAGCCAGCAGGATTCCCGCCCGAACCCGGCGAGTCCGACGAGGTTTCGGTCGCGGTGGAGCGACGCCAGCAACTGTTCTGCGGCGGAGACGCTGTAGGCGACCGCGTGGGGTTCGTCGGTCGCGGCCCGGTACGCGACGCGGCGCGCATCGACCAACAGGACGACCGTCGCGGCGTTTTCCTCCCGATACTCGACCGTCGTCAGGTCGCCGGTTCGCGCGTAGCGATTCCAGTCGATGCGATGCATCGGGTCGCCGGAGCGATACTCGCGGGTGCGGTAGAACTCGATGCCGCTCCCGCCGTTTCGGGCGATGATACGCCCGACTTGGTCTAACGTCTGGTTGCGCAGTGGACCGTTAATCGTGGCCGCGGTGCAGTCGATTTCGGTGTCGGCGGCGACGGTCGTCTCGACCTCCCACGCGCCGCTCAGGTCGCGGGCGACGACCGTGGCGGGTTCGAAGGGATGTTTGCCGTGTTTGGCCTCGATGCGGTAGGAAAAGCTCACCGAGCGGCCGGGCCAGAAGAAGGTACCTCGTCGCGGCGAGCCACCCGAAACCGAGAGCAGGGCGGGCACGCCGTCCACGATTCGAACGTCGGGCAGGAATCCGCCTTCGTTCGTCACGGTGACGGTGACGGTCACTTCGTTGCCGGGGCGAGGCGTGCTGTTGCTCAGTCGGCGCTCGATGCTGAGTTGCGGCGTCGGTTCGGCGAGCACGCGAGGGTACGCCGCGAAAACGACGCCGACGACCGCGAGCAGGAGCATCGTCGGGCGGTCTACCGCCAACCCTGCCGCACCGGCGGCCAGCGAGAGCGCGATGACGCCACGCCAGCGATGGGTCTCGGTCACGCCATTTCACCCCGTTCTGCAATCCGCTGAGCAGTGCGCCGGGCACAGTGTTCGTGCCACGTTCGCCCGCGTAAAAGCGTGGAGAGACGCGAGCCAGCGCCATTTTTCGGTGCATCCGCCCCGCCGAGATACGACGCGACGACGGGGTCGTCAGTCCACTCGCCGGAATCGATCAGTCCGCGGGCCTCCTCGCAAGAGTAGTTTTCCGTCCGCATCAGCATCTCGACGGCCGCGGTTCGAAGGCGGTCTCTGACGGTGTTTCGCTGGCTTCGACCGACGAGCGGCAGTCGGTAGCGCCACGACGCCACGGTCTCGTCGAATCGGTATCCGGCGGCGGGAACCGTGACGGGTTCCTCGGGTGCGGGCATCTCGGCCTGCACGAGGTTGCCGTCACGTCCCGAGAAGAGAACGGGAATCGCCACCAGCAGGCCGAACCCGCCGATTGAGACGACGAGCAGGTAGTCGTTGCCGAGAAGCGAGAGGAGCGCTCGAACCGGGAGCATTTCCGGCCCGCCAGCCACCGCGAGGACGACCGCGACCGCCCCGGAGAGACCGAACAGCACGCGGCGACCGTTCATGACTGCCCTCCGAGTCGTTCGGTGTCGTTCCGGATTCGGTCGAGTCGCTCGTCAGTAATCGGTGCGCCGCCGTACCGAACTTCCTCGAACGTACGCGTCAGGGTCTCGGCGGCGTCTCTGTCCGCACCGGCTTCGACTGCTTCGCGCGCGCACTCGCCCGGCGTCTTGGTGTGCGGTCGTTCGACGCCGAACCGTTCGACCATCGACCACCACGCCCGTTCGACGTCGTTCGATGGATTCGGTTCCGGCGGTGGCAGCGGCGTGGCGACCGAACTGCTCGATTTGGTCGGGGAGTCGAACAGTCGGTTGCGGAACCGTACCCCGACCGCGATACCCCCGGCGACTGCGACCAGCGGGACGAGCCAGAGGAGCCACTGGAGCAGTTGCCGAAGCAGGTCGAGGAGTCGTTCGAGGAGCTTCGATTCCGTCTTCGTGACGGTCTTCGTCGCCTGCTTCTGTTGCTGTTTTTGTTTGTTCGCACTCGACTGCTGTTGGTTCTGACTCGATTGCGACTGCGATTGTTGGTCGTCGCTCTTTGCCTTCGCCGACTGTGGTTTTCCTTTCGATTGGGCCTCTCGCTTCAGTTCTCCGGCGTCGTCCGGATTGATTGGAAGCGATTTGTAATCGACGTCGACCACGTCGTCGGGATTGGTATCTACCGACGACCCGAGCGTCGAGGCCGAGGTTCCAATGGCGAAGATACAGCACAGCGCGATTCCCGCCGTAAGGAGTCTATCCGTATTCATACGAGTGAGTTCTCGTCGATGGTTCGCCTCTGCTCCACCGCAGACATGAATAGTCTATCACCCCTTAGTCGGTTAATTATAGACCTCGTAAAGCTTCAGTAGGCATACCGGTACCTGTTGTAAACGACTGTTCTGCTCGGTTTTAGACCGAAAGTGGCGTGCGAACGACTACCAGAATTAGCCACCCGATAATAAACACCGACGGACGCCTACACACCCACATGTCGAGCGACACGCAAGCGCAGGTTACGGAACCGCCGGACACGGGGGACGTACCGCGGAATCACGACCTCGACGCGCTGGGAGACAAGAACTTGCTCATCGTCTCGCACAGCTACAACCACTTCGTCAAAGGGCAGGTGGACGTGCTCGCCAGCTACTTCGACGAGGTGTACGTCCTCGTCCGGTACAACCGCTTTGCCGATATCTCCGAATATCTCCCCATCGACTACGCGAAACCGTTCAGCAGGAGCGCAAAAATCAATCGGGAGGACAAACCCGACAACGTCACCGTCGTCAGTACGCCACTGCTCTACCTCCCAATCGACCTCCACCGGCGATTCCTCGGCGACCAGCACGTCCGGAAAGTGCGCAAGATCATCGCCGACCTGCCCGTCGAATTCGACGTAATCCACAGCCACCTGACGTGGACTGCCGGGTACGTCGGTGCCGTCCTCGGGTACAAACTCGGGATTCCGTCGGTTCTCACGGTACACGAGAACCACGACCTGTTCGTGGAACAACTCGAATCCTCAAACGACAAGATAAACGAAACGTGGATGAACACCGACGCCATCGTCCGTGTGAACCGCCAAGACCAGAACACGCTCCGGCGGTTCAACGACGACGTCTACTACATTCCGAACGGATTCAGCCAAGACCGACTGCGCCGAGTGCCACAGGCCGAGGCGAAGTCGGAACTCGGAATCGACGACGACACGAAACTCCTGTTCGCGCTCGGTCACCTGAAGAAGCGAAAGGGGTTCCAGCACCTCGTGGACGTGATTCCCGACGTCGTAGCGGAGGAAAGCGACGTAGTCTGTGCGATTGGCGGCCATGGCGGAATGCGCTCCGACCTCGAAGAAAAAATCGAGGAACTGGGACTGGAAGGGAACGTCAGACTGCTCGGCTACGTGTCGAACGACGACCTGAAATACTGGATGAGCGCCTGTGACGCCTTCGTCCTCCCGAGTTACAGCGAGAGTTTCGGTCTCGTTCAGTTGGAAGCGATGGCCTGCGGGTCGCCCGTCGTCTCCACGATAAACGGGGGGAGCGAGGAAGTCGTCACCTCCGAAGACCACGGATTCCTCATCGACAGTCCGGAAGACCACGACGCACTCGCGGACGCCGTCGTGCGCGCGCTCCGCAAGGATTGGGACAGGGACGGCATCGAAGCACACGCGGAACAGTTCACGTGGGAGCGAGTCTGCGTGGACATCGTGCACCTCCACGCCGAACTGCTCGACCTGTAATCTGCGTTTTTTATTTGGTTCGACCTGACATCGAATACAGCAGTGATGTTTTTTCGAGAGATGTGCCGTCTTTTCCCACTATGACATCAATTATCATGGCCGTGTTACTTAAAGGATGGAAATACTAAGCCACAGACTTTGGCCGAAAGGTTCTAGTATGTTTGTTTGTGGACCGTCAGGCCGACATAGTGCGGATATTTCGGCACGTCGGGGCGACGTGCCTCTCACTCGACGGTTATCGCTAACACGCTGGGAGATAGAATGACTCACAAAATCGACACTCGGGACACAATCGAAACTGACGATAGCAACTCGAACGACGGGACGACACGGCGAACCTTCTTGAAAGGGGTGAGCGCCGCAGGACTGTGCGCCGCAGGAACGAGCGCAATGACCGACCGCGCCAGTGCTCACCACCAGTATCTGGACGAGTACGGAACGGTCGTGAACATGGTCGAGGACGCCGGAGCAGACCCGGAGGGCGAGGAGCCAATCAATCCACTGCTGGAAGAGTACGCTGACGACGACACGATGCTCCTCTTCCCGCCGGGACGCTACCGCATGAACCGCCAGTTCCGTTTCACCGGGTTCGAACACTTCGCCATCGTCGGGATGTACAACGTCACCATCGTTCCCGACAACTACCACGACTTCGACGACGGCGGCGACTGGAACTACCGACTCTTCCGACTCGGCGTCTCCTACAGTCCTGGTCGTAGCCTCCTCGTCGAGGACATCAACGTCGATCAGACCGCCGCCGACACCGGTATTCGCGTGCTCGACGTGGACGTAGAGGACGACTTGACGGTCCGGAATGTTAATATTTACGGCGAACACGACAGCGGGACGTGGGGATCGGGACGGTTCGTCATCAGCGACCCCAACGGAAGCGGCGTGGTCGAGAACTTCAACGCGCCCGACGGTGGCGAGTGGACGGAAAACACTCCCGGCGACAAGCTCTGGCGTGGCCCGACGGGCATCATCTGCAACGACTACAACAAGGGGACGATGACGTTCAAGGACTGCTCGCTCGGTGGCTTCCCGGACAACGGTCTCTACGCCGCGAACGGTTCCGGACAGGTCATCGTTGACGGTGGCGTCTACAAGAACAGTCAGACCGCGAGCGTCCGAATCGGTGGCGAGGACAGCGTCGTCAAGAACGCCAGAATCGTCGTGGACGACAGCAATGGCCGCGGAAACCAGCACGCCATCCGCGCCGAAAGTAGCAACTACATCCGCGTCATCGACTGCGACATCGAAATCACCGACCCGAACGGCTGTGCCATCAAGACGATGGACGTGGGACTCTTCCTCCTGCAGGGGACGACCGTCAGAACCGCAGGCGACGAGGTCGTTCACGGACTGCTGATTCAGGACGGAGCGCGACTGGCTCGCATCAAGGAGTCCAAATTCGTTCACGACGCGGCAGGCGGCTTCTCGATTTGGGTGAAAGACGGCGACGACGCAGTGCACCTCGAAGATACCGTCTTCCGAGGTGACGGCGGCCACGTGAGCGCGCGCGCCGCGATTCGCTGTGACCGAAACGACTGCCGGTTCCGCAACCTCGACATCGAGCAGACCGGTTCCTCGCGCCGCCGCGCGCTCGAACTTCACAACGACGACGCGATGGTTTACGGAGGACGGTACGTCGGTAGTATGACGCCGATGATTAACAACGGCGACAACACGTGGGTCGAGAGCGTCTACGCGTCATCGACCGACGACGACCCCGCACTCAGACTCAACGACGGCGGCGACAACGTTTACCTGAAAAAGAACACGCTCGTCAACGGCGTTCAGAATCGAGGCAGTGCTGGCGTCAGTGGTTGGGGGAACAGCTACAACGGATAACTTTCCTTGTCGCCTAATTCTGCTGGTTTTTTATTCCTTCGTTGCTTCGAAACGGTCTAGTCGGTGTATAATAAAGCCCCCGTAGCGAAAAGTGAGGGACGAGTGTCACTCGAAGTAGACCCCGAAGAGAGGTACGCAGGGTGGTGATGATGTGCAAAGAAGTATTCTAAGTGGAGTGCTGTCGGTCGCGGGAACGAAAGTGCTCACGCTCATCATCGGCATACTGACGACGCCGATTCTGTACCGCCTCCTCAAACCGGAAGGTGTCGGTGTCTACACCACCGTCCTCTCCGTGTTCTCCCTATTCATGATTCTGGTGAGTTCCGGCGTCACCGACGGCGTTCGGAAGTTCCTCGCCGAGGATAGGGCGATGGACTGCTGGGAGGAGAACGTCGTCGGCTTTTACTTCCGGTTGGCACTGCTGTTGTCGGTACTCGGGTCGGTCGTCCTCGCGCTGACCGCATGGTTCGGACTGGTCGAGAAAGTGTTCGGTTCCGGTTTCGAACCGTACTTCTACATCCTGACGATTCTCGTCGTCACCGACCAGTTCCGGGCCTACGCGCGCCGGACGCTGATGGGATTCGGTTTGGAACGCTACTCGGAGCCGCTGAAAGTGCTCCAGCAGTTGGCGTTCATCGCGATAGCCATCCCGCTCGTCCACTTCGGCTTCGGCGTGAAAGGAGCACTGGCCGGGAAAATCGCGGCGGGTGCAGTCGTGGCGATCGCGGGGGTAGTAATCATCTCCCGCCAGATTTCGCTGAAGGGAATTTTCCGCACGACGCCGTCCGATTTCCCCCGGCGCACGATGCTCACGTTCAACTCGCTGTCCATCGTGCTCATCTTCCTCCTCATGTCGTTGTACCACGTGGACATCCTGATGCTCCAGTTGCTATCGGGGAGCACGCAGGTCGGCTACTACCGCGCCGCGCTGAAACTCGCGGAGTTCCTCTGGTTCATTCCGTTGGCGCTCCAGACGGTGTTCGTCCACTCCACGTCGGAACTGTGGTCGAACGGTGAGACCGAAAAAATATCGAAACTCTCGGCGCGAACCACGCGGTACACCTTCCTCCTCACCGGCGTCATGGCGGTGGGCCTGGCGGCGCTCTCGAACACCGCCGTCCCGCTCTACTTCGGATCGGACTTCACGCCCGCGATTACGCCCCTCCTCCTCCTCCTGCCGGGATCGCTCGGATTCGCGGTCGCGCGACCCATCCTCGCCATCGCACAGGGCAAAGGCGATCTGAAGTTCCCCATCCTGGCAACGGGGACGGCGGCGGTCATCAACCTGCTCCTCAACCTGCTCCTCATCCCGCGGTACGGGATGCACGGGGCGGCAATCGCCACGAGCGTCGGATACGGTTCGATGTTCGTCTTCCACCTCTGGAGCGCCCGTCGAATCGGATTCGACCCCCTCTCGGATGCGCGACTCGGGCGAGTCATCTCGGCGACGATACTGTCGGCACCGCCAATCTTCGTGCTCGCACATCTCATCAACCCCCACTTAGGCGTTTTCGGCTTCGAGATACCGCTATCGATCCTCATCGTCCCCCCGCTCGGATTTCTCGTCTTCCTCTTCTTCTGCTTCGCGACGGGTGCGTTGGGTGTTTGTGAAGTCCTCAACACCCTCTCGTCGTTCCCCGAACCGCTCGGCTCGCGTGCCGAAACGCTACGAACGAAAGTCAACGAGGATACAATGTCAGCCGATTCGATGCAGAAGTTGATGGTCGTCGCCGGAGTCCTGCTGTTCGTCTCGGGAATCGGGTACGCGTTTCTCTACCCCGGACTCGGCGGACTCGGCGGTACGACCGACCCAGAACCGACTATGACCACAGAACAGCCGACGAGTACGACGCCCGCCGGAACCAGCGACACGACCTCGGCCCAATCCACGACGAAGACGCAACCGCCGGAGAGCACGAGTACGACGAAACCGCCGTCCACGACGCCACCGGAGGAAACGACGGATCCACCGTCTACTACGAGTACGTCGGACCCACCGAGTACAACGAGCACGACGCCGCCACCGAGTACCACGAGTACGACGCCACCATCGTCTACGACGACCACGACCACTAACACCACGACCACGACAACCACGACGACGGCGGCTACGACGACAACGAACACGACGTCGACACCGAACACGACCACCACCACGAGCACGAGTGCTGGCAGTGCAAACACGTCCACATCGGGGACACAGGGCACGATGCAATCCGGAACGACCACGACGAGTACGACGAACACGGCTGACGACGGCTTGCTCGACATCAGCCTGTTCGGGCTTCCGAACTGGTAATCTCGGCCAGCGGTCGGGGACTCCTTCTCGCGTCGCTCGAACAGCGAGCGAACTGCAAACGAATCGGGAACGAACTGCGACGAACCGCGAACAGCTATGCGAGTCGCAGACGAGCGCAATTCTCGTCCTCGAAATCGGCCCCGAAATATATCACGTCGGGCTGATAATTCACACCAAACCATGTTCCCGAAGCAGTTGACGGCAGGCACGATACAGGCGGGACGACGGGTGCTTTCGACGCCGCCGATTCGAACGGTCATCGACCGCCTCGGCCTGCAATCGACCCTCTCACAGACGTACTGGGAGTTGCTCTTTCGTACCAGCGGAGGCAAATACACTCAACGCGTCGGCGACGCCAGCGTCACTTTCCACGCTCCGACGGCGGACGAGTTTCGACACTACCGAACGCTCGTTGACGAACGTCCCGTACTCTCCGACCTGCTCTCGCGGTTACAGCCCGACGACGTGTTCTACGACGTGGGTGCGTACATCGGAAGCTACACCTGCCTCGCCGCGTCCGTCCTCCCTGACGGGCAGGTCGTTACGTTCGAACCGCGAAACGAGAAAGCGATTCTTATCGAGCGCAACCTCTCTCGGAACGGGTTGTCGGCCGACGTGCGGCGGGAAGCGCTCTCGAACAAAGTGGGCGAGGCCGCCTTTGCGACGGACGGCATCGCACAGCTATCGGCGAGCGGAACCGAACAGGTAACGCTCAGAGAAGGAGATGCGCTGGTCGAACAGGGAGAAGTTCCACCCCCGACAGTCCTGAAAATCGACGTGGAGGGGGCCGAACTCGACGCGATTCGTGGCCTCGAAGCGACGCTCTCGCGGCCCGACTGTCGGCTCGTGTACTGCGAAGTTCACCCGACCTTCCTCGGCGAGTACGGTGCGAGCGAGGACGACGTTCGGTCGGCACTAGAGGAGTACGGATTCGCGGTCGAAACGATACACGACCGGGGCGAGGAGTACTTCCTCCGGGCTGAAAAAGCGTAACGGCGCTGGTTCGGCACAGCAATCGCTACCAACACGACGTGTGCGGGGGTGGGCGGAGAAAGCAGTGACAGAACCGTCGAGTCGTCAGGCGGCGCTCAGATGAGCATGCCGCGCTCTTTCAGATCGGTGAGCGTGACGACTTCGACGTTGCTCTGTTTGATGTACTTCAGGAGGCTCTCGAACTTCTTCTCCGGGAAGCCGTCCCCGCCGATTTTGTGGAACAGCAGGGGGGAGAGCTGTTTGTACTTGGCCGCGTAGTCAATGGCCTGCTTCGTGGACTGCATGTTGTTGTCGCCGTACATCCGCGAGAGGATGGTGTCCTTCGTGATTGCGGGAACCGCGTTCGGCGACGCACCGAACGACAACGTCACGTCGAAGTGCTTCTGGGCGAGTTCGAACGTGTTCGGGCCGACGACGTTTTTCGGGACGGCCATGTACTTGTGACCCGCGTAGCCGTACTTCTTGAGCCAGTTTTTCGACTCCTTCATTAGCTTTTCCTGCTCAGACTTCGAGCGCTGGTCCATCGGCGTCGCCTGCGTGTTCGGGTGGGCAATCATGTCCCAACCGGCCTCCGTCATCTTCCGCATCTGGCCCTGCGTGAGGAAGTCGTCGTCGTAGACGGCGTCGGTGATGACGGCATCCACGCCGGGGAAGTTGTACTTCTTCATCATCTTGTACGCCTTCGTGTACTGCGATTCGAGGCCGTCGTCGAAGGTGAGCATCACCATCCCCTTCTTCGGGGTGGGAACCGTCTTCATGTCGTCCACGTAGAACTCGATCGGTTTGGACGAGTTGGGGTCGCTCGGGCGACCGATGATGCGCATCTCGTACACCTTCGAGAGGTCGACGCTCTTTTGCCGCTGAACGCCCGTGACGCCGAGGTTGACGCGCACCCACTTGCCTTTTGGACCGTAGAGGGTGCGCTTCATCTCGACTACGTGGCCGCGGTCGGGAGCATACAACTGGACGGCGACCTTCACGAAGTCGTGCGAGGTACACTTGAACGCGATCGAGAGGTTCTTGTTGCTGAAATCGGCGGGTTTACTGCCGAAGTTCGCGCGCAATATCTTGCCCTCTTTGGTCTGCTGACTCCCGATGACGTGAGCCGACTGTGAGCCTTCGTATTTGGTTTTCGTGCTCTTCTTGAGTTTCCCTTGGCCGTCAACCGCGCTCCACGGTCCGAGCTTTTCGAAGTTCTCGAACGTCTGTGGGCCGCTGGGTTGGTCACCACCGGGGTTGTCTCCGTCCTTAGTCGTGGTTTTGGAGGTCGTTCCGTCGCCAGGGGACGTGCTCGGGGAATCCGTTTTCCCCTCGCCGGGATTGGTGAAACCCGAACAACCCGCGAGACCGAGCGTGCCGGCCGCACCGACCGTCGTCAGGAACGTACGTCGTGTCTGTCGTTTCATCGCTACCGTAGCAAAACAGACATAGGTATTTTCTTATATGGCGCTTAAGGGCCGAATGTAAATAATTATACACAACGGGAATCACCCACGAAATCATCGTTTACAACGTTTCCAACAGAGGGAAAACGGGGAGGGAGCAAACTAGGCACCAGATAATTAATATATAGGCCCAATTTGGGGGTTTTGATGGCGTCAGACAGGCGAAAACGAAACGCAACGAGTCGTAGAACTTATCTGAAGCTAACTGGTGCAATCGCCGCATCGTCTGCGGTGATGGGGACTGCTTCTGCAGACCACTCGGACTACAAAGACGAGTATGGTACGGTCATCGACGTCACCGATGTCGGAGCAGACAACGACGGTGACGAGTCTATCACACCCGTACTCGAAGAGCACGCGGACGACGATACACTGCTCTACTTTCCACCGGGACGATATTACATGGACGAGCAGTTCCGCTTCACTGGCTTCGACAACTTCGGCATCGTCGGCCACGACGCGGAACTCGTTCCTGCAAACTACCACGACTTCAAAGACAACAACGGAAACTACCGACTCTTCCGACTCGGTGTCGAGTACGATCCCGGAACGAATCTGCGCGTCGAAGGTTTCACCGTCGACCAAACTACCGATGATACTGGCATTCGCGTCATAGAAGCCGCAATCAGCGACGGACTCGAAGTACGTGACATCGACATCACCGGCAAACACGACAGCGGAACGTGGGGGCCGGGTCGATTCGTCATCACCGACCCCGATGGGGAAGGACTGGTCGAGCGATTCCACGCACCGGATGGAGCAGCGTGGACCGGCAACACGCCGAGCGACTCGTTGTGGCGTGGCCCGACGGGCATTCTCTGCAACGACTACAACGAAGGGACGATGACGTTCCGCGACTGCATTCTCGGAAGCTTCCCGGACAACGGCCTTTACGCTGCGAACGGTTCCGGTTCCGTCCAAATCGAAGGCGGACGCTTCCAGAACAGCACGGGCGCGAACGTCCGTCTCGGTGGCAACGACAGCTACATTCAGGACGCGACGATCGTCGTTGACAAAGGAAACGCACACGGGATTTCCCAGCGCGGGCTCCGAATGGAAAAAGGAAGCCTGATCGTCGCACGAAACGTCGATTTCCAGACGAACGTGGACGAGAGTCCCGCTATCTGGATAGCGCAGGGTGTGGAGTACTGTTACGTCGTCGATTCGACGATTACGGTTCGAACCGACGGCCCGACCGCAGCCATCTCCATCCGCGGCTCCGCCGGACAGACGCGAATCAAGCGAACCGAAATCAAACACGACACCGGCGGCAATGCAGCCATCAAAATCAAAGACGGCGACCAGCCTGTCTACGTCGAAGACGTCGATATCAGCGGCGAGTCACCGACGGAAGGGACGCGAAGTGCCATCCACAACAACCGCGACGGCTGTGAGTTCCGTAGCGTGAACGTCAACTACGAAGGCGGTTGGGGTCGGCGCGCGCTCTCCAACTACGCCAACAACGTTCTCATCTACGAGGGCAACTACGTGGCCGAAGACCACCCAATCGAGGACGGTGGCACTGGAACGTGGATAGAAGGCATCTCTGCACGCTCGCGCCGTGGCGACGCGGGTCTCCTGCTCAAAGACAACGCGGAGGACATCTACGTCAAGAAGAGCAACATCGAAAACGGCATCGACGACCGCAGTTCCGACGGCTACGACGGTTGGGGGAACGACTTCTAACTGGTCGGGTTCCCCGCTTCGTTCCTTCGGCCCGCTAGCCCTGCGGTTGGACGGCCCGGATGTGGTACGCGTCAGACCGCTCGCTGAGTCGTTCGACCTCGAATCCGTGGTCGCGGAGATACGTCTCGATGTTCTCGGTCGAGGTTCCGTAGTCCGCGCTGAGTTCGTGGTGAAGCTCCGCGTAGACGGCGCGGATGTCGGAGAGTCGCTCCCCGAACCCTTCGAGAACTTGCAGTTCGGCCCCCTCAACGTCAATTTTCAACACGTCGGGCAGGGGGAACGTTCCGTCCTCGACCAGCGTCTCACCCCGGAAAACGTCGATTTCGAGTTCACCGTCCGCGGAAAGGGCGTGTTTTCCCTCGCCGTAGTTTTGACTTTCGACGGCGAGCGTTCCCGAACCGTTCTCGTTCGAGAGCGCGAATTCGGCGACTTCCCACCGGCCCGCCGGAACGTTCGCGGACAGATTGTGTCGAAGCCGAACCACGTTCCTCGGCATGGGTTCGAACGCGATGACCGTCCCGCTCCGGAGCCGTTTGCCGACGAAACAGGTGTGAGTTCCGATGTTCGCACCAACGTCGTACACGATATCGGACTCCCGAACGTCCCTGAGCAGGGATTCGACGACTGCGCGTTCGCCGACGAGCGAGGTCGCCCGATGATATTCGGTACGGGTGTCGGCCCCGAACTCGACGGTGTAGCCACCGACCGTCACCGACGCAGACCAGAGGTGGAGCGCGAGCTTGACGTGCCAGTAAATGGTCGCCAGCACCGGTGCGACTCCCACCTGCTTGCAGAAATTCCACAAGTGGCTTCGAGCGGCTCGCCGCTCCAAATCGGGCATACGAGAAACACGGGAGTCGAAGCATAAATATATATCACGGATAACCAACGGCGGTACAACGGCGGGAATTAGCTTAGCAGGCCCATAACAAAGTCTTCAAATACGAAATATCGGGACGAGAACTCACTGCGTCCGGACGAGACGCGAGCGAGAATATCAATAGCTACCGATGAACGTGTTGTTTCTCCCGAATGACGGCGACTGCGGTGATGAGAGATGAGCAAGCGCTCTCCGCTCGAACTTTTCCGCTGGGTGAGACGAATGCTCTCGCCAGGTGGTGGCGTCTCAGAGCGTGCCGTAAAAAGCGGCATCTGGGCGTCGATGGCAAACGTCATCGGGCGCGGACTACAACTCGTCAAACTCGTCGTCCTCGCCCAAATACTGCCGCCGAAGGAGTTCGGACTGGTCGCTATCGCACTGCTGGCGCTGGCGGCCATGCGTCGGTCGTCGAAACTCGGGATTCAGGAAGCACTCATCCAGCGCGAAGAAGAAAACGTCAACGACTACCTCGACACGGCGTGGACGCTAGAAGCCCTGCGGGGTGCGCTTCTCGGGGGAGTTGCGTATCTGGCGGCACCGACAATCGCCTCGTTTTTCGGCGAACCGCGAGCGACCGACGTGGTTCGCGCGATGGCGCTCATCCCCCTCCTGACGGGGATTCAGAACCCCGGCATCGTCTACTTCCGCAAAGACCTGAACTACGACAAGCAGTTCGTCTACCTCGTCGGGAAGGCGGTCGCGGCGGTCGCGGTGTCCATCGTGCTGGCCTACCAACTCCAGAACGTCTGGGCGCTCGTTTACGGCGACATCGCGGGCGTGGTGACGGCGACGGCGCTGTCCTACGTCCTGCACGACAATCGACCTCGACCGCGGCTGAACGTCGCACAGGCCCGCGAGCTCATCGGCTACGGGAAGTGGATTACCGCCTCCGGCGTCATCGTCTTCCTCATCACCGAAGGCGACGACGTGTTCGTCGGGTGGCTCCTCGGGGCTACGGCACTCGGTCTCTACCAGTACGCCTACAAACTCTCGAACGCGCCCGCGACGGAGGTGACGAAAGTTCTCTCGAATGTCATCTTCCCGACGTACTCCAAACTTCAGAACGACGCCGCGAACCTTCGGCGGGCCTTTTTCAAGACGGTGCAGTTGACGACGTTCGTCTCGATTCCGCTCGCAATCGGTATCGTCGCCGTCGCGCCCACCTTCGTCCACACCTTCCTCGGCCCCGAGTGGACGACCGCGATATCCGTCATGCAGTTGCTCGCGCTGTGGGGCCTCCTGCGCTCTGTCGGCGCGACGACCGGGCCGCTGTTTCAGGCAGTCGGAAAGCCCGACATCGCGACGAAGATTCAGGTCGGAAAGCTGGCCATCATCGCCCTGACCATCTATCCGGCCACAATGGCTTACGGTATCGTCGGTGCTGGCGCGGTCATCGTCGGTAACTCGCTCGTGTTCTCCGAGCCCGTCTCGACGCTCCTCGCGGTTCGCGTGGTCGATGGCACCTACCGCGAGTTCGTCCGAATCCTCTCGTATCCGCTGGCCGCGAGCGCTGTGATGTACGGCGGGGTGGTTTTCGTCGGCGACGCATCGCCGGTCAGCGGCATCCTGAAGTTCGTCCTGATGGTCGCAACCGGCGTCGTCGTCTACGGTGCGACGATACTGACGATGGAGATGTGGGGCGATTACGGAATCCGGGACGTTCTCCGGACTGTAACCAGTGCTGTCGGGAAGTGAGCACTGTTTCAGATGTTCCTAAACACAATTTTCCTGATATTATACTGTGTATAGTTAACCGCCATAGGGTCAATGATGTGAGTAGAGCTAACCGTGACACGAGCGAGAACTGCTGTGAGATGGAATCGGCGGACGACCACATGCCGCCGTGGCACGGGACTATCCAGCGGTGGCGAGTGAGGTGTGAACGATGAATAAAGAAATATTCGGCGTCTTTGGCGACCGAGACGAGTTCGAGCGATTCCGTTCGGAACGGGAGTTCGACGACGTCGTGACGAGCGACGTTGCAACCGTCGGAATTCGGGATACCGGCCTCGGAATTCCGGGACGGAGCGCTTCGTATTCCGGTGAACAGGGCTCGTGTGTCATTTGGGGAGAGGCGTATCCCAACAAGCGCGGCTGGTCGGAGCCAGCCCGCTGGTTGTTAGAACAGTACGTTGAAAAAGGAAAAGACGCCATCAGAGCACTCAACGGGTCGTATCTCGCGTTCATCGAACACGACGGCGAGACGGTCGTGCTGACCGACCCGATTCGGTCGTGGGAGTGTTTCTACACGGACGACCCCGGCGTTCGCGTGTTCGGTTCCGACGCGGCGGAAGTCGCGCGAACTATCGACAACCCGACGATGCACCGGCAGTCAGTCGGGGAGTTCCTACATATGGGCGTCGTCCTCGGGAACAAGACGCTGTTTCACGAACTCAATCGAGTGTCGTTCGACGGCTATCTGACCCCGGAGGCAGTCGGCGAACTCGACCGATTCGTCTACGACGAACAGGACATGGACTACGCGAGCGAGCTCGCCGACCGAATGCAGAGAGCGATTCGGCGGCGCTCGCGCCAGCCCGGCAAGAAGGGACTGCTCCTGTCGGCGGGGTACGACTCGCGGACGCTCCTCTCGCAGTTCCCCGAAATCGAACACTGCTACACGGTCGGGATGCCCGACGCGCAGGAAGTCAAAGTCGCGCGCCGACTAGCGAAGCAGTACGACGTTGACCACACGACGCTGGTGACGAACGACCGCTACATCATGCCCGGCGAGCAGAAGGTTCGGGATACGAACGGCATCAAGGAGTCCATCCACATCCACCACGCGGGGTACAACAACGACATCGAGGTGGATACGATGTACCACGGACTGCTGTTCGACACGCTCATTCGGGGGTTCGGCCAGAAGCGGAGCGAGTTCGAACTGTTCGGCAAAAAGATTCCGCTGAAGCAGATGGAAGCCGACCCCGACCCCGTCGAAGCGTCGTTCGACAACTTCGGCTATCTGCCGGACAAGAGCAAGCAAGTCGCAGAGCAGTACACCTCCGACTCAGACGCCGCGGGGCGGTTCGTCCGCGACGCCATCGCGTCCGAGTTCGACCGTTGCTGGGACAGATGCGATTCGGTGCAGAACGCGCTCTCGCTATTCAGCATCAGCAACCAGCCGACGATTCCGTTCCGCACCCATCTCGCGGACAACTACTTGGAATCGTTCATCGCGGCGGACACGGAACTGCTGGAGTGGCACCTCCAGACGCCGCCGGAGTACCGAACCACCGCGACGTTCATCCGCGCGATTCGGCAGTTGGACGACAGCCTCTTCCGTCACCGCCCGCCAGACCGCCCCTACATGTCCACGCTCCTGTCGGAGATGGAGCGGTTCGCGCGGCGAAAGCTCCCGTTCGTGCAGGAGTTCGAACCGGCGTGGCCCGACCGACAGCAGGTCTACGACCGCTACAACTTAGACCAGCGGTTGTTCCCGGAACACGAGGCGATTCACGAACTGCCCTCGCGGCACAAACTCCGCATCAACGACATGGTCGGCTGGGTCGCCCAGTGTTCCGAGACGGCCGTCAACCCGACCGACGTGCTTCATCTCCCCGGCGAAGACAGCGGTGCTGACGAAATTCGGTCGGAGAACTGATTAGGAGCCGTATAATAAAACCCGTTTCACGCGATTTGATTTACAATGAGTACGAATAGCCGCTGGTGGTTTGCAGACCTCTTCCTGGCCCTCGTCGTGGCCGGTATCGGAGGATACGCGGCGTACGCCGGAATCGGTGGACGATCGCAGGTCGCGCTCGTGTTACCACTCGTCGTTTTCCTCCCGGGATACGTCTTCATTTCGGCGCTGTTCCCGGAAGGCGGAGAGGATGATGGGCGCACGTTCGGCGACGACAGGGACGCGGTTTACACGCTCGGCGGTCCCGAGCGTGTCGGACTCTCGGTGACGATAAGCGTCGCCGTCGTCCCCATCGTCGCGGCGATTGCGAACTTCACGCCGTGGGGAATCAGACTGCGTCCGATTCTGATCGGCATCCTCGGCTTTACGGCGTTCTTCGCGCTCGTCGCACTGGCTCGACGATTGCGCGTCCCCACTGAGCGACGATACACTCCCGGCCTGCCGGGACTGCTGTTCAGTTCGGCAGACCGGCGCTCGGGGAGCACGACGACGATTTTGAACGTCGGAATCGTCATCAGTTTCCTGCTCGTGGCGTCCAGCGTCGGATTCGCGGTGCTCAATCCTCCGCAAGGCGAGCAGTTCACAGGGTTCTACGCGCAGACGCAGCAAATCAACAGCGACACGAACACCCTGTACGAGGGCAATCTCGACAGCGACGGCATCACCGCCAACGTCGATAATCAGGAGGGAGAGCGAACCAAATACACGGTCGTCGCGCTGCTCCAGCGCGTCGAGGACGGGAACGTCACGGAAGAAGTCAGGTACGACGAGAAATCGGTGCGGGTCGGCGCGGGGAAGACGAAGCAAGTCACGCTCACCGGCGATCCGTCCATCACGGGCGACAACGTTCGGGTTCAGCTCCTACTCTACAAGGGCAACCCGTCCGGACAGCCGTACCACAAGGCACCGGTGTGGATTTCCTCGCAGAGCGCGCAATCCGAAACGACGCCCAGCGACGATAGTGGTGACGACCAAAACGACGACGATCAGAATAACAACGACGATCAGAACGACGATAACCAAAACGACGAGCAGACGACGCAACCGCCGGAGACGAGCAGTACGACGAGCACGACTTCCGGAACGACGAGCACCTCGACCACGGGGACGACGACATCGGGAACCACGACGACTTCCGGAACGACGACGGGCACAACTACCACGACCGACGACGGCGTGTTCCCCTGACGCGATGTGAGATTATTTGCTGAGACAGCTCAGGAAACGACGTGTCCTTTTTTGAGAGAAGAAGTTCGGTGTGTCATCGCCTCACGACGATTTTCGGGAAGTCGTGAATCTGAGAGTCCAAGAACTAGACGAAGACGGGATCATGAAGTAGAAAAATCGATCCACCGAGCGTCCGAAACACGCAACTACTGATACTGCGAGCAGACGCGACGGATACCTTCTTCGAAACTGATTTCGGGTTCCCAGCCGGTTTCCGACGTGAACTTCGTCACGTCGGCTTTGGTGTCGTGGACGTACACGTCGTCCGAAATCGGATTTTCGACGT
>CAYNQM010000003.1:0-24810 GCA_964399275.1 uncultured Haladaptatus sp.
GATGCACGCTGACAGCGTCCAGACGGTTATTAACCGCCTCGAAAACGAACCCATCAACGTGCCGCGAGCGATGATTCAGTCGCTCGACATCCTCTCCATCCAGACGCTCACCTACGTCGGCGAAGAGCGCGTCCGCCGAAACCGAACCGTGGCGGAAATCAACGGCATCGATCAGCGAACCGGCGACTTGGACTACTCGGCTGCGTTCTCGTGGGACGCCGCGACCGACACCGTCCGCAAACGCGACAGCGGCGTACTGGACGAAATTCAGGAGAACCACGGCTGGTCGCGCTCCGAACTGCTGTCGGAACTCCGCGACCGAAAACTCGTCCTCCAGTACCTCCGCGAAAACGACGTGACCGACTACCGCCGATTTACTGCGATGGTCAACGAGTACTACGCCGACCCCGACCGAGTCGTCGAGAAAGTCGAACGGGGCATCGAAACCGAGGCCGTGGAGTTCGACTGATGGGACTGCTCAACTTCGCTCCACTCGTTTTCGCACTCCTCTTGCTCGCGCCGGTCGCGCTGTCGCCAATCAGCAAGACGGCATACCGAATCGTTACGCGATTTTCGCTACAGACCTTCGGAAACTACGTCAGAGACAGTGGCCGCAGACGGTCAAAGCGCTCGGAAGCCCTCCGGTCTGCGCACGTCGGCGAAACGTACCGACTGTACGCTTCGAAGACGTGGGTGTACGCCACGTTGGCCGCAGTGTCCGGAAGTATTCTCGGCGTCTACCTCGTCGGACTGGTGTTGGCCGTTCTCTCAATTTCGCCCGAGTCGGTTCGGCAATCGCTTCCCGCACAGTTCTCGTTTCTCGCCAATCTCCTCGCGGTTCCCGAGCTCTCCCTCGGACAACTGTTCGTCCTGCTGTTGTTCAGTAGCGCGACGCTCGGCCTGCTCAGCGGCGCCATGACGTACTGGCTTCGGTGGGAAACGCCGTCTCACCGCGGAAGCGCCCGTGCCCGACAGATCGACGCCAGTCTCGCCCGAACCGTCGCGTTCATCTACTCCCTCTCTCGGAGCGGGATGGCGTTTCCCGAAATCATGCGAACGTTGGCGCGAAACCGGGACGTGTACGGCGAAACCGCGGAGGAAGTCGCGGTCGGCGTGAAAGCCATGGATTTGTTCGGTCTCGACATGCTCACCGCCATCCGACAGATGGCGCGCCAGTCGCCCAGCGAGAAGTTCGAAGAGTTCGGCGACAATCTGGCGAGCGTGCTTCAGAGCGGACAAAGCATTCCCTCGTATCTACACGACCAGTACGAACGCTACCAGAAGGACGCGAAGGCACAGCAGGAGGCGTTTCTCGAACTGCTGGCGACGCTGGCTGAGGGATACGTCTCGCTGTTCGTGGTTGGCCCACTCTTGCTCATCACTATCCTCGTCGTCATCGGACTGATGGGTGTCGCCGACACGCTCACCATCCTCTACCTGATGGCGTACCTGTTCGTTCCGCTCGGCAACGCCGGGTTTGTCGTCTATCTCGACAGCATCACCGAATCACTGCGCGTCAGCAAGGAGAAACGAGAACTGCTCGAAGCGACCCGCCCCACGGTACGCCGAGTGAGCGACCCTGACGCCGGACGTGCCGTGAGCGACGGCAGCGTTTCGACTACCAACGTCGAGCGATTGGAAGCGTTCGACCAGTTTCGCGACGTTCGAAACACGCTCTCTGACCCGCTTCGGGCAGTGCGCGAAAAACCAGTCACCATCCTCTACGCGACGATTCCGCTCGCTCTCCTCTCTGTGCTCGTTCGCATCGCTCCTCAAATCGCCGCAGGAACGGCGACCCTCGCGTCCGTGGACGACGCGATAGCACAAGCCGCGCTGTTCGTCTTGGCGACGTTTGCCGTCGTGCGAGAACTGAAACGGCGACGACTGCTGGCAATCGAGGCGGCGGTTCCGGATTTCCTCGACCGCCTCGCCAGCGTCAACGAGGCCGGGATGACGGTGGTCGAGAGTTTCCGCCGAGTCGTCGACAGCGACCTCGGTGTACTGAATACCGAACTCCAGCGAACGTGGCGCGACATCGAGTGGGGAACCGACACCGCCACCGCACTCCGGCGGTTCGAAGCACGAATGGACACGCCGACCATCACGCGCGTCGTGACGCTCGTGACGAACGCGATGCACGCCAGCGGCGATGTCGGCCGAGTGCTCCGAATCGCGGCGGACGACGCACAGACCACTCGCCGACTGAAACGCCAGCGCCGACAGGAGATGATGACCTACCTCGTCATCATCTACCTCTCGTTTTTCGTCTTCCTCGTCATCATCGGGTCGCTCAACAGCATCCTCATCCCGGCGCTGGAGAACCTCCCCGCGTCGAACACTGGCGGAAACACGCCGACGGGCAGTAGTCTCGGCGGTCTCGGTAACATCGAGGCAGTGGACATCGACGCCTACACTCTCGTCTTCTTCCACACCGCGCTGGTGCAGGCCGTCTTCTCCGGATTCGTTGCGGGCAAGATGGGCGAAGGAAAGGTCAAAGACGGTGCGAAACACGCCGCAATTCTGCTCGCCATCGCGTACGTCGTCTTCCTCGTTCTGCCGTAGTCGGTCCGTTCCCGCAGGACATTTGACGCCCGGCGCGAGAGTTCGGGTATGGAGCCGAACAGGGGAGACATGCAGGCCACCTACGACCGAATCGCGGCCCACTTCGCCACGACGCGGGAGTACGCGTGGCCGGAAGTCGAGTCGTTTCTCGACGGGCGGGAGGCCCACACCGCGCTCGACCTCGGTTGTGGCAACGGCCGTCACGCGGAACTGCTGGCGACCCACGCCCGGCGCGTCGTCGGCGCGGACGTGAGTGCGGGCCTGCTCGCAGAGGCCAACGCGCGCTCGCGCGAGCGAGGTTTTCGCGTCGAACTCGTGCAGTGCGACGCGGCGCGTCTCCCGCTGGCCGCGAACACCGTCCAACTCGCGGTGTACGTCGCGACGCTTCACCACCTGCCGACTCGGGACGCCCGCCTCGGGAGTTTGGACGAACTGGCGCGCGTGCTCGGGCCGGACGGGGTAGCGCTGGTCAGCGCGTGGAGCACGGCCCACGACAAGTTCGACCGCGAGGAGGGATTCGATACGACCGTCGATTGGACGCTCCCCGGCGGCGAGACGGTTCCGAGATTCTACCACATCTATTCGCCCGAAGAGTTCCGCGAGGACGTGTCCGAGAGCGCGCTGGCTCCCGAGGACGTGTCGGTTTCCAGCGGGAACTGCTACGCCGTGGTTGGTGGACGGAAACAGTAACACCCTTAAGCCGGGATGCACAATTTGGTGATGCGCACCGGTGGTCTAGTGGTAGGACCTGAGCCTTCCAAGCTCATGGCCCGGGTTCAAGTCCCGTCCGGTGCATTTTCCGAGCGACAATCCCCGAGTGACCAGCTTGCTGTGTCACTCGGCTCTTGGAGCGAGAGAAATGACACAGGGCTTGAATTAGACCGGACACAGCCCGCACAGGGAACGATAGCGACTGAGCAGGAATGTCCGGGCATTGTTCAAGTCCCGTCCGGTGCATTTTCGCTTCGAGTAAATCGATGAGCATTGCGTGCTGTTTGCATCCTTAGAGCAGAGAAAACAGCTCAACGCGAATCCTTTTGCGAGTCGCCACGTACTCTGGTCGATGGATTTCGATTCGGTTTCACCGGCCCGCTTCGTCGCTGCGCAACTCGCGGTCGTGGTCGCGGTGCTTCATCTGTCACTGGGAATCCTCAACTGGATTCGGTGGGCGAGTGCCGGATTCCTCGTCCCCCGCGACCTTCGCTGGCCGCTGTTCGTCCTCTCGGGATTGGCCATCGTCATCGGTCTGCTTCTCGCCTCGGCGGGCCGGTATCGAAGACCGCTGTACGCCGGGGGAATCGTGCTGATGGCGGGCTACATTCTGGGCTACTTCGGTTGGCATCTCAGCGGTCATCGGCCACTACTCTTGTTCGGGGCGGGGTCACAGCACCGCGGGCCACTTCTTCCCTTTCTCCTCGACCATCTCTTTGCCGGGCCTGTGGAGTTCCTCGCGCTCGCTTCCGAGTTCGCGCTTCTCGTGTTGCTGGTGTATCTGCTGAGTACGGAGTCGAGATGAGGTCGGTCGTCATCGCTTCGACCGGCCGGGCGGTTTGTCGTGTTTGGCACGATGTTCCATCATCTCCTCGTACTGGCAACCCTCGATTTCGAGGTCGGAACACGGTTTCGCGGTGCAGGTGAGAATCATGTCCCCCTCGCGGTCTTCGTCGTAGTATCGTCGGGCGTCGGACTGGTCTACCTCGCCGGAGAGTAGTTCGCCGGCGCAGGTCGTACACCACCCCTGCTGGCAGTCGGCGGGGAGCCAGATCCCCCGATTCCGGGCGGCGGCGAGAACGTACTCGTCGTCGGAAACGTCGATAACGACCGTTTCGCCTGCCTCTTCCACGTCGCAGTCCTCCGGTACCTCGATTTCGACGGTGTAGCGACTCACGGGCCTCGTTACGGGCGCGAAAAAATGTGACTGTTGGCTCTACGCGGATTCGTTGAACCGGTGATTCTTGGAGTACGGTGCGTCGCCGGGTTCGCCGCGAACGAAGTGGCCTGCGGGGTTTGCCTCGTCGTCGCGCTCCCTGCTGAGGAGTTCGATGAACCATGCTTCGTGGTCTACTTCCTCGTTGTAAATGCGCTGAGCCATGTCGTAAGTTCGCGGGTCACAGTCCCGCGTCATGTCACAAACTTCGGCCCACGTCCGGATGGCACAGCGTTCCGCTTCCAGCAGGGTTTCCAAGATGTTCTCCGGCGTCGGGTCGTCCGGCAGTTTCGCGTCCGGACAGGACGCTCGGTCGGCGAAGGCCCGAATGTCGTTGGGCAGTTGTCCGCCGAGTTCGTAGACCCGAGGCATTACGAGTTCGAAGTGCGCTCGGTCTTCGAGTCGTGCGTCTTCCGTGATTTCTTTGTAATCTTCTTCCCCCGCCAGCCAGCATCGGAGGTTCGTGTAGTAGTAGTACGTCGTGAACTCGGCGCCGATTGCGTCGATGAGTTTCTCTCGGATTTCCTCCGGTTCGCCCCCACGTTCGCGGACGACTTCCGCACCGACGCGTTTGCTGGTGTCTCCCGGTGCGACGCTTCCCGAGCCGTGTTTTTTGTCATCAGACATCTTTCCGACCTCATCGATACAACCGATTCCTGTATAGTTAAAAATTTCTCTAATTCCATGAACATAGTTTTGAAGTTGGAGATATATTTTGCCAAAATACGTTTCGGCCGAAGCAGTTCGTCCCGCGTCGTATTGACGAACACTCTTCGGAAACGAGCAGAGTCTCCCGGTAAGCACGCGTCAAGACGCGCACCCGAGTTCAACGAGACGCGCTCGACGTCAGTTTCGGCAGTAACTGGTGATTACTCATTACGAACGGGAAGTAATAGACTATCACGGAGTGCTGTCGTCGAGTGGGGTCTCGTTGAACCCGGTAATTTATACTTTCTAGAATCGCTCGTCGCACTATGGGATGGTTTCTCTTGAGACACGAAACGATATTCTTATTTATTTCCCATCAATATCATTTAGAAAAATCTATGCTTATGCCCTTCCACGTGACGGATGCGATGACGGACAGCAATGACACGTTAACGGCGTACCTCGCAGAGAATCCACGAATGGTTGGCGTCCTTTTCACCATCTGCCTGCTACTCACACAGACGGGCAGTGCGGCGGCGGCGTGCGGTGGAACGATTCGGTAGACCTCACTTTTATAAGGTCTCGAATTCCAGGTCGGTAGACCACATGAATTGACCGTCAATAACCATCGGAATCTGTTCTAGACGGAGGAACTGAACCAGCGTATCCTTGTCCACAGAGAATTCACCCACGTCACCGCCGCTCAGGAAATACGTCTCGATGTCGCTGATGAAGGGCGTGAAAAGGGCCCCCATCCCCGAATCGACCGTCGGATACGTCGTTATGCGCAAGTCGTACGGGCTCCCACCGTCGGTATCGAGATGACAGACTACCGGCGTCCCGCTTTCGCTCTGGGCGATTTCGGTACTGCCATCGCCGACGACGATGTACTGATTTCCGACTATCTGCTGATTTCGAGCAATCGTGAGCGCAGACCGAAGGGAAAATCCTCGGTTGAGGAGGCGAGCAATCGTCCGTCCGATCCGAATCGCGCTCTTGTTTGCGATTTCGCTGTAGGTGACGATTCCACCGATACTCCCGGAGTTGAGGAGTTCTAATCCCTGCTCGTACGACCGACAGCCGTTCAGGAGGAACGTCTCGACTGCAACGTCATCGACCGTACTCACGTCGAGTCCTCCATCACGACAGATGAACTTTCCATCCTTGATGTGGCCGATGTAGTGAAGGAAGTCGGTGGGAGTGGATAGCACAGACTCCAATTCATCGACGGACAGATTTCGGTGAACGTCGATGTCGAAGTGGAGTTCGTCCCGTTTTCCGTAGAGATTTTCTCCGGCGTCGTACTCCGCACTCATTTCCTGCTCGTTGCAGATAACGGTGATATCGATTCCGTCCGTCGATGACAACCGGTCAAGTTTGTTTTTGAACGACCGATTGATTATCTTGTTCGCCCCGATAGGCATTCCCTCGCCGAGCCACGCCTGTTCCAAGGTATCCGTCTGGTTCGGCGAGACGTACGACTGTTGAATTTGTCGTTGCCGACCTCTCTGTTTGGTTTTCGCACCGCGGAAGAAGCTATCGATGGGCTTCGGCGTGTCCGGCACCGGTTCCTGGCCGTGTGTCTCGCCCTTCATCGAGATGAGCGAGAGGTTGTTGACGAGATATGGAATCGCTTCGAGGTTCGACGCGTCGTTCGTGACGGTCGTTGAGAGAAGCCACGTCGGTATCTGCTCTCGGACGGTGTCGAACGGAACGCGGAGATATGCCTCGATTTGCTCCGAAAGCGTTCGTTCGTACAACTCGTCGAGTTCGAAACCGACCTGCGATTCGATTGCCTGTCGCTCGTGGAGCGGGATTTGATAGAATCCCTCGGTTCGCGTCACGCAATCGAGGAAAAGCGACTGTTTGAGCACGCGCTCGATTTCGCCTTCGAAACCCCGCTGAGGGTGGTCGAGGGAGTGAACGAACCCATCGTCCGTGACGAGTTTCGGGTCGTCGCCCGGAACGACGTTCGCACCCAGATAGTACGCGAGGGTGCTCGCCGGATAGAGCATCGAAAGTTCGGGCGGAAGTTCGAGTCGAACGCCGGTCTGCGGGCACGAAACTTCGTCAGGTGCGTGTAATTCGTTCCCGAGTTCGAGTGCAGGAGGATGTCCCCTGAGCGACGGAAGCGACCGCTCGCAACTCAGCGTCTTCAGCGCGGAACCGAAGGTGGAGATGGCGGCCATCACGTCCCGTGGGTTCGCCGTGGTCGTTACCGTCGCTCCCGGCCGTTCGTGATACGACCGTGCCCCGATTCGAACCCGCGTTTCCGTCCCAAAATCGAACTCCATTCTATCCGTTGACGAAGCAACCGTCACTTCGCCAGTCACGCGCAGATATATTCTGATTGGCGCGTTCAATTCGATTAGATACTCCCCGTCCGGGAACCGCTCGTACGAAAAGTCCTCGGCTTTCGCTAAAACGTCACCATCGACGGTGCAGATGTGGGCGATGACGATATGCGGCAAAACCAGCCGAGTCGTGACGATTTCGACCGCGTTGTCAACCGGGAAGCAGAACTGGTCGGTGTCAGTCGGTGCCGGATTTACCGGTTTCGACACTTGCATCGGAAACTGCCGACGCTGAATTGGGTCGAAAACCGTTATTTCAGGAGAGTCTGTATCGGGTCGAAATGTCGGTTTCATATTTTTTCGTTGGGTAGTGTGTTACATTTCTCTACCATCGTGGAGGGCGTCGTCCATACTCAGTCACTCGTTAGACTGAGAACCACGTCGTCGTGTATTCTGTATCGTGTAAATGCCACCGTTGCTCTGGCCCGTCCTCACCGATTTGTAGCTCGATAGTGACGTCGAACAGTGGTTCGAGGGCTTGAACGGAGGAAGATTCGTACGCTTTTGGGAAGACGTACTGTCCCATTCCCGAAACTTCTTCGACAGTTTCCGTAATCGATTTCAGGGAATCGGTTACGGTTTGGGTGTCCTCTTCGTTGGATAGTAGTTGTAGCGAGTCGAAATAGAAACGTAGCTCTCCCGGTTCGAGTCCCAACCGCTGTCGTTGCAGTTCAAACACTTCTTCTCGAACCGCCGTTTCGAATTCGTCGAACGACCCCGTCACTGGCGAACTAGTGAGGTGACTCGAACGCTCGCTCGGTTGGGCTTGTGCGGCCGACCGTACCGCCGCATCGTGCGTCAGGAGACGCGCATCATCGGGGTTCACGTTTGCTTGCGAGAGTTGCCGACGGGCGACATCCGTACCGCGACCGTAGAGGGCGAATAGATACGTCCTCTCGTAGGCGGTGTCGCCTAAGAACTGAGCGCTCAACTGTTCGAAAACGTCTGCCGGAACGTCACCAGAGAGCAGTAAATTCCCGCCCGTTCGCTTCAAGCGACCGAGTTCCGACTCGATTTCAATGGTTCCATCGCTGTTGGCGGTGATGTAGTGACCAGCGAGTTCGAAGGTGACATCTCCGCTGGTGCGCGGCGTGCCATCCTGAAGCGGTCGAAATAAGCTCTCCAACGCATCCGGGTCGATACACTGATACAGCGATTCGGGAACCTCGGTGGAACTGATGCCCACTTCCTCTACCATTCGTTGGATGATGGACGCACTCAAACCGTCCTCGTTCGCCCAGTCGTATTCAAACGTTATTGGTGCCTCCACACCGCACATAAACGGCAGGGTAACACCATCGTCTTGGACACTCATGCTCCTATACGGTTAGTAGCCCGAGAGTCAAAAATCCATATGCCGTCTGAAAATGCAACCAGATGCCAATATTCTCCCCTCATTTGGGGTTGTAATGGCCTATTTGACAGTTTAATTATTGGACTGTTCGGCGACAGTGGTTGTGGAATTGGAAAATGAAAATCAGAATGAAGACATATATTCATAACATAAATATACCGCGATAAGAGTGTCAAAATCGCGTGATTCATACGGTACTGTGACGATATAGCAGAATATGAACGACACCTCGGACGACGGGGAAGGAGTAGCCGTAGATCTTCTGCGATTCTTGGAGGCAGTCGATTCCGACCTTCTTACCACCACTTCCGATAAGGTGTACACGTTGCTAAAGAACGAGCAACGCCGTCATCTCATTCTCTATCTCACTGAACAGGAAACCGCGACGCCGTTGTCGCGAGTCGCGCTGGAGGTCGAAAGCCGCTGTAACGATACGCCGTTCACGGAAATTACGCCCGCCCAGCAGGAACGAACGCGAATTCGTCTCGAACAGGAACATCTCCCACGGCTCGCAGATTATGGCATCCTCTCGTGGGCGTACGGCGACGAGATGATCGAGCCGCTTCCGACGATATCGTCCACCGACGAGTAACGGCAGAACGTCGCCACTGCAGCACGGCGTGTGCCACTGGTGACGAAATCGGTTAGGTGCTTCGCGCTCAATGATTGCCCAGTGCAGGACACAATCGACTGGCTTCGTGAACGCCCGTACTACGACGGGCAAATCGCCCGTCACGAGACGATTGCTGGAAACGACGGCGAGTTTCGTGACCTGTCTCTCGAATCGCGCCTCGAATCGGCCCTCACAGACCGTGGCATCGACCGCCCCTACTGTCATCAGGCCGATGCGGTCGAAGCAGTCCGCGACGGAAAGAACGTCGTCATCGCCACCCAAACCGCGAGCGGGAAGAGCCTTGCCTACACGATTCCGGCGTTCGAGCGAGCGATGGACCACGGTGGACGAACGCTCTACATCGGGCCACAGAACGCGCTCATCAACGACCAAGAAGAAACGTTGTCGGAACTCGCTCGCGACATCGGATTCGGCAGTCGCATCTCGGTCGCACAGTACACGGGACGACTGAACAAAAACGAAAAGCGGGCGGTGCGCGACCGCCAGCCGACCGTCGTGCTGACGACGCCCGACATGCTTCACTACGCCCTGCTTCCCTACGCGCATCGTCTTTGGGACTGGTTTTTCAAGGGGCTGGAAACGGTCGTCATCGACGAAGTCCACGAGTATCGCGGCGTCTTCGGAAGCCACGTCGCGCTCGTCCTCCGGCGACTCGCACGAATCTGCGACCGATTCGATTCGTCCCCGCAGTTCGTCTGCTGTTCGGCGACCATCGGTAACCCCGTCGAGCACGCGAGCGCAGTCACTGGTCAGTCCGAATCGACGTTCCACCTCGTGGACGAGGACACCAGCAGGACGGGGCCGACTCACTGGGTGCTGTGGAATCCGCCCGAGTACGAAGACCAAAATCGCGGCAGTGGACGACGAAAATCGAGCCACGGCGAGTCGAAACGACTCTTCACCGACCTCGTCACTCGCGACTACCAGACGTTGGTGTTCACTCGCGCTCGGCAGGCCGCCGAGCGCTACGCGATGGAGAGCGCGGACGAACTGCGCAGACGCGGCGAACGCGACCTCGCTTCGGACATCGCGGCGTATCAGGCCGCCCTGAAAAACGACCGCAGGCGAGAACTGGAATCTGGCCTCCACTCCGGCGAGGTTCGCGGCGCGTGGAGCACGAGCGCGCTGGAACTCGGCGTGGACATTGGCGGTCTCGACGCCGTCCTCCTCGATAGCTATCCCGGCACGCGAATGGCGGCGTTCCAGCAGGCCGGGCGCGCGGGGCGTGGTACCGACGCCAGCCTCGTCACCCTCGTCGCGGGCGAAGACCAGTTAGACCAGTTTTTGATGCGAAATCCCGACGAATTCTTCTCAGGCGACCCCGAGCGAGCAGTGGCGAATCCGGAAAACGAAGAACTACTTCCCGCGCACGTCACGTCCTCGGCCCGCGAATCGTGGCTCTCGCCCGACGACGAGCAGTACTTCGGCGACGGATTTCCCGAACTCGTTTCGAATCTCGAATCACAGGGCGAACTGAAACGCCGACAGACGAGCGACGGTATGCGCTGGGTGTACGACGGCGACGGAAGTCCTCAGCACGAGATGAGTCTCCGAACGATCGACGAGCGCGAAATCGAACTGCTCGACCGCTCTCGCAACGGGGTTATCGCCTCGCTTCCCTTTAGCGACTCGCTGAACGACGTGCATCCGGGAGCGATCTACCACCACCAAGGCCAATCCTACGAGGTAGTTGACCTCGACCTCTCGAAGGACGTCGCCGAACTGTCGCCGACGTGGGCGGACTACCACACGAAAACGCTCCACGAGAAAGAAATCACGGTCGAAGACGACCTGCGCGAAAAGAGTCTGTCCACCCGCGAGGACTGCGTGGTTCGGTTCGCCGACGTGACGATGCGAAAGCGCATCACGGGATTCGAGCGTCGAGACGCGAAGCGCGGCGAGACGCTCGGTAAAGAGTCGCTGGACTTGCCCGAACTGACGCTCCGAACCACGGCGCTCTACTTCACGATACCGGACGACATGGAACGCGAAATTCGCGCGATGGACGGCGATTTCAACGGTGCCATTCACGCCGCGGAACACGGGATGATTTCGCTCTTCCCGCTGGAACTGCTCTGTGACCGCCGCGACATCGGCGGCCTGTCCACGCCGGTTCACTCCCACACCGGCGCGAGCACGATTTTCATCTACGACGGTTATCCCGGTGGCGTCGGCCTCACCCGCGAAGGCTACGAAACCGTGGAGCAACTCATGCGGAATACGCGAGCGATGATTCGCGATTGCGACTGCGAATCGGGCTGTCCGTCCTGCGTGCAGTCGCCACACTGCGGAAACGCCAACGACCCACTCGACAAGAAATTGGCCGCGCACCTCCTCGCCGGACTCGCGGAATGAGTCGCAACGCTTTTAGGCTGTCCTAAACCTAAATTAGGTTAGCCTAAACATGGACGACATCCTCCGGGAGACACGCAGGGAAATCGAGGCGCTGGCGGTCGAAAACGGTCGCAGCCGGTTTTCCGTCGTTTGCGCGGACACTGGCGAATGCCCGATGCCGATTACGGGAAAACAGTTTGAAGACCACGACGATGCCTCTCGCGCCGCCGAACTTGCGCGGAGATATCGGGACGCTCTCCGCGAGCACGACCCCGACGTTCCACATTATCGATTCGTCGTCACGGAAGAGTCGGCCGACCCGGTTCAGATGACGGGCGTCCGCGAACGAACGGACGACACACGAGCCAACGGGCTTCCACAAACCCAGCGTTCCGTCACCGTCGCCAGCGACGGAAACGGCGAGTGGCTGACGATGGACAACGCACCGCTCGTCCATCTGGCACGCGATTGCGGGCCGGTCGGCGACGACGCGGTCGGCAGACAACTCGACTCGAAACTTTAGCGAACCGTTTCTCGCAGTTCCGGAATGAGGTCGAACTCCGCGTTCGTGTCGCCGAGCACGAGCAGGGAGAAGTACCGGAGATACGTCTGCACCGGCACTCGGATGACGGCGAAGGCGAATATCGAGAGGAGACCGTACACCACGGTGAGCAGACCGAACGAAGCCAACAGCGGCGTGTTCGAGGTGATTGCCGAGAACGTAGTTGGGCTACCAACCGCGGCGTAAGCAATCAACCCGAGGATGGCGAACGGTATCAGGAGGACGATGCTGACGATACCGCCGACGAGCGAGACGACGATACCGGCCGCGATGCTGAGCGCGAACCGGAGCAAGACGTACATACCGTACTGTTTCCACTCCCGCCGAAGCGTTGGCCAAAACGCTCGCCATCCCGGCAAGACGCCCCTGTTTTGGAGTATCATCACCGGAACGACGAAGTTCGTCGTCAGCCCATCGACGAGCGCGACGACGAGTCCGAGCAGGAGTAGTATCGGTATGAAGAGAAACAGCGACCCGAGCGCTATGTCCGGCGACCCGCTGAGTAGCGAGGGGACGAAGATGAGCACGAATCCGACTATCGGGAGGATGATGAGCGTGAAGAGAACGAACCGGAAGCCGAACAGACGAAGTCCCTGTCCGAAATATCGGCGGAGATACTGCCGGACGTGAACGTCACGCGAGCGCAGAGATTCGACGAACGCGAACTCCATCAGCGACCCGATGAGGGTGAAAATCATCCAGAGTAGTATCGCTACGGCGACGATAATGATCGCGAGCGTGACGATGGTGTCCATCGAAACCGGAATTTCCGGCGCGGATCCCCCCGGTTCGCCACCCGAAAATTGGGTGTTCCCGCCACCGGTCGGCGGCGACACGCTCGACCCACCGAGAAAGAGGACGATGATGGCGAGTTTCAGCCACGTTCGCGCCTCGACGGGGAGCAGGAAGGCTTTGGTGGTCTCGATTGCGTCGTCAAGAGCCTCGACGGCGTACCACGACATACTGCACGATTTGGCGTCTTGATATTTAAACCGTCGTGAAAAATTAGCTCGTCAGGTGCTCGTCTCGTTTTCGATTCGCACGTCGATGAACTGGCTGAGGATCGCCGCGAATCCGGTTTGGGAACTCCAAATAGCAGTTTCACCGCCGCCGAGAACGCTGATGAGAATCGTTTCGTTGTCCACGACCAACACTCGTCCTGTGCGGTCTTCCGGTGGGTCTTCCGGCACGTTGACGACGGTCAGGTCGTCGAACTGATCGCGAATTTCGCGGTCGTCAGTGGCGATGAGGACATCGACTCCGGCGTCGGCACGCTCTCGCAGTGCGTTGGCGATGGCGTGCGTGTAAAGCGACGTGTCGTGGACGCCGAAGATGATTCTCGATTCGGCCTCCCTGACCAACTGCTCGACGCGACTGTTGACCGCTTCGCTCCCATCGACCGACCACACGTCTTCGCGCTCTTCGTCGCTGTCTACGAACTCGTTCTGCGCCGATTCTAGATAGTCGAACGCCTGCTCCTGGGTTCGCTCGAATCGGTCGCGTAGATGCGACTTCGCGGTTTCCAGACTCACCGGCCGATACTGAATCGGTTTCGACTGTTGGAGTTCCACCAGTCCGCGCTCCTGTAGCGTTTCGGCCGCACCGTACACCTGCGAGCGCGGTACGTCGGTGACGCCGTGGATGTCCCGAGCGGTTCCCGTGCCCAACTTCTGGAGCGCGACGAACACCTTGGCCTCGTAGTTCGACAAGCCGAGGTCGGAGAGTGCGTCGATGGCGTCGTCCTCGTTCATTTCAGTCCTCCGCCGATGCGGTGGCGTCCTGTTTCGTCTCTATGCTTCCGCGAGCGCCCGGTCCGAAGTAGCGCGTCCAGACGACGAGCAAACTCGGAAGCACCAGCACGCTGGCGAGGAAGGCGTAGATGATTGTCAGACCGGTTATGATGCCGAACTGCTGGAGCGCGGGGAGGATGGCGAACGCGAGCACACCGAATCCGCCGACCGTGGTGGCCGCACTGCCCAGCAACGCACCGCCTGTTCCCGTGAGGCTGACCTCCATCGCCTCCCACACCGACCCGCGACGTTTGAGTTCGACGTTGTATCGCTCCGAGAGGTGGATGCTGTACGCGACACCCAATCCGACGGTCAGACTCGTAATCATGCCCGTCAGGATGTTGAACGGCATGCCGATGAGGTACATCGTCCCGAGAATCCACGTCACGCTGAACAACACCGGAAGCAGAGTGACGGCCCCGAGCGTCGCGCTTCCTTCCGTGATGCGGTAGATGAGCATCAGGAACAAGAAGACGGCCACCATCGTGATGATGAGGCTCTCTACCACCGTGTCGAGCAGTTGCTTCTGCACGATTTCGAAGACGATGGCCTGTCCCGTCGCAGTGGCTTCGAGACCGTTGCCATCGATGGAGTCGGCCACGTCGCGCATCTGTTCGGTGACTGCGGCGCTCGGTGCACCACCTTTCACCGAAATCGACATCCGAAGTGCGCGATACTCGCCGTCTTCGCGGTAGATGACGCCTTCCGCTTGGTCGGGCGCGGCGGCGTACAGTTCGTCGTAGACCTTCTTCAGGTTCTTGTCGGGGACGCCGTCACCGTCAGTGTCGGCCGACACGAACGTCTGGTTGAACGATTCGTTCTGTGCCGCGACCCCCTCCATCACCGAGAGCGGACTCGACACCTCGGGTTCGCCGTTCGAGAGGACGAGGGTCGAACTCTTGTTCGCGGCCTTGTTTCGGGCCGTTTGAACTCGTTCGAGCGTGTCATCCCGCGTTACCTCTCTTTGAATGAGGATTTGGGCCTGCGAATCTTCCCGGACGAAGTTATCGTTCACGTAGTCGAGATGCTTCTTCGCCGAATATTCGCCGGGCTTGAGCGGCCCGGGAAGTTCTTCCGTCCATCCCGGTGGGTCTTCCGCGAGGAAGTCCTCTTGTGCGAAACTGGTATCGACTTTGGTCGCACCGTAGGCACCTCCGGCGCTCAGGAGCACAGTGATGAGGATGACGACAACTGGGGCCTTTCGCGCCGCGACCGCTCCGGCAGAGAGGACGCGACCGAGCGAACCGCCGCCGGTACCGAACGCACGTTTTCTACGGTCGTAGCCGCGCGCTTCGAGAGCCGAGTCGAGTTCGACTTTCAGCGCGGGAATCAGTCCGCTGAAGACGAGCAGTGCGGCGATAATACCGACGGAGCTAACGATACCGAAGTCCTGAATCGGCGGAAGCGGGCTGACCAAGTTCGAGAGGAACCCGATAACCGTCGTGGCCGTCACCCACGTCAGCGCCGCACCGACGCTCATGAGAGCGACCCACATCGACCCGCGCACGTCCGAGTCGGGGTGTTCCGCGCGCTCTTCACGGTGGCGCATGAAGACGTGAATCGCGTAGTCGATAGAGAGTCCGATGAGCAGGACTGGCACCGCGATGAACATCTGGTTGAACGTGATTCCGGCCCATCCCATGGCACCGAACGTCCACACCAGTACGAAGACGATACCGACGACGCCCAGCAGGATGTCGAGCAAGTCGCGGTACGCCACGAGTAGCGTCAGGATGACGAACAACAAGGCGAGCGGACCGACGATGGCGAGGCTGTCGGTCATCGACTGGTCGATTTCCTGACTGATGATGCCGCTTCCGAAGACGACGGCTTCACGGTCGAACCCTTCTTTGGCAATCGACTGAATGGCCGACTGCGAGGTGACGAGACCTCCGGAGGTCGGGTCTTGCATCGCCTGACCCTCCTGCTCCTGGAAGACGACGAGCATCGTCGCGTTCGCCTCGGTCGTTCCGGGGTTGTACGAAGTCGGCATGAACGCCAACGCCTGACCAGACATTCCGCCCGAACTGCTGTTCGCGGAGAGCACCGTCTTCGTCAGGGAGTCAATCTGCGACTGGTTCATCGAGCGCAACTGCGTGACTTGCTCGTCCAGCGGCGGCATCGAGGCGTTCTTGAGGGCCGCCTGTTTCGATTTCAAGCGCTCGCTCTGCTGTTGGAGTTGCTTGTACTCGTCCGCCAAGACGCCCTGCGTTCCGAGTTTGTACACCTGCTGGAACTGGGACTGAATCTCACCGGCACGCTGTTGGTAGGTCGATTGGTTGATTTCGCCCTGTTGGTAGGACGCATTCAACTGGTCGAGTTTCGCCTGCAAACCGCGGGCTTGCTGTGCCGACTTGTTGAACGTCGCCGACTGGTTCGCGTCGAGTTGGCTCGTTGCGTTCGCCTGCACTGCTTGCAGTTGGGTTTCTATCTCACCCGCCCGCTGACGATACGTTTCGTTGTCGATTTCGCCCGCCTGTCTGGAGGCGTTCAACTGGTCGTACTGCCCTTGGAGCTTCCGAGTTTGGTTGAGAGCGCCGCTCAGTTGTGCCGCCGTCTGGTTCAACTGCTGACCCCGGCGTTCGAGTTTCGCGCCGTCCGCACGAAGTTCGGAGACCTTCTCCTGTTGTATCGCGCTGATGGCGACGACGTTCGCAACGCCGGTCGTCGGATTTTCGTCCACCAGCGTCTCGTTGACTGTCTGATTTTCGCGGAGGCGCTGTTGGAACAGAAGCGAGTTGACCATCGCTTCTTTCGACAACACGTCGTCCCCACGGATGATGACCTGTACTGCTGTGGTGTTCTCTCGACCCGTCGTGAAGTTCGAGTCGATGTAGTCCAGTTTCTTCGCCGCCTCGCTATCACTCTGGAACTGGTCGAGCGAGGACGACTGTTCTATCATCGGCGCGCCAGCACCGACCGCCACCGTCAGAACGAGAAGTACGGCGATGACGGCACGACTGTGCGCCGTTACGTTTCCGAAAAGTCGGTCGAGAAGGCTCACTGCGTGCCTCCTCGACTACTGTCGTCTCTATACATTTCTGTTGTTAGAATTCTACTGACAGTGTCATCAAAAAGATACTGGTTATCATCACCGTGTGGTAATTGTGAACAGTGCAGTTGCTCGACAGTGAACTGGATGAAAAATAGCGTCCGTCGCGTCGCCGCGACTTACTCTCGCACTGCGGCGTTGGTATCGAGGTGTCCTTTTCCGTGATACTCCTTCTGACCGACGCGGTTCGCGGTGTTGCGGAGCGTCTTGCGAACCTGATTCACGTTGTAGTTGGGGTTGACGCTCTTCACCATTGCGGCGGCGGCCGCAACCTGCGGTGAGGCCATGCTCGTGCCCGCGAGCCACGCGTAGCTTCCCACCCACGTCGGGACGGTGTTGTACACCAAGTCGTAGTACCACGGAAGCACGTCCTCGTCCGCCGCTTCGGGTTCGTAGTTCCCGCCGGGCGCGCTGATGTCGATGGCGTTCGTCCCGTAGTTGGTGTAGTTCGCCGGGGTCGTCGTTGGCGCATCGAGACCTTCGTCGCCCCAGTTGAAGCCAATCGGGCCGGTCGCGCTGATGCTCATGACGTTCGACGCCTCGTTCGGCACGCTGATGACGTTGCCGTCGTGTTGCAGGTCTGCGGCGTCGTTGCCCGCGGCACAGACGACCAGCGTTCCGTTTCGACGCGCATACGACATCGTCTTGTTGAGCGTCCCGCCGTAGAACTTGCCGAAGTTGTCCTCGTTTCTCGGAACCGGGTACGCACCGAGGCTGAGGTTGGCAACGTCGGCACCGACTTCGACGCTGTAGACGAGCGCCGCGAGGATGTCACCCCACGCCGCCCCCTCTTCCGCTCCGAACACGCGGCAGGCGACGAGGTCTACGGCGGGCGAAGAGCCGACGACACCGGTCTCGTTCTGGTCGTTCGCGGCGATGATGCCGCTCACGTGCGTTCCGTGGTAGCCGGAGTCCGTGAAGTCGCCGCCATCGCTCGTGAAGTTGCGCGACAGTTCGGTATTCACCGCGTGCGCGAGGTCGGGATGCGTCGGGTCGATACCGGTGTCGATGACGGAGACGCGGGTTCCTTCGCCGCGGGTGACTTCGTGCGCTTCCGGAATATCCTGTTCCTGTTTGTCCCACTGAAGCGCGTAGAACGGTTCGTCCGTCGCCGATTCCGCCTGCGTAATCGGCGACTGCGTGGTGGGAAGGTCGAGCGAGTAGACGGTGTCCGGCGCGTACTTCCCACTGAGCGATTGGACGCTCGATTCGCTTCCACGGACGACCAATCGGTCGATGGCGCTCAGGTCGTGAACCACTTCGAGGCCGCTCGCTTCCAGTTCGGACGTGGAAACTTTCTTCGATTTGACGATGAATCGCTCCGTCGATGCCGCCGCCGTGACGGTACTACCGACCGCAATGCCACCCAGTACTGTTCCGCTAATCTTTAGAAATGACCGCCGTGTTTGTTGTGACACAACACGACTCATGATTTCGGCTGGCATAATATTTTCTATCGTCTGAAATTCCTATATATAAGTGCTTGCAGTCACAAACTATCCTTTCAGGGCGGTTGTTTTATTATCACTGTGCGGGGAATATTCGGGAGGGTAGAACCCCCCATCAGAGTTAGGGTACCTCCCTACGGAGGACTACGACGATGGTAGAAGTCGTAACAGCACTCCGCCTCGTGGGTGGCGTGTTCCTCCTGTTGATGAACGCTTACTTCGTCGTCATCGAGTTCGCAATGACGCGAGTTCGACAGTTCGAAGAGAGCGAGTTCGGGGAGTCGTCGGGGCTCCAACGCGCGTGGAAGATGACCGACCGTCTCGAAATCTACCTGTCCGGCTGTCAGGTTGGCATAACCATCGCCAGTGTCGGACTGGGCGTCGTCGCGGAACCCGCAGTCGCGAAACTGTTCAATCCGATTTTGCACACGGTCGGCGTCGGACAGGGTTCGACACATACATTTTCGGCGATTCTGGCGCTCGCACTCATCAACCTCATGCACGTCATCGTCGGCGAGCAAGCACCGACCTATCTCGGCATCGAGCGAACGAAGTTCGTCGCACGATACGGGTCGGGCCTCCTCTACTGGTGGACGAGAGTGCTGTATCCCGTCATCGTCGTCGCCGACAAGGTCGCAAAAGCACTCCTCGGCTTGTTCGGCGTCGAAATCACTCGGTCGTGGACGGAAGCCGAAGAAGGTGAAGACGGCGAGTCAGACATCGTGAGTCGGGCCGACCTGCACCGCGAGATGGGCGACGTGCTCAGTCAGGTGGACACCCTCTCGCAGGAGCGCGAGGAGGAGATTCTGGCCGCCGTCCAAATCGAGATGATTCCGGTTCGAGACATCATGATTCCGCGCGAGGACATCGTCGCACTCTCGACGGAAGACACCATCGAGGAAAGTTTGGAGCGAATAGAGGATAGTCCGCTCGTCCGGTATCCCGTCATCGGCACCTCGTTAGACGAGTATCGCGGCATCGTGTACACGCCGGCCGTCGTCAGGGAGTACGACGCGCTCAAATCGGACGACCGCTCGCTCACCGACATCGCACACGAACCGATGTCGATAGCGGGCGACACGAGCGTCAGCGACGCTATCGACCTCTTTCAGGCACAGAATCAGGAGCTCGCGCTGGTGTTGGACGGGAGCGAGGTCATCGGATTAGTAACCGCCACGGATGCGTTCGAAGCCGTCCTCGGCGAGTTGGAAGACCCCATCGACCGAGAATCCGCCGCTCAGTCGTAAAACTCGCGCGCTTGCTCTTTCGTTATCGTCTTCCACTCGCCGTCGTCGGTTCGCACTTGGACGTGCCCGTCCGGAACCTCCGCTTCGACGGTCGTCACGTGTTCCGACAGGATGTGGTCTTCGTACTGCCTCCGCGCCGACTGTTTCGAGGGGGCGATAGCGACCCATCCACAACCCTGCTGACTGCACTGTATCATTGAGTATCGCCCACTCACTACGACCAATATAAGCTTTCAGAAACGCTTCCGAGATGGCTACTTATCCGGTGATGACCCGCGAGGAGAGTTCAGAGATTGTCCCTTCCACTTCGTACTCCGGCGTCTCGACGGTGAGAACGCTGTCAGGCGTCACGTCGTGGAACTTGACGTGCATGGAGTACGAACCGTCTTCCAGAATGTCGGTCGCCTCTTTCTGTCCGGACACGAGGTGACGCGCCCACGCCGTCTCACCAACGTAAGCGGGGTCGGCCACTCCGTCGAGGACGTAGGCATTCGGCGCTACCTCGGTGTTCTGTCCTCGGACTGGGTATCCCTTCTCGTGCCACTTCCAGTACCCTTCGTCGATCACGTAGACGTTTTTGTACCCGTTTTTCATCAGTTTCCCGGCGCGCATCGAGGAGAGATGGTGTGGACAGCCACAGTAACACACGATGCGCTCGTCTTTCGACCACGACGCAACCGGATCGTCGTTCGGGAGTCCGTCCGGCGCAGGACTCAGCACAGCACCCTTAATGTGGGACGTTTCGTACTGCTTTTCCCCCCGAGCGTCCACGAATTTCGCTTTGTTTTGTTTGTACCACTTGTGCACGTCCGAAAGTGGTGCGAGTGGCACGTTTTGGTCGTACTGTTTGACCGTATCGTACCCTTCTTCGGATTTCGGATTCGACTCGTTCGACCCGCCACCGCCACCGAGACAGCCACTCAGCCCCACGACCGAAACTGCACTCGCCGCGAGGAACGTTCGTCGGTTCATTACTACGAACCTCTTGTGACCACCTCGGTATCAATTTTGTTATAGTCAGTACAAATTAATTTACAATTTATAATTTACTTTTTACAGTCACATTTTACCGCCCGAACCAGTTTGGCATCGTCTTTTTTCAGTGCAATGGCGTACCATCTCCTATTCTGGGAGCACGTATGCAATGAAAGACATACACGTTCGGGCGGGGAAGGCGATACAGCAACGGACGGGGAAGACGTTCCACCTCGCGACGCGACTGCTGCCGGAGCGAGTTCGCCACCCGACGTACGTGCTGTACGGATTCTTCCGCATTTGCGACGAAGTCGTGGACGACGCGGACGGCGTTTCACCGAAAGCGCAAGAAGCCCAGTTGGAGTCGCTTCGAACGCAGGCGCTCGGCGAAGCGGAAGCCGACAACCCCATCCTCGAAGCGTTCCAGCAACTCCGCGAGTCACATGACATTCCGGACGAGGAGATCACGCGCTTCATCGACGCCATGGCGACCGACATCGACAAATCGCGGTACGAAGAGTACGACGAACTCGAAGCCTACATGCGCGGGTCGGCCGCCGCCGTCGGTCGAATGATGACGACGATAATGCGCACCGAAAACGAAGCGCACGCCCTTCCCCACGCGACGGCACTCGGCGAAGCGTTCCAGTTGACGAACTTCCTCCGCGACGTGCGCGAAGACGTCGAAGACCGCGACCGAATCTACCTTCCCGAGACGACGCGCTCCCGACACGGCGTCACCGACGGGCAAGTCGAGCGACTCGAATTTTCCGAGGCGTTCGCCGACGTGATGCGCGACGAACTCCGGCGGGCCGAGTCGCTGTACCGCGAGGGTGTCGCAGGCATCCAGTTGCTCCCCGAGGACTGCCAGTTCGCCGTCCTGCTCTCGGCGGTGCTCTACGCCGATTACCACCGCGCGATTCGAGAACAGGAGTACGACGTGCTCTCGCGGGAACCGTCGCTCGGAACCGTGCGAAAACTCGCGCTCCTCGCCCGAACGCGCTGGCACTGGCGCAAGACTCGCGACCCGGAAACCGTCTTCCGCGCCGTGAGTTCAGTCTCGACGTGGGAACCCCGCCACAGCGACATGGAGCGCCGCGACCCGCTTCCGACGCGGTGAGTTTTAACTCGTTTTAGTCGTCGGCGTCGGCGACAGCGGGCTTTTTCGACGACTCGACGACCGAGTCAGTCCACGTTCCCCGGAGGAACCACGCCAGCGCGACGATGGCGGTCAGCACGTTCGACAGCGCGATACCGTACCAGATTCCTGTCGAACCCATGTCGTACCACGCGACGAGGGCGTAGGCGGGCGGCAGTCGGAACACCCAGAGCGAGAGGATTGAGAGCACCATCGCCACGCGCGTACTCCCGCTTCCGCGGAATCCACCCGAGATGATACGGAAGACGCCGATTCCGAAGAACGTCGGGCCGATAATTCGGAGGTAGTTGCCACCGATTTCGACCACCGTCTGCGACCCTTCGCCGGTGATGAAGATGCTGGTAATCGGTTCTGCGAAGGCGTACGCTATGGCACCGACGACGGCGAGCACGCCGACGATGATTCCCGCGGCGAGGAAGACCGCGCGTTTCGCGCGCTCGGTCTTTTCCGCGCCGAGGTTCTGACCGACCACGGTTTCGGTACCCTGCGCGAGTCCCAGCGCGGGGAGGAAGACGAGCGACGTGAGTCGGTTGCCGATGCCGAATGCGGCGACTGCGTCGGTTCCGGCCAGCGCGACGAGGGCGGTCATCGCCGTGATACCGAGCGCGCGAGTGCTCTGTTCGACGCTGGTCGGGCCACCGATTTGGACGATTTTCCGCACCGATTCGGCGCGCAGGCGCACGTCGTCCAGCGAGAGGTGGATGCCGACTCGTCCCGAAAACAGCAGGGCGAAGCCGACCAGTGCACCGATACCGCGCGAGAGGACGGTGGCGAACGCCGCACCCTGCACACCGAGTCCGGTGAAACCAGTCGCCTCGAATAGCGTGGCTTCCAGTCCGGTCATGCCGAGATATTCGAACAGGGGGTTCCCCTGAAAGCCGAGGATGAAAACCGGGTCGAGAATGACGTTGATGACCACGCCGAACGCCATCAGGTACATCGGCGTCTTCGTGTCGCCCCACCCACGCAAGAGCGCCTGAAAGATGAAGAAGCCGAACATGAAGAACACGCCAAGGAAGATAGTGCGCGTATACTCGACGGAGTAGGCGTGCACCTGCGTTCCCGACGTCGTTCCGATGAGGTCGAGGAGGGTCGGCGTGAGAATCCAGCCGAGAATCGAGAAGCCGACCGCTATCAGGGTGACGAACGCGATGGTCTGGCCCGCGATGTGGTCAACGCGGTCGTGGTTTCCCGCACCCTTATTCTGCGCGACGAGGACGGTTCCGGCCACCGTGAACCCGCCGCCGACCGAAATCATGAGGAAGACGAGCGGCCACGAAAAGGACAGAGCGCTCACGGCGTCCTGCCCGAGACGCCCTACCCAGAACGTGTCCGCGAGGTTGTAGGCCACCTGCATCAACTGCGAGAGGACGATGGGGAACGACAGCACGAGCAGTGGCTTCAGCAGTTTGCCCTCGGTCAGGCTTACGTCGAGGTTCTTCGAGCTCATTCTGCGCCCTCCCAACCCAGATAGCGGGCGAGCAGACTGTCGATTGCCTCACTTTCGCCTTCCATGCCGAGCGTGGCGCGTCGAATCCGAACCCCGTTTACCGCCGCCAGCAGAAGCGTGGCCGCCTCGTCGGGGTCAACCGCGTCGAACTGACCGGCCTCGATTCCGTCGCGCACGATGTCCGCGACGAGGTCGTGGAGGTCGTTGGAATTTCGTTGCAGTTGCTCGTGGTAGGCGTCGTTGTACGGTGCTTGCGCCAAAATTTCAAGCATTGCGACCTGAAAGTCGCGGTTCTCGTCGTCGGACGGTCCCGACTCGAACAGGTCAAGCAGTCTTCGGAGTCGCTCCGCCGGGTCGTCGCTCTCGATGGATTCGACGTGGTCGTGAAAGTGGTCGAGCAGATAGTCGAGAAACGCCACGAAGAGGTCTTCTTTCGTCTCGTAGTGGTAGTGGATGAGTGATTTGCTCTTTTCGAACTCCTCGGCGATGTCCTGCATCGTCAGGTCGGCGTACCCGTGTTTGCAGAGCGCGCAGTATGTCGCTCGCATGATGGATTCACGGGTGTCCGACGATTCGCTCCGCTGGCTCATTAACTGACCAGTCAGTCAGGACGGCAGAAGTAGGTTTCGTTTCCGGAACGAGTCGCCGCAGCGAAAGTGCGAATCCCGCTCGGACTCGACGCGAGTCGGCGATTCAGTCGTCTGCGCGACCGTCCTCCCAGTGGACGAAGTTCGGTAGGTTCGGTACCCCAGACGTATCGTGTACCCCAGTCGGCGGGAGGTTGACCGCCGCCGCGGGCGAAGCGTCCAAATCCGTTTCGGCGGCGAGCGATTCCATCTGACCGTCGCTGTCGCGGGCGTCTTGGTCGATGCGCATCGAGCAGAACTCGACGCCGCACATCGAGCAGAAGCGCGCTTCCTTGTAGTTGTCGCCGGGAAGCGTCTGGTCGTGATACTCCCGCGCACGTTCGGAATCGAGCGCGAGGTCGAACTGCCGACGCCAGTCGAACTCGTACCGCGCCTCCGAGAGCGCGTCGTCCCAGTCGCGAGCGCCGGGCAGGTCGTTCGCCACGTCCGCGGCGTGTGCCGCGATTCGGTACGCCGCGAGTCCGTCTCGAACGTCCTCCTCGTCCGGGAGTCCGAGGTGTTCTTTGGGCGTGACGTAACAGAGCATCGCGGCACCGGCGCGGGCCGCTTCGGTCGCGCCGATGGCACTGGTGATGTGATCGTATCCGGGTGCGATGTCGGTGACGAGGGGACCGAGAACGTAGAACGGCGCGCCGTCGCAGACCTCCTGCTGTCGCTCGACGTTCGT
>CAYNQM010000003.1:24820-69208 GCA_964399275.1 uncultured Haladaptatus sp.
CATCGGACCGTGGCCCGGCCCTTCGACCATGACCTGAACGCCGGGTTCCCAGGCGGTTCGCGGCCGTGCGCCGAGCGTCTCCAGTTCCGCGAACTGCGCGTCGTCGCAGGCGTCGGCGAGGCATCCCGGTCGGAGACCGTCGCCGAGGCTGAACGTCACGTCGTGCTCGGCGAAGATGGAACAGATTTTCTCGAACTCGACGTACAGCGGGTTCTGCATCCCGTTTTCCTCCATCCATTGGGCGAGGATCGACCCGCCACGCGAGACGATGCCCGTCTTTCGACCGTCGGTGAGCGGCAGGTGCTCCATCAGCACGCCCGCGTGGATGGTCATGTAATCGACGCCCTGCCGGGCCTGCTTTGTTATCACGTCGAGCAGGAGTTCGGGCGTCAGGTCGGCCACGTCCTCGACGCGCGTAACCGCCTCGTAAATCGGAACGGTTCCGATTGGAACCGGCGAGTATTCGACGTTCGTCTCCCGGATTTCGTCCAGATTGCCACCCGTACTCAAATCCATCACGGTGTCGGCCCCGTGGTGGACTGCGGCGTGGAGCTTCCGAAGTTCACCTTGGAGGTCGCTCGTCGTCTCGCTGTTGCCGATGTTCGCGTTGACCTTCGTGGCGAATTCGCGGCCGATAATCATCGGGTCGAGCGCCTCGTGGTCGTGGTTGGCCGGAACGACGGCCTGCCCATTTGCGACCTGTTCGCGGACGAATTCCGGCGTTCGATTTTCGCGCTCGGCGACTCGTCGCATCGCAGGCGTGAGTTCGCCAGCACGGGCGCGCTGAAGTTGTGTCTTCGACATCGATAACTAGGTAATACCACTAGGTAATAAAACTTGCAGAGTTTCGGAGGCCCACACGTTCACCCTGCTGGAGTGCGAACGTCCGGTATGCACGTCGCAGTCCTCGACGAACCGGGGTCGCTCCGCGTCGAAGAGCGCGAACGACCCGAACCCGGCCCGGATGAACTGCTCGTCAAAATCCGCGAAATCGGCATCTGCGGTTCGGACGTTCACTACTACGAACACGGCAGAATCGGTGACTACGTGGTCGAATCGCCGCTCGTCCTCGGCCACGAGAGCGCGGGCGAGGTGGTCACGGTCGGCGAAAACGCGGGATTCGAACAGGGCGACAGAGTCGCGCTCGAACCCGGCGTCCCCTGTCGGCGCTGTGTCCACTGCAAGCGCGGCGAGTACAACCTCTGTCCCGACGTGACGTTCATGGCGACCCCGCCCGACGACGGCGCGTTCGCGGAGTACGTCGCGTGGCCCGCCGACTTCGCCTACCGACTTCCCGACTCGGTGACGCTCCGAGAGGGTGCGCTGTGCGAACCCCTCAGCGTCGGGATTCACGCCGCACGTCGCGCAAACATCGGCGTCGGCGACTCAGTCCTCGTCACGGGGTGCGGCCCAATCGGTCTGCTGGCCATGGAAGCAATCCGCGCTGTCGGTGCAACCGAGGTGTTCGTCTCCGACGTGGTGCCCGAAAAACTCGAACTCGCCGAATCGCGCGGTGCCGACGCCACAATCGACGTGCGAGAACGCGGAATGGCCGAGGCAGTCGCGGAACTCACCGACGGCGAAGGCGTCGATGTCGTCGTCGAAGCCTCCGGCGCTGAACCCGCGATTCGTTCGTCCATCGACGCGGTTCGGCGCGGCGGGACGATTGTGCTCATCGGACTGGCGCAGAACGCCGAAATCCCGCTCGATACGGGCGAAATCATCGACAACGAACTCGACCTGTTCGGCTCGTTTCGCTACCGGAACACGTACCCGACAGCCATCGAACTGCTGGCCGACGGCGCAGTCGATGTCGAGGGAATCGTGGACTTCGAGTTGGGATTGAACGAGATTGGGGATGCGTTCGAGCGAGCGATGAACGAAAAGACGGTGAAAGGAATCGTCACGATTTAATCGGCGCGACAGAGATTACCGTGAGAACCACTCTCGAAATTTTTACTCGGGAGTGAGTAAGACTCATCAATCACACCTGCTTACGACGTGTTGATGAGAAAGATAGACTTCCAAAACACGATGACAGGGGTTGGAGAATGATGTGGCAAGATTTCGTCTTCCTCGCCGGAAGCGTCTTCTCGCTTCTCGTTCTCGTGCTAACCCTTCGCGACTCGATGGCGAACATTCCCCTCGGAACCTCGCTCCCCTCTGCAACTATCGGTATCGTCTACGGAACTGCGTTCTTCACGCTCGGAATGAGTCTCTCCGCGGTCGGGTCGTTCCTCACGGGAATCATGTGGAGCCTCATTGCGGCAATTCGGTCGCCGCACCGATTCAATACCACGTCCGAGTCCGAAACGACGCAGTCCTCCGAACCAAATCAGCAGTCCGCCCGATATTCCGGCACTCAGCCTCAGCACGCCGACTGATCACATCGGCTCACTCGAACTGAAGATTCTTTAACTATAATCCACACTAGCAGAATATGGGTCGTTTCAGGACGAAACGGGGAACCTGTTTCGTCTCCGACGGTAATATTCGGCTTCACGAAAGCTACGCGGGTCAGCTAAAGCGATACTACGAGGGAGCGAAACAGTCGAGACACGGACTCGCTCTCGTCTCGAATCTGTTCCTCTTCCCTCCATTATCGGTTCTCTACATCATACTGAGCGAACCGGGAATACTCCTGTATCTTCTCGGACTCGCCGCAGTCATCGCGATCTTCGGGTATCTCGTGGATTACGTGCCCGGATTCCGTCGGGTCGAAACTATTCCTCTCGGTGAGATCACCAAAGTCCAGGCGGTCGAAGGGTCGTCGTGGACGCATCCCCGCTTCGTCGTCGAGTACGGGTACGGCAATCAGACCAACAAACGACGCATCAGACTCCCATCGAGATACTTCGCGTTCACGGAGCGCGAGTTCGAACGCGCCAAACAGTTGTTCGAAGAGCACAGTGTTCTCGTTCGAAACTAGTCGTCTCGAAATCGTCACCGACGTTACGCGCTACTGCTCGGCTCCCTCGTCCACGTTTTCCCCGTTAACGTCGTCCGCGCGCTCTCCGATTTCCGCGTCGCCGAGCAGTGCGTCCACGTCGGCGTGATCGTGCAGGAGTTCCCGCATTCGCTCGACCGTCTCCTCGTCGCGGGTGCGACCGCTTCGAACAACGTCTTCGGCGCGCTCGATGGCGGTCAGGGTGTCACCCTGCACGAGCAGGATGGGAACGCCTTTCTCCTCCGCTTTTCCGATGACTGCACCCGGCGGGCGAAAGCCGCCGGTCAAAATCAAACATTTCACGCCGGGCGCTTCCAGCGCGACGGCTTGCAGGTCGGGGCGGTCACCGCCGGTCACGAGGACTGCGTCTTTCGTCCGGCGGAGGTGACGGAGCGCCTTGTCGCCGCTCATCGCGCCGACGAGGAAACGTTCTACGAAGACATCCGTGTCCGCCGTCGTCAGCACGTCGGCGTTGAGTTCCGTCGCCAGTTCGCCGACCGTCACGCCCGCGAGTTCTTGTTGACGCGGGACGACGCCGAGCACCGGAATATCCCGGCCTTCGAGGAACGGAACCACGTCGGTGTCGAGTTGGTCGAAGTTCGCGTTCTCGACGGCGTTGAACAGCACGCCACCGAGTCGGTCGCCCACGTCGTCTACCGCGGCGAGCAGGTCGTCAACGTCGCTTCCATCTCGGTACCGCGAGATGAGCAGAACCTCCGCGTCCAGCAGTTCGGCTACCTCGGGGTCGGTGAGTTCCACGATGCCGCCAGTGGTGAGTTCGCCGCCACCTTCGACAATCATCAAATCGTGGCCTTCGGCCATCGACTCGAAGCTTTCTCGAACTTGCTCGCGGAGTTCCTCGGGACTCTCCCGCCCGCGAATCGCCTGCTCGATGAACGTCGGCGAGTAGACGATGGGTTCGAGTTCGTGCATCTCCGCGTCCAGACCGAGCAGTTCGCGGGCCAGCATGGGATCTTCGTCCAGCGTCTTGCCGACGTTGCTCTGGAGTCTGGTTCCTTTGGGTTTCATGTAGCCCACCGACAGTCCGCGCTCCTGTGCGAGTCGCGCCAGCGCGAGGGCGACGGCGGTCTTGCCTGTGCTTTCTTCGGTTGCGGTAACGAGTATCGTGTTCATAGTTCGTCCGTGTCCACGGTCAGTCGAATGTCGATAGCTTGCACGCCGTCGGGCGTGGCGACGAGGGGGTTCACGTCCAGTTCCAGAATCGCCGGGAAGTCCGTGACGAGTTGCGAGAGTCGTTGGAGACTTTCGACGACGCCGTCTACGTCGGCGGGGTCGCGGCCTCTCGCCCCGCGCAACAGCGGCGCGGCCTCGATGTCGTTTACCATCTCGCGGGCTTCGCGCTCGCTCACGGGCGCGACTCGGAATGCGGTATCCTCGATGATTTCCACGAAGATACCGCCCAGTCCGAACAGCAAGAGCGGGCCGAACTGCGGGTCGCGGTTCATTCCGATGATGGTCTCGGTGCCCGAATCGAGGTTCACCATCTCCTGTACCTGTACGCCAAGAATCGTCGCGTCGGGTTGGTAGTTGCGCGCCCGCGTCACGAGGTCTTCGTAGGCGTCGTACACGTCCTCGTTCGGAACGCCGACTTTGACCCCGCCGATGTCGGATTTGTGCAGGATGTCGGGGCTGACGATTTTCATCACTACGCCGCCTTCGATGTCCTGTGAGGCGGCCACCGCATCTTCGGGCGTTTCGGCGATAACCCCCTCGGGCGTCGGAATCCCGTAGGCGTCGAGCAGACCCATCGCTTCCACGCCAAGGCGGTTGTCGCCGCGCGCTTTCGCCCGCGAGAGGATTTCCTCCGCGCGCTCGCGGTCAACGTCGAACCGGGTCGACTCCTCGTACTCGCGGTTGCTTATCTCGCGGAACGTGGCGAGGGCGTCCAAACTCTGGACTGCGCGGGCCGGGTCGAAGTAGTTCGGAATTCCGCCCTCCGACAGAATCTCTTTTGCACCCTCGGTTCGCTCGCCGCCCATCATCGCGGCGGCGACCGGTTTCCCGTGTTTCGCTTGAAGTTCGACGAGTACCTCGGCGAGTTCTCGATAGTCGAGCACTGCGGTCGGTGCCGAGAGCACGACCGCACAGCCGACGTTTTCGTCGGCCAGCGCGATGTCGATGGCCTCGCGGAAGCGGTCGATGTCGGCGTCCCCGATGGCGTCTATCGGATTGTAGATGTTCGCCTCCTCGGGCATGGCCTCGGAGAGTGCGGACAGCGTCTCCTCCGAGAAGGATGCGAGCGAGAGGGACGAATCGCCGACTGCGTCGGTCGTCATCACGCCCGGCCCGCCAGCGTTCGTAACGATTGCCACGTCGTCTCGCTCGGGCAAGGGTTGGCCCGCGAGAATCTGGGCGAAGTCGAACAGTTCTTGGACGTTGTCCACCCGCAGGACGCCCGCCTGTTCGAGGCCCGCTTCGTAGGCCCGGTCGCTTCCCGCCAGCGTTCCGGTGTGCGAGGAGACGGCCTGCGCCCCTGCGTCGGTGCGTCCCGATTTCACCATCACGATTGGCGTATCGACCGTGACTTCGCGGGCCGAATCGATGAACTCGCCGCCGTCCTCAACGCCTTCGAGGTACGCCAAAATCACGTCAGTCTCGGGGTCGTCGCCCCACGCCCGGACGAAATCCGTCTCGTCCAGCACGGCCTTGTTGCCGAGCGAGACCACGTCTTTGAAGCCGAGTCCTTCGTCGTTGGCCCAGTCGAGGACGGCGGTGATGAACGCCCCCGACTGGCTCATGAACGACATCGACCCCGGCAGGGCGTTGTCCGGCCCGAACGTCGCGTTCAGACCGCGCGGTGTGCTCATCACGCCGAGGCTATTCGGGCCGACGAGATTGAGGTCGTACTCCTCGGCAACTGCCTGCAGTTCTCGTTCTCGTTCTGCCCCTTCGCTTCCCGTCTCACCGAACCCGGCGGTGATGACGACGACGTTTTCGACGCCCGACTCGCCAGCGTCGCGAACCACGTCAACCGCGAGGTGCGGCGGGACGACCACCACCGCGAGGTCAACGTCCGGCGCGGACGCGAGGTCGGGGTAGCAGTCCAGTCCGAACACCTCGTCGTAGTTCGGGTTCACGGGCACCGTCTCGCCGTCGAAGTCGTCGCGCAGGTTCGTCATGATAGCGCGACCGATGGAGCCGTCGCTTTCCGTCGCTCCGACGACTGCGACACGGGACGGCGCGAAAAGGTCTGAGAGTACGCGGTCACCCATCGTTCGGAAGATTGGGTGGAGGCGGATTAAAGGTAGTGTCCGCGTTCCACTCCGCGAGAATCAGCGTTCTGTCGCTTCGTGCGCCTGCCGAACTGCCGATTCGAGCGTTTCTCCCGCGGATTCGAAGTGGAGATGCGTTCCGCAGTCGCAGTCCGACGCCCCGATTCCCGAAATGGGCTGAATTTCGTCGCCGAGTTTCCGGGCTACCCCGCACTCCACGTCTTCTTGGGGGGTTCGCACCTCCCCCGCGAGTTCGGTTTCTGCGTGGCCGAGCAGGTAATCGACGTGCCAGTGCCGGGCGTCGTTCTCCCCGGACGCGACTCGCGCGTGGCGCGCCACGCGCGAGAAACCGCCCTGCCCGAAGGCACTACCGGTGTAGGCGTACCAGCCGGAATCGAGGTCTCTCGCGCCTTTCGCACCGAACTCGATTTTCGCGGGAGACGCGAGCTCGACCAGCAGGGTGTAGGTTCCCTTCATAGGTGCGAGAGCACGAGCGCGCCAGCGACCGCGAGCATGGTGACGCCGTTCAACAGCACCGACTGTTTGTGGTACTTCGCGAACCCCTCGTCGCCCGCTTCCTCCATCTTCGGGATGAGTCTGGCGTTGGCGTAGATGGTCGCAAAGAGCGCGACCAGAATCAGTGGACCAATCGTCAGCGCGGCAAGCGAATTCAGCATCTCCTCGCTCCCCGCGATTATCGCGGCAGAAACCGCGGTAAAGCCGAGAATTTGGCCGAACTCGTAGTATTTCGGGAAGATGGCGTTGACGACCTTCCCGGCGTCGTCGTCCAGCACGTCGAAGGTCGTTGGCGCGCCGACAAACGAGAAGAAAATCATAGCTCCGAGCCACATCCCGAGGGTCGCGTCGAGAACCAGTAACAGGGCAGTTTCGAAGAGGGTCATGGCAGAACGAAAGAACCGAATCGAAATCGGTGTTTCGCTTACTCGCTCACGTCGGCGACGGTCGCACCCGACAACTTGCGCAGTTTCTCGGGGAGAATCGGAAAGACGGCCTGCGGCGTGCCCGCCGCGGCCCACACCGTCTCGAAGTCGGTCAGCATCTCGTCCAGAAAGACCGGCAGTTCGGCGTCGTGGCAGAAGGGCGGGACGCCACCAATCGACCAGCCAACCGTCTCCCGAATCTCGTCGGCGTCGGCCATCCTAACTTCGGAATCGGGCACGTCGCGCAGGCCCGCGAGTTTCTCTTCGCTGACCCGGTTCGCACCACTGGTCACGACCACCACGAGGTCGGTTCCCGCGTGAAAAACGAGACTGCTGGCGATTTGGGCCACGTCACAGCCGATTGCGGCGGCTGCGTCCCCGGCGGTTTTCGTCCCTTCCGGAAACTCGTGAACGTCCACATCGAAGCCGAACTCGCGCTCGGCGCGCGCCTCGAACTCTGTTGCTCGTTCGTGCATGGCTGTACTGTCGTTCGAAACACTAAATTGGTGACGGCGTCGGTAATTGAAACCGAAATTCGAGTCGAAGTCGTCTTACTGCGAGTCGTCCGCGCTCTCACCGTGTCCGACGTGGAAGTCATCGACCGTGGCCGCGAGCGACTCCGCCTGTCGAGCCAGCGATTCGGCGCTCCGGGACACCTCGCCGAGCGAGGCGGTCTGTTCCTCGGCGGCGGCCGCAACGTCTTCGGCTTCTTCCGCGGTCTGCTCGCTGATCTGACTCACGTCGTCCACCATGGCAACGACCTCTTCGGTCGTCGCCGCCTGCTCGTCGGTCACGTCGTTGATTTCCTTGACCCCGACGCTCGTCTCTTCGACGTTGCTCACGATTTCTTCCAGCGACTCCAGCGCGGCGTGAACCGTCACGACACCATCCTCGACGGCGTTGTGCGTCTCTCGAATGTCCTCGACGGTGACTTCCGCCCGCGTTCGAACCGTTTCGATGCGCTGTTCGATGTCGCTGACCGCCGTTTTCGTCTCGTTGGCGAGTTCCTTGACCTCGTTCGCGACGACTTCGAAACCTTCGGTGGAGCCATCGGCGCTCGCCGCCTCGATGTTCGCGTTCAGTGCGAGCATATTCGTCTGGTCTGCAATCGACCGAATGAGTTCGACGACCTCGCCGATTTGCTCGATTTCGGCTTCCAGTTCCTGGATGTGTTCGACCGCCGTTTCCGTTCCCGACTCGATGGCGGCCATCTCATCGATGGCCGCTTGCGCGGCCTCCCTGCCGTCTTGTCCGAGCGCCTCGGAGTGGCGGGCCGACTTGGCCACTTGGTCTGCGGAGGCCGCGACTTCCTCGATAGTCGCCGATAGGTCGCTCATCTCCGCCGCGGTGTGGCCGAGTCGTTCGGACTGATCGAGTGCTCCTTCCGACATCACCTGCGTCGATTCGGTCACTTGCTGGCTCGCCTGCTCTATCTCGTCGGTGCTCGCGGTGACTTCCTGACTGGCCGCCGCGACGGTTTCTGCGAACCCGTGAACGTCGCGTATCGTCGCTTCGAGTTCGTCCATCATCTCGTTGAACTCGCGGGCGATTTCGGTCATCGGTTGCGTCGGGCTTTCGGTCGCCATTCGCTTGGTGAGGTCGCCGTCCGCGGCCTCTCCCATCACCCTGCTGAACTCGTTCGCCTTGTGCTGGAGCGCGCGGTTGAGTTCCTCGGCTTCGGCCTGTGCCGCCTCTGCCTCGGCTTGCGACGTTTCCGCCTTTGCCTGCGCGCGTTCGGCTTCGGTTCGGGCACGCTCGATGTCCGTCACCATCGTCCGAAGGTCGGTGCGCATCTCCTCTAGCGTCTCACCGAACTCGCCGGGAACGTCCTCCTCGAACACGGGTGCGCCGAACTCCTGCCGAGCGAGGGCGTCGGCTTGGTCGGCCACCGTATTCAGGTACTCGTGCATCGATTCGAAGGAATCGAACAGGGTTCCCATCTCGTCTTCGCGTCGCGTTCTCGGAAGTTCGGCGTCGAGTCTCCCGGCCGAAATCTCGTCCGCCGTCTTCGAAACGGTAGCCAACGACCGTGCGGTTCCGCGACCGATTGAGAGTCCGACCACGACGAGCATGAGCACGGCCATCACCACGAGCAAACCGATGTTCTGCGTGACGTGGGTCTGCACCGCGAATGCGGAATTGACCGGCACCTGATAGAGCAGTACCCAGTCCGTCCCGACGACGGGCGTGTACGCGAGCACCGACGACCCGTCGCCGGTTCCGGACGCTCGTTTGATACCGCTGTTTCCGGCGAACCCATCCGTGACGGCCGCGTTTGCATCCTCGCCGTACTTCTGGAGTACGCGAGCGTTCTGGTTGTCGAGAATCACGGTTCCACGTTCGTCCACGACCGTGATGTCACCGGTCGCAATCGGCGACGAAAGGGCGTGCGAGCGCTGGGTCAGCGACGTGGTCATGACGACCATGCGATTCGGGTCGCTGGTCGGCGTGACGAACGCCGTCACCGGTTCGCCGCTCTCCGTGTACGGTTTCAGCACCCGAACGGAGTCCGAACCAGAGATCGACAGGGATTCGTTTGCCCACGGCGCGTCGGTCGCTGTTGGAGCGGTTCCGACCAACTCGTCCGTCGTGCTGGCGAGCACCGTTCCGCGCTCGGTATCGACGTAGTGAATCGCCTGCACGTCGTTCGGAAGGTCGATGAGTTTTCGCTCGACGAGGGCTTGCCGTTCCGTGTCGGTGTGATTTCCGGACAGCGATTCGCCGAGGAACTGCGTCGTGGAACGTTTCTTCGTCACCCAGTTGTGGAGGGCTTCCGCCTCGCCCTTCGCGGCGTTGTTGATTTCCGCGCGCTTTTCGTCTTGAACCAGTTGTTTGGTGTCGAGGTGGATGTAGAACCCGATGGCAGAGATGAGAATCAGTATCGAGAACAGCACCGCCCCGAACTTCGCCGCGTAGCTTCGACGGATTCGCATCGGTAGCAGTCGCTCGAATCGACCGGCGATGCTTCCGGCGGAGTCGTCCGACCCGGACATCACTCCATCCCTCCTTCGAAGAACGACGCTCGGAGCAGTTCGAGTTCGCTAATTGCACCGTCTTCCACTCGTTCGATGATGTAGGCGTTGAGCGGTTCGAGGTTCTCGTTCAAATCGACGGAACTCGACGCACCTTGATAATTCACGTCGCGGTCGGCGTTGACGAGCGTCCTCGCGCGCTCGAAGTCGTCCACGGAAACCGTCTGTCCTCGCCCACCCGAGACGGAGACGAGAGTGTCGCTGATGGCGGTCGCAGTCGCCTCACCGGCTTGTTCCATTGCGAGAGCCATCAGGAACAGTCCGTCGTACGCGTGTTGCGTGTAGGGAGCCAGTGGCGCGATGTCGCGGAGTTTTTGCCGAAGTTCGATGGCTCCGGTCGTGCTCGCGGCGGCAACTGACGCACTGTACATTCCCTCCATGTGCGACGGAATTTCGCTCGGAATCAGCCCTTCGCTCAGGACGTAGTCGCCGTTGTACGAACTCTCGACGAGTAGTTCGAGTATTTTCGTGTTGCCGGGTTCGCTGGCGAACGCGACGACCTCCGCCCCGGATTGGACGATTTTCTCGGTTTGCATCGAGTACGTCTCACGACCCGACGGGAACGGAACCGATGCGACCACCGTGCCGGAAACTTCGGCTTCGATGGTTTCCGCGAGACCTTTGCCGAAACTGTTGTCCACGTAGAGAGTGGCAACGCTGTCCGCACCCGCGTAGCGACTGCTGTTGAGTATCTTCGCCATCACGAGCGCCTGCTGGATGTCGTTCGCGGCGGTTCGCCCGAAATACTTCGTCCCGTCTGATAGCCCCGCCGTCGCGAGTGCGGGGTGCGTGCTCGATGGACTGAGAGCGAAGACGTCCTTTTTCGGAAGTTCGTCCGCGAGCGCCATCGAAATGTCGGTGACGACCGGCCCGACGAAGCCGACGGCGCCCGCGTCGGAGAGCGTTTGGAGGGCGCTCGTTGCCTGTTTGGGGTCGAGTGCAGTGTCTTGGACGGTGAGTTCTATCTCGCGTCCGAGCGGGCCGCCCGCTCGGTTCACGTCGGCGACTGCCTGCTTGACTGCTCGTCGGTGATGTTCGGCGACGGTTCCGAGAAATCCGTCCACGGAGAGCGGGAGCACCGCACCGAATTGAATGGGTGATTCCCCGAGTTTACCGCCGAGACAACCCGCGAGCGCGCTGGTTGCCGAGAGCGTACTGGCGAGACGAATATATACTCGTCTAGACACATCAGGATTCATATGTACACAAGGATAGCTAAATCGTGGATAGTCCTTTCGATTCGTGAACCAGACACCATAAGAATAACATGTTTGTAAAACGTGCAATTTAGTCTAGTATACGGATAGTCGTCACAGTCACCCAACGAGTCATCTCGGTTCGCTTCGGCGGCATGATCACTCGCCCGACCCGGCATCGCCCAACGCTTCGATACGGGATTCGTACTTCGCCATCGTCTCGTCCAGCGTCTCGTCCGCGTCGATGTCCTGCCGTTCCGCGAATAACTCCGCGACGGCTTGCTGTTCTCACGTCGTGACATTTCGGGCTGAGAAGGTACTCGCGGCGAATTCAGTACGACCGATTGAGTCGCCGCGTTCCCGATTCGTCCGTGACGGTGATGGTGTCGCCAGCGTTGTTCCAGACGGCCCCGTGGGTTCGACCCCAGTAGAGATTCGCGTCGTCGGCCTCGCCAGTGCCCGAGTGGAGGGTCACGGTGTCGCCGGAGGCAAGCGTGAATCCGTCCGGGAACTCGTAAGATTTCCCGGCCTCGTCGGAGACGGTCCATCCCGAGAGGTCGAGGTCGGTGGTGCCGGTGTTCTGGAAGACGACGTACTCGTCTTCGAGGCGTTTCCCGTCGCGACCCTGCGCATCTGCGTGGATCTCTGTGACAGCGAGTGTATCGCCCCCCTCGCGTCCGTTCTCATCCTCGTTGCCCTGGCCGGGGTTTTCGTCCCCACCGCCATCCTCCCCGGAGCTGAACGCGTCGAACAGCGGAAACGACGTTTCGAACGCGGTCGTCGTCGGAATTTCGGAGTTGGCGTTTACGTTATGCTCCGGGTCGGCGATTTGGTCGGTGTTGAGCCGAAGGTCGGTGCCGAGACCGGCCGCGAGGTCGTTCAGGTTCGCACGCCCTTCCGACGGCGCTGTTCCCGCCCCGACGAGAACCACGGCCCCGCCGCTCTCGCGGAAGGTGGCGACTGCGTCGATTTCGGCCTCGGTGAATGCCTCCGCTGGAGTCGTAACGACGAGCGCTCGCGTCTCCGAGAGCGCTTCTTTCGTGAGGTTGTTCACCTGTTCGAAGGTGATATTCTGCCCTTCGAGGTACCGCTGGTAGTAGGCGGCGTCTTCGTTCGACAGGGCGTAGTCGGCGTTGAACTGACCGTGTCCGCCGTCGATGAGCACCGTCCCGCTGCGGTCTGAGAGGAAACTCGTGAGATTCGTCAGGAAGACGAAGTTCTCGTAGCCCGAGGTATCGACTTCGAAGCCTTCGTCTTTCTCGTAGGTCTCGTCCACGAGCGGGCTTCCAACGACGGCGACCCGGTTCACTTCGTCCACTGCGACGAGGGGGATGTCACCGTACTCGATCCCGTCGCCGACTGACTTCTGTTTTGCCGATTCCTCGGCGAACACCGGCACGCGGTCGGCGGGAACCTCACCTTCCGCGAGTCGAACGCTCGCGGCCTTCGGGAAGAACAGCTCCGAGACGGGGCGATCGCGTATCTCGGTCGAATTCTGGGGGTCGCTCTCGCTCCAAACGTTTTTGCCGTCGGCGCGGGCGGTCAGTTCCGCCTGCAGAAACCTGTCGTGTCGAGCGAATCCGGAACCGTAGACGCGAGCGTAGCCCCGCTCGACGGCCTCGCGGTTGTAGAGCGAGTCGTCCGAATCGTAGGTGAGGTAGCCGAGAACGCGGTCGTACGGGTCTCGAACCGGCTCGTTCGCGTCGAACGAAACGGAAACGGCGGCGTCGGCGAGCGTCTCGGTTCCGAACTGTTTCGCCTTCGCGCCCCATTTCTGGAGATACGACATTTCCTCGATTCCTTCCCACTCCTCGGGGCGTTCGTGTTGGCTGTTTTTCGCCGTCTCGGGCGTGTCGATGCCGAGGACGCGAATCGACTCCGTGGTTCCAGCGTCGAACTCGACCGTCACGGTGTCGCCGTCCGTGACCTCCGTCACGGTTCCGCGGTAGGTGCGCGACGGGTCGAAGTCGAACTGCTCGTCCGACCGCGACTCTGCCTCGGTCTCGGTTTTCGCTTTCGTCGCGGGGAACCGAAAGTCGCGATCGAGGTCGGCCACCAACTCGTTCAAGTGAGTACCCGAATCCGCGCTCACTGGATCGTCGTGGAGGAATATCCATCCGCCGTCAGCGGCGAACGCCGCGAACTCGCGGCGTTCGTCGTCCGAAAACGGTTTCGTCGGAGCAGTTACGACGACCGCATCCGCCTCTCCGAGATGTTCCACGACATTCGAGGTCGGACGAACGTCGTAGCCTCCCTCCCCGGCGGACGCGAGGAAGGCCGAAAAACAGTCGCTCGCGTCGCGCTGTTCGTGGCCGTCGTCCCAGTACACCACGCCCGACTCGCCGAGCGTCTTTTGCCACACGGAGAGCACGAACTCGTCGTTTCGACACTGGTGGTCTTCGTCCCGAACGAGAGGCGATTCGAATCCGACGACGTTCCGGTCGATTACGCGGCGGCGCATGGGAAAGACAACGGTTTCTCCCATATTAAATACTGTTCGCATCGAGCTGTAAATTTCGACGGTATAGGATCGTTCTGTGCGGTTTCGACCGTCAGCGGCGTGATCGCTTCGACGGGATCCGGATCGGGACGGTCGTTTTCGTGAATGGCCGAGGTGAATATTTAGACCCCAGGGGTCGAAGTCAGATCATGGAGTTCCAAGTCAGTACCTCGGAACGCGTCGATATCGTTGATATCACCGAGGAAGTAAACCGACGCATTTTCTCGGACGCCGACACGTGTACCGTCTTCGTCCCGCACACTACGGCGGGCGTGGTCATCAACGAAAACGAATCCGGACTGCTCGCCGACCTCGAAAGCGCCCTCTCGCAGTTGGTTCCCGAAGGCAGCCACTACCAGCACGACCAGATAGACGACAACGCGGACGCCCACCTTCGCTCGATGCTCCTCGGGTCGGACGTGACGATTCCGGTCGAATCGGGCGACCTCGCGCTTGGAACGTGGCAGTCGATTCTGTTCGTGGATTGTGACGGCCCGCGGACGCGCACAGTGCGCGTCAGATGAGGCGCGCGCCGCAGTTCGTACACTCGACTTTCTTCTTGCCGGTGGCGGTTCGTTCGACCGAGAGCGCACCGCCGGAGCTGCACTCCGGACAGACGCTCCTCCCGGTTTCTTGGGCTTGGTGTTGGGCCATCCAGCGAAGGTTCCGCTCGGCAGTTTTGAGCCGTTCTTTCGTCGTTTTTAGTTCTTTGCGGAGGGTTTCGACCTGCGACTGAAGGTCGCCTGTTTCCCCGTTGCCATCCTCCTGCGAGTCGTCGGTGTCCGTCGTGGACTCGGATTCGTTTACTGTCATGGAAACCCTTCCTTGATTCGTGCTATCTTCACCCACGGTGAGGAGGAACAAAAGAGTGGGGGCAAAAATTACGGGACGGGTGCGAATCGTCAGTCGGCTTTCGTCGGGTCGGAACCACCGCCGGAGCCGAACCGCTCGACCGCGGTCTGGAAGTCGCTTTCGTCTTCCGTGATGGCCTCCCACGCTTCGAGGCCGCGCTCTTCGCGGGTTCCCTCGACGGTGTTGTCGAGGACGAACGCGACGATTCCGCCGACCGCCATCCCGGTACCGAGGATGACGTACAGCGTGTTCGAGACGAGGTCGGAACCGAGAACCGGGCCGAGCACCGCGACGTTCTCCATTCCCTGCTGGAACGTGCTCGCTTCGATACCGCCGACGTAGGCTGGTATCGCCAGTCCGGCGAACATGGCCAGTCCCACGATGAAGAGGTTGCGTTGGGAGTCCAAATCGACGTATTTCAGGTTCGACAGGCCGACGGCGGCGATTTGACCGAACATGGCGATGAACAGGCCGCCAACGATGGGATTCGGAATCGTCGCCACCAACTGACCGAAATAGCCGACGAAACCGACGACGAGCATCAGGACGGCACCGATTTGGACGACGTAGCGCGAGGCCACGCCGGTCAGGCCGATCGCGCCGATGTTCTCTGAGTAGGAGGTGGAACCGTTACCGGTACCCATGAGTCCGGCGAAGACGCTAGCGAGACCTTCCATGCCGATGCCGTGGTCGATGCGTTTCCTGCTCGGCGCGCCGACGCCCGAGAGTCGGGCGACGGCGTGGTAGTCGCCGAAACTCTCTATCATCGACGCGACGACACCCGCGAACATCCCGATGATGTAGGGGAGCGTAAACTGGGGTATCCCCCACTGAAGGGGCGAAACGGGTTGAATCGGTTTCGCGCTCGCAACCTGCCCGAGCGGAACGTATCCCGGCGTTCCGGACGCGTAGACGCCGATCACGGACAGAATCGCGGCGATACCCCACGCCGAGACGACGCCGAGGAGCACCGGAAACAGTCGAAACGCGCGGTGGTTGTCGAGGTACTGCGAGAAGAGAACGATGAGACCGAGCGTGAGACCGACGAGCCACCAGTTCTGGTTCGGGGCCGTGATCTGCGGAACGCCGAACAGCGACAGGCCGATGAGCGCGATGGTCGGCGCGATGACGACCGGCGAGAGGTATTTTTTCAATCGACCCATCAAGCCGAGATACCCCACCACCACTTCGACCGCCGCCGCCGCGATGACCGCGCCCTGTAGTTCGAGTAACGTCGTTTGCCAGCCACCGCCGATAACGGCGATGATAGCCAGCGCAGGCGCGAGCATTGAGAACGTCGCTCCCTGCACGATGGGGTAGCGATTGCCGAACGTCGTCTGGGCCAGCGTGGCGATGCCAGAGACGACGAAGAACGTTCCGACGAACTGCGCGGTCTGCGCGTCGGGCATCCCCATCGCGCCCGCGAGCGCCAGCGGAACCGCGATGTTCGCCCCAATCATCGTCAGGTAATGCTGAAATCCGAGTAGAATCGATTCTCCTACGGGCGGTTTGTCGTCGATCCCGTACTCCACAAACGACGCTTCCTCCAGCGCCGCGTCGTTCGCGTCCCCACCCGCCTCGTTCGTATCGCCAGTCGTACCTGTCATGCCTTCTCAGTCGTAGTCTATCCTTCGGATACCTCGTAATTGGCTTAAAAGTGCCGTTACGAACTACGCAGAGAAAATTACGATTCTCGTAATTCGGCGACCGACTGACGAGTCGGCAGTGCCGTCATCGCGCCCGGTTCGGTCGTCGTGAGGCCAGCAACCGCGTTGGCGAACGCCAGAACCTCGCCGAGCGGTCGTCCGTCGGCCAGCGACGCCAACGCACCCGCGGTGAACGCATCACCGGCCCCCGTCGTATCCTCGACCGAAACGTCGTAGCCCGCGTGGCTCACCGATTTGGTTCCCCACGGCGCGTCGTCGGTCGAGTGAGCGACGGCACCGCCCTCTCCGAGCGTCAGCAGGCAGGTGTGTGGCCCCGCTTCGCAGACGCTGGCCGCGAGTTCCGTCGAGTCGTCGTCGTCGAACTCAGCCAGTCGGAGGTCTTCGGGCGTCGCCTTCACCACGTCGGCGAGCGAGAACATCTCGGACACCATGGTCGAAAATCCGTTTTCGCCCCAGAGCTCCGGACGGGCGTTCGGGTCGAAGACGATCGAGCAATCCGCTTTGCGGGCGCGCTCCGCGAGGTCGAGCGTGGCCCGACGACCGGGATTGGAAGCCAGCATCACCCCGCCGACGTACACCCAATCCAAGTCGGCGAGCATGTCGTCCGGAACGCCGCCGGGTCGAAGGAGGGTGTCCGCAGTTCCGTCGCGGTAGAAGGTGAACGCCCGGTCGCCCGCTTGGTCGTGGGTGACGAACGCCAGCGTCGTCTTGGCGTCCGGGTCGCGCTCCACGAAGCGCTCGGGGAGGTACTTGGCGAGCGTTTCGGCCAGAAAGTCGCCGAACGGGTCGCGGGCGATTCGCGTCCAGAACCACGGTGTTTCGTCCAGTTTGGAGAGTGCGACTGCCACGTTTGCAGGTGCCCCACCCGGTCTGCGCTCGAAGGAGGAGACGTCGGCAAGGGGCCCGGGTCGCTCGGGGAGAAAATCCACGAGCGTCTCACCTGAGACGAGAATGTTTGGTTTCAATTTGTCGGTCACACTATGGGGTGGGAAGGCCAGTATGAAAGAATTTGCTTACGCGATGCGAATTTGTTGGCCCATCGAAATACTATCGGTACTGTCTGAAACGGACGAAGATTCGACGAGAGGAAGGTTATTGACGGTTATTTGATAGAACCTACTGGAAACGAACCCGATTTTTGTGAAAGTGAACAGTTTGTAGTTGCTTGGCGCAATCCGTGCCTTCACTGACGTGGAACTAATTTTGCTGACGACAGCGCAACCGCAGATGATGCTCGGTGTAAGCCACGTCCGCACATGAGAGAACTGATTTTCGTGCAGATGTGGCGCCAGTAACTGCAAACAGCCCACCCCCACAGAAATCAATTCCAGTTCGTCCATCTTCACAGAAATCAGCCCCGACGTGACACGGTTCAGAGCAGTTCGTCCAGATACGTCTTGCTGGTCTCGATGTAGCCGTACTCCAGCGTGAACACCTCCAGAGAGAGGGTTCCGTCCCAGTCGTCCGGGAGCGCACCGAAAATTTCGCCGAAGTCGATAGTGCCTGAGCCGAAGGCGAGATGTTCGTCTTTCGGCCCCCTCGTGTCGTTCAGGTGAAAATGCGAGATTCGGTCGCCGTGCTCACCGGCGAACTGGGCGATTTCCGCTGACTCCAACCCGTCGATTCTCGCGTGGCCCGTGTCGAGCGTCATCGAGGCGTCGGTGTCCGCAAAAATTCGGTCGAAGTCGTGGATGGAGAACCAACCGCCGGGGATGTTCTCGACGCAGATTTCGAACCCTCGATCGCGGGCGAACTCGTCGAGGGTCGCCACCGATTCGACGACGTTCGACCCGATTTCGTCGGCGTCCCACGCCGGTCGCCACGCGTTCGAACTGGCGTGGACGACGCCCTTCGTCGCCCCGAATTCGCTGGCCGTCTCGATGGCGGCTTGCACCTCGCGAACCGCACCTTCTCGGACGTGCTCGAACGGCGACCCGATATCGAGCGAAAACGGCAGGTGAACCGCGAGGTCGATACCGCACTGCTCGGCCTTCGTACGGACTGCTGTGGGGTCGATTCGTTGCCGTTCGGTCGCCCCGTCCATCATCAACTCGACGTAGTCGAAATCGAGGTCGGCGGCGGCTTCGAACGCCTCCTCATAGTTCATTCCAATCTGCGTGACGAATCCCGTCTTCGCGTTCATATCGGTCGCTCGACTGGCGAGATGTTAGTTCTGGGGGTGGGTTACGACCGAGCGCACTGCTGAACGCTCACGCCCGGACGCTCGCGTTTCCGCCGCCCGTGAGAGAGATTTGGGCGGTTCGGTTGCTGGCGAAGGCGTATACGCCGTGTTCGTAGGCTCCGGGTTCGCTCGGAAGGAGTCCCGGCGAAACCCGGAACGTCACCGTCCGCGACTCGTTCGGTTCGAGTTCGACCGTCCGGCGCTGGACGACGACGCCGCTAAATCGGTACTGCACTTCCTCCGTCCCGGTTCGGTTACCGGGATTCCGGATCTGCGCCGAAACCTCGAACGACTGGCCGACCGAGGTGTTCTCCGGCGCGCTGATGTTCGTCACTTCGAACGGGGATTCGACGGGGCCAGCGACTCCCCTATCGGGCTGAACGCGGGGTTCGCCGACGGTCGCGTTGACGTTCGAGTCGATGAACTCGACTCCGTCTGCATCGACCGACACCAGACCGAGCGCGACCCGTGCGTGGGAGATGTTTTCGGGCACGGAGAGCGCCCCGTGTTCGAGTCCGCGGCGAACCCGCTGGGCTTCGGCGACCGTTACGTCGTCCCCGAGGGCGAATCGCGCGTTCGTCACCACCGTCGAAATTCCACCGGTACCCGCAGCGCCGCGCTTTACGAACAGCGTCAGCGTTCCGTTACGGAGCGTCAACAGCCCCTGTTCGACGGAGAGAGGGATGCCACCGACGGAGAGCGTCTCACTCTCGATCCGCGCTGGTTCGAAGGTTGCGTTCCGTGTCGCGTTCTGCGTGTCGTTTCCCTGCCGGACGAGGATGGTGCGTTCCCCATCCACCGTCCCCTCCGCAACGCCACCGTCTGCCCCGACTGCGCCGACCCCCCCGGAACCGACATCCCCGGCAGTTCCAAGGGCACCGACCGCGGGGCAGGAGACGAGCGCAAACGCCAGCAGAACGACGGAAAACTGGTATCTCTGCATCACAATGCGCCTACTTTGGTCTGCGCGTTAAACCGACCAGACCGTTCGCGCCGTTCGGCACCGACACGACAGATTACTGTTGCCGAGAACACGACCAACGTCAGGATACTCCTCGAACAGTTCATAACGGTCGATAGTTATTATTCAGAAGGGCTGGTCGGACTATCGGGATACGATGGCAGAAGAGCAACCAGAGACACGGTTCGATTTTTCACGACGTTCGTTTCTCGAACAATCGGGATTCGCAGGGGGAGCGATGATATTCGCGGGACAGGCCGCGGATGTCGCCCGAGGCGAGACGCGACAAGGGACGCCGAAAGAGGATGCCGGAATGGACGAGGAAGCGCTCGTCCACTTCGACATCGATCAAGCACGACTGGTGCAGGCGATGGCGGCCCGCATCTTTCCGTCCGACGAGTTCGGGCCGGGTGCGGTCGAGGCCGGTGTCGTCTACTTCATCGACCGCCAACTCGCCGATTCGTGGGGGCAGGGCGACAACTGGTATCTGGAATCGCCCTTCGTCAACCAGTTCGAGGGCGCGATTCCGAATCAGGGCTGGCAGTCGAACCTCACCCCGGCAGAGGCCTACGAGTTCGCGCTGGAGTGGATAGAAGGCTACGCGGACGAGCAGTACGGTAGTAGCTTCCTCGACCTCTCGGCAAAACAGCAAGATTCGGTGCTCGCCGCGCTCGAAAACGACGAGGTGGGCAACTTCCGTTCCATCAAACCCTCGGAGTTCTTCACGCTCTTTCGAACGAACGTCTTGGAGGGCGTCTACTGCGACCCGACCTACGGTGGAAATAGGGGGATGGTCGGCTGGCGATTGAAACGATTCCCGGGGTCGCCGGGCGCGCTCGGAAGCTACAAGCAACTCATCGGCAGGGAGGGGTTCATCCGGATTCCGCCGCGAAGCGTCAAAGACGACGTGGAGTCCGTTGGCGTCGAAACCGGGACGAGTTCGAATTCGTCGTCGCAGGGTGCGGTTCACAACCACAATCACGGCCCGCGCTACGAACTGGAGGGGGAGAAGAGAGCAGAGAGCGAGGACGAGCATCAGCAGAGCAGAGAGGACGATACCGATGCCTAAAGTATTAGATCCCGTGGACGTGGTCTGCGTCGGTGTTGGCTGGACCGGCGGCATCGTCGGCAAGGAACTCGCCGAGGACGGCAAACAGGTCGTCGGCATCGAACGCGGCGGCGAGCGCGGTCCCGAGGATTACCTCACGATGCATAACGAACTTCGCTACGCCCTGCGCTATGAGATGATGCAAGACCTCTCGAAGGGCACGCTGACGTTCCGAAACGAACCGAATCAGAAGGCCCTGCCGATGCGCAAACTTGGTTCGTTTCTCCCCGGCAAGGGCGTCGGCGGAGCGGGCGTTCACTGGAACGGCCAGACGTGGCGATTTCTCCCCTACGACTTCGAGATTCGGTCGAAGACCCTCGACCGATACGGCCCGGAAAAGATTCCCGAGGAGATGCAGTTGCAGGACTGGGGCATCACTTACGAGGAACTCAGGCCGTACTACTTGGAGTTCGAAAAGACGACGGGAATTTCCGGCGCGGCGGGCAACATAAACGGAACCATTCAGAACGAGGGCAACCCCTTCGAGGGACCGCGAAATGAGGATTACCCGACCCAACCGATGATTACATCGCCCGCACTGGGGCAGTTCATGGAGGCTTCCGCGAGCGTGGGCTTCCATCCGTTCATGGCTCCCTCGGCGAATCTCTCGGAAGCCTACACCAATCCGGATGGAGTTTCGCGCGGGCCGTGTCAGTACTGTGGCTACTGCGAACGCTTCGGTTGCGAATGGGGTGCGAAGGCCGACCCGACGGTCACCGTCCTACCAGTTGCACAGGAAACAGGGAACTTCGAACTTCGAACGCAGTGTGACGCGCGTCGTCTCATCTACGACAAACAGGAGGGTCGCGTAACCGGCGTGAAGTACGTCGATACGGTCGATAACACGGTGTACGTGCAACCGGCGGAAGTCGTCGCGTTGACAGCCTACGCGCTGTGGAACGTCCGAATGCTCCTGCTCTCGAACATCGGCGACCCGTACGACCCGGAAACAGGTGAGGGCGTGGTGGGGAAAAACTACTGCTACCAGAACTTCGGCGGTGGGGCGACGGGCTATTTCGACGACGAGGAATGGAACCTCTACATGGGTGCGGGAGCACTTGGGGCCGCGGTTGACGACTGGAACGGCGACAACTTCGACCACACCGATTTGGACTTCCTGCACGGCGGCAACATCGCCGTCAGCCAGACCGGGAAGCGACCGATTGCGAACAACGAGACGCCGCCAAACGTCGAAAAATCGTGGGGGTCTAGCTTCAAGCGGGCGAGTCTCAAGTACCACAACAGCACGCTTGGCGTTGGGGCGCAAGGAGCAGTGTTACCCCATCGAACGAACTACCTCGATTTAGACCCGACCTACACCGACGAATGGGGCGATCCCCTGCTCCGGATGACGTTCAACTGGACCGAGCAAGACCGAAAACTCGCCGAATTCGAAGGGCAACGCTGTGCCGAAATCATCGAAGCGATGAACCCGACGAAGATGTCGGTCGGAACTGAGGTCATCGGCGAGGGCGGAAACTACGATATTCGCCCGTACCAGTCAACGCACAACGTCGGCGGGGCCATTATGGGCGCGGATTCGGACGACTCCGTCGTCAACTCCTATCTCCAGTGCTGGGACGCGGAAAACCTGTTCATCCCCGGTGCCTCGGCGTTCCCGCACAACAGCGGCTACAACCCGACCGGAACGGTCGGCGCGCTCGCGTATCGTGCCGTAGACGGCATCAAGCAGTATTTCAAGCGGCCGCGGATGCTCGGCTAAAACCGCCGAAAAACAGCTATTTTTGGGTCGTCAGTTTCCGCTGCCATCACCGTTTCCGACACTACCATTCCCACTACCGCCACCACTGCCCCCGCCCTGTATGTTCACTTGTCCGACCATCGTCGTCGGATGGATGACGCAGATGTACTGTGCCACGTCCGGCGTGGCGACGAACTGGAGCGTCTGGGTCGCACCTTGCTGAGAAATGGTTTTGGTGACGTTGAGAGCGTCCTGCGGTGGCGACACGGTTTGATCGCCGCCCCCGCCCCCGCCGCCATTTCCGTCTCCGCCTCCACCGCCCCCGCCTCCCCCTCCGCCCATGTTCGTCTGGACGTTCGGCAAGATGACACTGAGATTTTGTCCGTTCGAGTCCTGCAAGGCGAAGTTATGCGGTTGCCCGTCGAGATTCTCCCACGTCACCTCGTACAGTTGCCCCGCCTGCAACTGGAGCGTGGGGTTCTGCTGTCCCGAAATAGATTGGGGTGCGCGCGCCTGCCACGCTTGTACCCGACCACCGAACCGGAACGACTGCGTTGGCTGAGGCGTCTGCTGTGCCGTCGAGACTGCCGAAAGCCCGACGAGCGAACTACCTGCGACCGCGAGGAACTGCCGCCGAGTCGATCCTGTCTCGCGGATTCGGTTCGCTCCATTCACTGAGTTGTCTCGTGTCATACCGCAAAAATGCACACCAAAGGAACCGATAAACGGGCATCATCGTTCGAATCGTTGCGTGACTCGCGCTATCAATGGGTTCGCATTTCGTCGCGGTAATCGAGACGACTGCGAGCGAGGCGCGTTCATCGAACGATTACTCGCAACTCGGCGGACGAGCGAGCGGCGAAAACGAACGACAGCAGGCCGCCCGGCGTCAACACTGATGGGACTGGACGTCGTGTTCGGATCGATGGCGTCCCGAAACATCGGCTTGCCGGAAGCCGTCTCGATGGCAGTCGGGGGGATGGTCGGCGGCGGTATCTTCGCCGTTCTCGGCGTCGTCGCAGTGACCGCCGGAACGCTGGCATGGCTCGCGTTCGTCGTCGCGGGAATCATCGCGCTGTCGGCGGGCTATTCGTTCGTTCGGCTCGGTCGCCTCTCGAACGAGGGCGACGGCCCGCTGACCTACATCGAGCGATTCACCGGGAGCACGAAATTGGCCGGGATGACCGGTTGGACGTTCGTCGTCGGCTACATCGGCACGATGGCGATGTACGCCTTCGCCTTCGGGGGCTACTTCGCCGAACTCGTCGGCGTGCAGTCGGTCGGCGGAGTTCCGGCGCGACCGCTCGTTTCGGCGACCGTCGTGGTCGTCTTTGTCGGTCTCAACACGCTCGGAGCGCACGCGTCCGGGCGAACCGAGGACGCACTGGTCGCCCTGAAAGTCCTCATCTTGCTTCTGTTCGGTCTCGGCGGACTCTACTACGGATTCACGCGCGGCGAGATTCGGTCAGGTATTTCTGCGTTCGGCGTCGGCCCCGTCGTGGCGGCGGCCCTCTCGTTCGTCGCGTTCGAGGGGTGGGAACTGCTTCTGTTCGACCGCGATAGCGTCAAAAATCCGGCGGAGACGATACGCACCGCGATTTACCTCTCCGTCGTCGGCGTCACGGGACTGTACGTCATCGTCGCGGTCGTCACGACGAACCTCGTTTCACCGGGAGTCATCCAACGCAATCCCGAAACGGCGCTCGCAATCGCGGCGAAGCCGTTTCTCGGTCAAACCGGCTTCGTCCTCATCTCGGTGGCCGCGCTGTTCTCCACCGGAAGCGCGATAAACGCGACGCTGTTCAGTTCGTCCCGACTGCTAGACCGGATGGTCTCCGAGGACTACTTGCCCGCACAACTCGGCGGGAACGAGAAGCGCGAACCGGTGCGGGCGTTGGTCGCCATCGGCGCGCTCTCGGTGGCGTTCACGGTTCTCGGGAGCCTCGACGGAATTTCGTCGTTCGCGTCGCTCGCGTTCATCGTCATCTTCGGCGGGGTGAGTTACCTCGCCTTCAGAAACCGAAGCGAAGACGAGGCAAAGACGGGAGTCGTCCCCGCAATCGGGATGCTCGGTGCGGCCGCGACGGTCGGCGCGCTCCTCTGGCATCTCTACACGAGTCAGAGGTCGGTGTTCTGGACGGTCGTCGTCATCGCCGTCGTCGTGCTGACGGCCGAACTACTGTACTTCGAGCGAAAGCCGATAAAAGAAGAGCTGTCCGCCGTAGAATCGAGCACGGAAGACATGATGTAGTCAGTTTGTAGTCCATCGTGTAATGTTTGTAGTCAGTTTGTAATCCGTCGTGTAGTCAATTCTCAAACGTATCCCTTGACGCTCGTGTGAACCCCCATCGCTTCCAGCGTCTCTTCTAGTGCGTCGAGGACGACAGCGAGGTCTTGCTGGAGGGCGTACTCGCGGTACTTGCCGCCCGCCGAGCCTTCGTTGATTTCGGACACCGAGAGGATGCCGAGCATGGAGAGGTCGTCGAGATGTTCGCGGAGCCAGCGAGCGGTGAGTGCTTCGCGCTGGGCGGCGTCCGAGAGCGCCTTGTACCGGGAGTAGATTTCCCGCGACCGGGCAGGCGTCTCGTTTTCGGCTTCGAGAGTGGCGAGTGCGTAGACGACCAGTCGCTCGTGGTCGTTCAGGTCGGCGATGCCGCGAGCGACCTGCTCGCGTTCGAGCAAGTCGCGGCCCCGACGGACGTGTTCCTCGGAGACGCGCGCCGCGTTCTCCTCGCGGGCGAGGTCGCCCGCCTTGAGTAGGAGGTCGAGTGCTTTTCGCGCGTCGCCGGACTCTTGGGCACCGAACGCGGCGCAGAGCGGAATCACGTCGTCGGTCAGCACGTCGTCTTTGAACGCGACTTCCCGGCGCTGTTCGAGGACGGCCCGGAGTTCGTTCGCGTCGTAGGTCGAGAAGGAAATAGAGCGCTCGCAGAGCGATGAGCGGACTTTCGGCGAGAGACCATCGCGGAAGGTGAGGTCGTTGCTGATGCCGATGACGCCGATCCGTGCCTCGGTGAGATTTTCGTTTTCACGCGCACGCGAGAGTTGATAAAGAATGCTGTCGTCTTTGAGGTGGTCGATTTCGTCCAGCACCAGCAGGATGATGCCGCCGTGGCTGTCGAGTTCGTCCCACATCAGTTCGTACACCTGCGACCGCGAGTAGCCGGTTTCGCTGATGCGGTTGGCCGGGTCGCGGAGGGTGTTCACGAGGTGGCTGGCGACGCGGTAACTGGAGTTCAACCCGTCGCAGTTGACCAATTCCGTGAAGATGTCGAGGTCGTCGTAGTCGTCGGCGTTGTTTTCGAGCTTGTCGAGCAGAAATCGCGTTGCAGCGGTCTTTCCAACGCCAGCCTTGCCGTAGAGAAAGATGTTGTCCGGCTGTTCGCCGTAGATGGCCGGTTGGAGCGCACCGTGGTACTCGGCCAACTCGGAGTCCCGTCCCACCAGCGTGTCCGGCGTATAGTCGTCCAGCAACGCCTCCCGATGTTTGTACGGAGAATGTTCGCGGACGAATTCGAATGAACCCATTATTCCATGGCAGACAGAGAGAGTTGATAACCCTTCCGAACCACCCGTTCCTTTGATTCCTGAGTTTCATGAGAGTCAGTCGTCATGGACACACAGCATCCATACTGGGGGTTTTGCGAGGGTTCGACGGTCGTTACCGGTTGTTCAGAACCGAGTCGGTGGCGATGGTTTGCTAGAATGACCACCCCTTCCGCTGAGTCTTCTGTTTCTTCTGACACGGTTGCTTAAATACTACCCCCACCCCTCTGTTCCGCTGTGTTGGTGAAAAACGGTGGGTGGGGGTGACGGTGGCATTCTAGAAGGGGAAGATTGAAGATAGCATCTATACAACCATATCCGCAAAGCCGACTAAATAGACTATTTCAACGAAATAGTCGTAAAATAATCCGTTTACCACGCTCCCGTCGTCACTCCCACCCTCCCTTCGAACGCGAAAACAGCGGAACGGAGGGGTGGGGGTTATTATAAGTATCTTCAGACAGAGGAAACAACGGAACTACTGCCACCCTCCACGTCTATTTACCGCTATTGAGAACAACGGAACGACGGGGTGGGCAGAACCACCGTGCAAAGGGGTGAGGTCGGGAGCCAGCGAAAGTTGGTGTGTGAAAGACAGCGGAACGACGGTGTGTGTGGTGTGAGATACAGTGACTTACTCTCCTCCCTCCGCACAAACCGAGCGACCGCACCCTTCGAACTGTCAAATCCTCACTTTCGAACCGTCAAAGTTACTCTTTCGACCAGTTGAATCAACAATCGGTAGGTAAGTGTACCAGTCGCCCAGCCATCAAATCAACCGTCCAATTGCCGAACCAACTATCGAACTACTGACCCAACTGTCGAACTACTGAATAAACTACCGAGCCACTGAATCAGCTATCGAGCCACTGAATCAACTGTCCAGTAGACGACCGAATCGACCAGTCACCGAACAGCGGAACGACGGGGTTCGGAGAAGCCGACACCGCACCGAAAAACAGCGGAACGACGGGGTTAATCGACGACTGTCAAAAACAGAGGAACGATGGGGTCGTCCACGCGAAAATCATCGACCCGACGTTTGTTTCACCAAAATTCAGCGGAACAGTGGAGTAGATTTATAACATCTGACACAGCGGAACGATGGGGTGGGCCGAGCGACGAGAATAGACTGTGGATTACGAGCGAAGAGTGCGGACGGCGTCCGCGATTTTACAGGATGATGCTCTTTCGTCGCACCATCTCCTCGATGGTCAGGTGGAGACCCTGCCGTCCGATTCCGGAGCCTTTGTTCCCGCCGAACGGGATGTCGCCGAGTCCGTGGCTCGGCGCACCGTTGATCCGCACCGCACCGGCGTCGAGTTTGTCGGCCATGCGCCGGGCGCGGTCGTAGTCCGCCGTGAACACCGCGGCGTCGAGCGCCAAGTCGCCGCCGTTCGAGATATCGAGGGCTTCCTCCTCGGTCCCGAAGGAGGTGACTGCCGCGACGGGGCCGAACTGTTCCTCGTGGACGATTCGGGCGTCGTGGGGGACGTTCGCCAGCAGGGTTGGCTCGAAGAACTGGCCGTCGCGGCCGCCGCCCCGAACCAATTCGGCACCCTTCTCCACGGCGTCCTCTACGAGTTCTTCGACCCAGTCGGCTTGGTCTTCGCTGATGAGCGGTCCCATCTGCGTGTCCTCGTCGAACAGGTCGCCTGTCGTCCATCCGTCCATCGTCGCATCGATTCGTTCGACCACTTCGTCGTGAACGTCCTCGTGAGCGACGACGCGACTCACGGCTGAACAGCGCTGTCCGGCGTACTTGAACGACCCTTTCGTGCAGGCTCCGGCCACTTCGGAGAGGTTGGCGTCCGGGAAGACGACCGCGGGCGCGTTTCCACCGAGTTCCATGTGGAGATTGACCATCCCGCTCTTGCGCGCGACATGTTTCCCAGCCGCGCTGGAACCGGTCATCGTTATCATGTTCACGCGGTCGTCGCCGACGAGCAGGTCGCCGATTTCGCTCGCGCGACCCGGCGTGAAGTTGAACGCGCCGTCCGGAATCTCTTCTATCTCCGAAATCACCTCGGCCAGAATCGCCGCGCTAATCGGGGTCTTGCTGGCGGGTTTCAGGATGACGCAGTTGCCCGCCGCGAGGGCAGGCGCGACCTCCAGTGCGGTCGTCGCGAGCGGATAGTTGTAAGGCGTGATGGCCAAGATGGTTCCAACCGGCTCCGGTTTGACGATTGCTTCCCACCCCTCGTGGCCGCGCGTCGTTCCTTCGCGGTACTCGCCGCGCAGGTCGTGGGCTTCCTCGGCGGCGCGGCGGAATCGCTCGGCGGCGCTCTCGACTTCCCCGCGCGCGCTCGAAATCGGCTTGCCAGCCTCGCGGACGATGATGTCGGCCAGTTCGTCTTTTCGTTCGAGCAGGCCGTCGGCGATGGTTTCCATCCACTCGGCGCGCTGTGGGATGGTCGTCTCGCGCATTTCCGCCTGCGCTCGCTGTGCGACAGCGAGGGCTCTGTCGGCTTGCTCGGCGTCGGTAGCGGCGACTTCGGCGAAGACGCCGTCCTCCGCGAGGTCGGTGACTTCGAGTACTTCGTCGCCGTCGAGCCACTCCCCGTTGATGTACAACTGCGCTCGGTGGTGGAGACGTTTCTGTGTCATAGTTCCCTCTTCGTACTCCGTGGGTAAATTATTTACTCACAACCGGATTAATGCCGCAACTTTGCTTTTACTGCTCCATCCGCGGAATGCGAGTAGTAGCGCCCTTCCACCGACGTTTCGTACCGAGGACGTATTTTTATACTGGCCGCTGGTGTACCGTCGTTGGGGGTAGAATGAGTCACCAGCAACAGGTTCGCCAGCGCGCGGGCACCGTCGAGGAGAACGCAATTCGACTGGACATCGACAAAGCGGAATGAGTCGTCGAAGCACTGAACGCCGACCTTTCCGTGACCTACGTTCTCTATCATCAACTGCGCAAACACCACTGGAACGTCGCGGGGCCGCAGTACCGCGAACTCCACCGATTCTGGGGCGAGGCCGCAGAGGATGCGGAGTACGCCGCCGACGAAATAGCCGAGCGGATTCAGGCACTCGGCGGCGTGCCGGTAAGCGGGCCAGCGATGATTGAACAGCACAGTCCGGTTCCGTTTGAAGGCGAAGACGTGTACGACGTGCGTACCTCGATGGCGAACGACCTCGAAGCCTACGGCGACATCATCGAGAGCGTCACCAGTCACATCGAACTGGCCGAGAGTCTGGGCGACCACGCGACGGGCGAGATACTTCGGGAGCAACTCGTGGAGATTGAGGAGTACGCGCACGAAATCGACCACTTCCTCACCCGAGACTCGCTCACGAACTGGTAGCGAATTATTTCTTATAATACTCTCGACAAATTATATATACCGTATCTGCCCAACGATATACCAACTATCGTATGGTTTCGAAGGGTTTCTTCCGGGGGTCTCGGGAACTGGTCGAACGAACTGACGACAGATACAGTTTTTTTCCAGTATCGAGGCGAGCAGTGTCTCAGCGCGCTGGTCGAAGCAGGACGCGGCGTCGCCGACTTACGAGCAGTTTCGTCCGAGCGGCGAATCTCCTATCTCGACGTGCTGAGCGAGATAAACGACCGGTACTTCGAAGTCCGAGCGTTCGAGCGCGACGTACGAGGCAAGTTCTATCGGTACGACGAAGATGCGGAGCGACGATTTCGCACGTCCGTCGCCGAAGAACTGTCATCCTGCGTCGAACTGCTCCACCGACTGCTGTCTGCTCACGACGAAGTCGTCGAACCGGTCGCTGATACCGACCGACCCGCACCGGACGACCAGTCCACGCCAGACGGTCAACGAACATCCGACACCCAACGCACATCTGACACTCAGCGCACATCCGATACTCAGCGCACAGCAAGAACGCACCACAAATCGACGATTTGTGGATATACGGCGCGCGCAGTTCGCGGCGGTTGGTATCCGATACTCGAATCCTGTGACCACTCGCTCGACCCCGGCGAACGAATCGCCGAGGGAAAACGACGACGACGCCAACGACTGCACGGTCAGCAGACCGTTCCCGGCGTCGCGCAACTGCTCGACACGCCGCTATTCGAGCAAATCACGGCCGATGACCTCGCTCGACTCCGGGAACTCGACCGATTCGCACCGACTGCGGCGCGGCGAATCGCTCCCCGTGTGAAAAATCGTTACCCGTGGCTCGTGGCCGAGTAGCGACGAACCGCTCGAAACAGGCTCAGAGCGACAACCAGTCGGTCGTCACGTCCTGTTGTACGAGTTGCCATCGTTGTTGTGGCTCCCCGCCAGCAGTGCGAACTTCCACGACGGCGTCGAAGACGGGCGCGAGCGTCCGGACGATTTTCGAATCCATCTCGGCGGGCAAGTGAAAATGGGCCATTCCGTTGACGTGCCGAATGCGGGCAGTCAGGATGTGAAGAAACCGGAAGACTGCCTCGTCGCCGAAATCCTCCAGTAGGGGGACGAGCGAGTCAAAACACACCCGCAGTTCGCCCGACTCCAACTCGCCTCGCTCTCGCTCGAATCCCTCGATAGCCTCCGAGATGGCGATTCCGAGTCCGGGCAGGCTATCGCTCGTGACGGTCGTCGTCTCCGGTTCGTCGCCGTGGTTGATGGTTGGAACCGTCGTGGCACTTCGCGTGTGGGTGGTTCGCTCGATGACTTTCGTACTGCTTGCGCTGGGTTCGCCCGCAGATACCTCGCGTGCGTGGTGGCAGTCGCCGTCCGTTCGCACGAACAGTCGCTGTCGCGGCTCGGTTTGAGACTCGCCGAGGAACCGCTGGCACGCCTGTTGCATGGCTGGCTGTGGGCCAACCAGAAGCAGCCCGCTTCCCCGTCGCTTGAGTCCTGCCAGTGCCCGAGTGAAGATCGCCGCGGTCTCCGACGTGTAGGAACTGGTTTCGCCACGATTCTGCATTGTTTCACACATTCAATACTCTGTATAATAAGTTTTCGGGTTGCCCCGACGAAAATATCGGCAAATCCGGCGGCGTCTGTAGCTATTTTCACGACTCTCTACGTATTCGCAAGCGATGGCTGACGACCTATTCAGTTCCATTTCGTTCCGCGACCTCGAAGCGAGAAATCGAGTGATGGTGTCGCCGATGTGTCAGTATTCCTGTACGGAAGACGGACTGGCAACCGACTGGCATCGCGTTCACCTCGGAAGCCGTGCGACCGGTGGTGCAGGCATCGTGATGACCGAGGCGACGGCGGTCGAACCGCGTGGCCGCATCTCGCCGAACGACCTCGGAATCTGGAGCGACGAGCACGCGGACGCGCTCGCTCCTGTCGCCCGATTCATCCGTGAACGGGGTGCGGTTCCAGCGATTCAACTCGCCCACGCGGGTCGAAAAGGGAGCAAAACTCGCCCGTGGGAGGGGAGCGACCCCCTCCAGCCCAGCGAAGGCGGTTGGGAGACGGTCGCCCCAAGCGCCGCCACGTGGCCGTACGACGCCGCCCCGCCGGAAATCCGCGAGATGACGCGCGACGACGTTCGAACCGTCGTGGACGCTTTCGGAACCGCCGCGGAGCACTCCCTCGACGCCGGGTTCGAAATCGCGGAAGTTCACGCCGCCCACGGCTATCTCCTCCACGAATTTCTCTCGCCTGCCGCAAACGACCGCGAAGACGAGTACGGCGGCAGTTTCGAGAACCGTACCCGCATCGTCCGCGAAGCGACCGAAACGGTTCGAGAAATCTGGCCGGACGACAAACCCGTCTTCGTCCGCATCTCCGCGACCGACTGGCTTCCGGAGCGCGAGTCGTGGACCGTCGAGGATTCGGTTCGTCTCGCCGACGACCTCGCCGACGTGGCAGACCTCATTGACGTGAGTGCTGGCGGACTCCACCCCGACCAGCGGATTCCGAACCCCGGCCCCAACTATCAGGTTCCGTACGCCGAGCGAATCCGCCAGGAAACCGACCTCCCCGTCGGCGCGGTCGGCGGGATTACCGAACCGGCACAGGCTGACGCCCTCATCCGAAACGAGCGCGCCGACCTCGCCATCGTCGGACGCGAACACCTGCGCGACCCTTACTTCACGCTTCACGCCGCGGAAGAACTGGGTGCCGAAGATCGGGTCGAGTGGCCACAGCAGTACCGACGCGCTGTGTAGAGTTCCGGTCTCACACGTTCGACCTACCCCACTCTCTGTTCGACCTACACCCACTCGCCTTCGAGATACTGCTTCACCGTTTTCGTGGTGTCGGGAATGGAGACGAGCGTCGCCGCCGTCGTAGTTGTGGTCGTATCGGTCGTCGTCGTTCTCGTGGACGTATCGGTCGTCGTGTTGGTGTTCGTCGTGGTCGTCGTCGTTCCACCGGAATCTCCGTCGGTAACTCGTTCGACGATAGTACCGCCGCCACCGACCGCGACATCGACGCCGTTCGACCCGTGCGAAACGCCGTGGAACTTCGTCTCGACCGGGGTCTGGTACCGTTTCCACTGGCCCGCCGACAGCCGTTCGTAGACTTTTCCACCGGCACCTGCGGCGAGTCCTTCGCCTCCGTCTCGGTCGATGGAACGGATGGCTTGTCGGCCGTCGTCGATGACGTGGGGTGTCCACCGGAACCCGTCGTATCGATAGATGATACCCCCACCGCCCGCGATATTCACGTCTTGTTTCCCGACGCTGGCGATGTCGAAGAAGTTCTGTCCCGCGAAGTCGATGCCGATTTTCGTCCAGTCGGAACCGCCGTTGGTCGTCTTCGAGACGAGTTGGCTCGTGCTACAGACGTGCCCGCTCTTTCGCGCGTGGAAATCGATACCCGGAATCGTCGAACCGCCGCCCGGTTTGATTACGTCCTCGTACTTCAACGCGCCACTGCTCTGGCGAACGCCGACCAGCAGTTCGCCGGATCCGTTGACGAAGTAGAGTCGTTCGTCCTCGCCACTGTTTCCGGTCACGGCAACGTCCTCCCACGTGCTCGTTTTCTCTTTCGGCGCGGAGTAGTTGGTCAGTGTCTCCGTCTCCACGTCGTACTCGCCGATGACGCCGCTTCCGCCGACGAACCAGATTCGTTTTCCGTCGTCGGTTACGTCCACGCCGGTCAGCGGACGACTTCGAGCCTGTGGACCGTACTCGACGACCTTCTGCCAGCCACTCTGGCGACGTGCGAGAACGTCGCCGCCAGCGCCGACAGCGAACGGTCCTTCGGTCGTATCGACGACACCGTGCAGTGTCTTCGTGGTCGGCGATTCGACGGTACTCCATTCGCCCGACGACCCCGTCTGTGCTGACGTCACCAAACTCGCAACTCCGACGGAACCGACCGCGGTTGCCCCTCCGATTCGAAGAAACTGGCGTCGTGTCTTCTGAGACATTGATTCACGCACCGTTCTCATCTTCTCGACGTTACTGTAAATATTATCACCACTCTACAGATTAATAGATTATTCGTTCACTGTATTCCAATATTCCTTTTATCTGTACCGTATTACCTCATCTCTTCATTTTCTCCGATCCTTTACTTTCTCCGGCTCATTCGTCCCGACTTCGTTCGTTTTCCGAGAGGGCGTCGTCACGACCGTTGTACTGCTCGCCGAAGGTTTCGGTGACGTTCGATTCCGACGCCCACGCGACGTAGTAGTCGGTCAGAATCCCCGCGACCGTCTCGCCTAGTTCGTCCAATTCCTCGTTGATGGCCGAGACGGTTGCCCACGAATCGAGTTCCGGATGGCGACCCTTCCATCCCTCGTCTATCTCCGGCGATTCGTAGCCGACTTCCCCCGTTTCGGACTCCCAAAAGAAATCGAGGTCGGCTATCAACCCGAGGTCGAGGAGCGCGCGATACGACGCTTCGGACAGCGGCGTCTCCGCCGCCCACTCGCTGAACCCCTCTTCCCATGCGTTTTCCTCGCCGTCCAAGTACGTCTGTAGCTCGCCGTGCTTCGAGCCGTCGGGTTCGTACTGGTCTTCGTTCGCTCCGTCGATGACTGGCGGGTCTGGCGTGGTGACGTCTAGACTCATACGCGTAGAAACGTCGTTCGTGATGATAAATTCGCGCGCGAATCTCCTCTCGCACAGTTGCCGAGCCAGCAACCGTGTCTGTGGCTTTAAGTCACTCGCACACCGACGCTCACCGAGCCAATGACTGTCTCGTGCGTCGTGAACGAACGTGGGCGCCCTTTCGCCTTCGCCACTGTCGAGTAGAATGACGGTGAACAGCGAGGTACGTGAAATCGCTGCACTCCTCGAAGACGAGTACGCCCATGCAATTCTCATCCACACGAGCGAGCAAACCATGTCCGCGCCAGAACTGAGCGATGCGTGCGATGCGTCCGTTTCGACGATTTATCGGCGTATCGAACGCCTGCAAGAACACGACCTGCTCGCCGAACAGCTACAACTCGACCAAGATGGTCATCACTACAAGACGTACACTGCACGACTCGACCGAGTCGAAATCGAACTGCGGGACGGCGCGTTCGAAATCGAGATTACGTACCGACCCGACGACGCCGCCGACCGATTTACCGAACTGTTCGAGGGGTTGCGATAAATGCACTCGTTCGCTCTCTTTCAGGGTTCGACGGACGCCACGGGCGGGTCGCCGCTCGTAATTGCCCTCGCACTGCTTGGGCTGCTTGTCACCGCCAGTCTGTCGCTCGGGGTCGCGTATCTGGTCGTTCGCGGCTATCGACGGAACCGAAATCGAGCGCGGTTGTATCTAGCGGTCGGATTGATACTGCTCACGACCGGACCAATCGTGATTCAAGCCCTGCTGACGAACGTCACTACCGCTTCCGAAATCGAACGATCCGCGGCCGCGAACGCAAGCAAACTGCTCGGTCTGGGTGCCATGCTGTACGCGATTTACGGCGCCTCGCGCCCCAGCACGAGCGAGGCATCGAACGACGCCGAGCCACACCGCGAGGTGGAAAAATGACGACCCTGTTCCAACTCTCTGACACGGTTTCGAACGCTGACCCGTTCGTCTTCGCCTTCGCGGCCGTCACAGCCGTTGCTGGTGCGTTCGTCGCCTACCAAGCCTATCGCGGCTATCGACGCAACGACAGTCGTCCGATGCTGTACCTCGCGCTCGGCATCGTCCTCCTGACGACCGTCCCCGTCGGCGTCGAATACGCGCTGACCGTGCTTACGGGGGCGACCGACGCGGCGATTCTGCTCGCGGTGACGGTGGCGCATCTCGCCGGCGTGGTCGCGATTCTCAACGCGCTTACGAGAGCATGACGCGGGTCGTGACCGCGCGAAACTGATAGCGAATCCAAGTAGTCGACCTTACCACCAGTTCCGGATTTTATATAGTGTCATTTGATTTATATGGTCGATACGAAATTATTTCTCAATTCATATCCATCGACAACTATGCCCGAATATCGTCCGATTCCCGCCAAACACAAACGAGAGTACGAGGAGTTCTTACGCTACGCGTTTCGGCCTGAGGACGGTCCCCAAACCGACGAGGACGAGGAGGACAAGCCGAAACTCGGTGACAGAAGGGGGCTGTTCGACGGCGACGATCTCCTCTGTGTCTGCAAACATCACTGGTTCACCACGCGCATCCGCGGCGACTGGCACGAGATGGCCGGGTTGTCCGCCGTCGCCTCACCGCCGGAGAGTCGGCGCAAAGGATTGGTTCAGAAGATGCTCGCGGACTCGCTCGCGGAGTACCGCGAAGACGAAGTGTACTTCTCCGCCCTCTGGCCCTTCGAGTACGAATTTTACCGGAAGTACGGCTGGGGGACGGCAACAAAATACACGCGGTACGAGACGACGCCGAACGTGCTCGCGCTGGAGACCGAATCGACGGGCGAGTTCCACCGCGTCGATGCCGACGACTGGGAACGACTCGTCCCCGTCTTCGACGCCCACAGCGAGAACTACGCCCTCTCAATTGACCGAACGGAGGAGTGGTGGCGACACCGGGTGTTCGAAAATTGGAACAAAGACCCATACGTGTATGCGTGGACACCGGACGGTGACGCGGAGGACGTGCAGGGTTACATCGTCTACGCCATTGAGAAGGACGGGGACGAGAAGCAACTCAACGTGTGGGAGTTGGCGTATTCGAACGACGATGCCTACCGCCACCTGCTTCGATTTGCGCAGTATCACGATTCACAGGTCGAGAGCGTCCTGATTCAGGAACCCGAGAACACTGCTTTGCTCGACATAGTGGACTCCCCCCGTGACGTCGAGTGTACCGTTCGAACCGGAGCTATGTTCCGACTCGTGGACGTGCCCCGTGCCCTCGAAAGCATCTCGTACCCCGACCAGGCCGACGGGAGCGTCGTCTTCCGCGTCACCGACCCGCTAGCGGAGTGGAACGACGGAACCTTCGAACTCGACACCGACGACGTTACCCTCTGCGAGCGCACCGACGCCGACCCCGACGTTACGCTGGACGTGAACACGCTCTCGCAACTCGTCGCGGGCTACCACTCCGTCGTGGCGGCGGAGCGGTTTGGGTCGCTCTCAATCGACGACGGGAGTGGGGACGCCCGTGCACACCTCGATGCGATGTTTCCCGAGCGGAACGTCTTCCTCCGGGAAGGATTCTGAGCAACCAACATTTTTGTCCTGCGGTGCCAATGGTCGGTCATGCCAGACGACTCGGACGACCTCGAAGACCGAATCGAGGAGTTGGAGACGATGTTGCGGGAGTTGCAGACGGAGCTCCGTCAACCCCCGCGAGGGGCGTTCGGACTTCCGCGCCCGCCAACGCCCCGAGAAGTCCTCTCGTTTACGAGCGAGTACGCCCTCCCCACGCTCATCGCCATGTTGGAGGCCAACGTCCGCGCGTTGAAGGCACTCCAGCAAATCATCCGTCTCGTTGACCCCGAGTTCGATTCGACCCGCGAAGCCCGGTCGGAACTCAGTTCTCGCGCCGGTCGTGCGAGTCGAGCAACCTTAGACCGCCTCCAGTCCACTCTCAACGAGGTCGAGACCGCGCTGACCGAGGGCGGCCTGCCGGAAGAACCGGGCGCGCGCCGGATTCTCGAAGACGCGCGCCGACTCAGCGACGACATCCGCGACGAGATTTCGACGGGCAGAGAGCAGGCCGACACCGGACGCGAGGCACTGGACGCCGCAGACGAGGCGGACGAGGCCGAGGACGAGAAACCGCAAGTGGACGTGGACGCCGAACTGCGCTCGATTCGGGACGAACTCAGCGTTCAAGACGGTGACTTGGACGATTCTGAGACACCGGACGACGATTCGGAGGATGGTGACGACTCGGATGCTGATGCAGTTGCCGACGGCTCCGACGATTCCGAGGAGTAACGTTGCCTCTGTCGCGCTGTCTGATTCTCTATCGGGTCGGTAAATCGGGATGTTTTCCGTTGGGTTGCTAGCTACTCCCGACTCCAATCAGACCGCCTCCGCGTCGGCGGTGCGGTTTGCGGTATTCGAACCAGCATCAGTTAGCTCGTGTCCGCCAAGACAATCATCTCGATAGCTAAATTCCACGACGACAACCGTCTCGATTCGTGTTGATTTCGACGGGAAATTCAGTTCGACCGGTTCCAGACTTCACACCGACTTAGTCCACTGGTTCGAAGCGGTAGCCGCCCCACTCCTGACTCGCCGCCTCTCGAATCCCGGCGTCAGGGTCACGCAGTTCCTCTTCGTAGACGGGCCGAACTTCGTCACCAATCTCCACGTCCCCGGTCGTCAGTTGACCAATCGTTCGCACCGACTCGCCACCTACCTCGAACTCCACGATGGCGAGGTGGTTCGGCTGGCGGACGCCGGGAGGCGTCGCGGTGCTGGTCGTCCACGTCACGACCTCCGCGATTTCGTCGGTCAAATCCACGGTCTCCGCTTGCGGTTCCGAGCACTCCGGACAGCGCGGATGGCCCGGAATCGTCAGGTGGTCGTTCGGACAGCGATGGGCGTTGAGCGTCATTGTCGGGCCTCCATGATGGTGGTTGTAACACAATTTCCGAATCCACCGACGTTGCAGGCCAGCGCGACTTCCGCATCAACTTGTCGCTTTCCGGCCTCGCCGCGCAACTGCTGGTGGAGTTCGTAGGCCTGTGCGACCCCGCTCGCACCGAGGGGGTGACCCTTGGACTTCAAGCCGCCGGAAGTGTTGATGGGGAGTTCCCCATCGCGATCGGTGACGCCCGCCTCGACCGCTTTCCACCCCTCCCCTTGGTCGAAGAAGCCGACCGCCTCGCTCTGGAGAAATTCGAGGATGGTGAACATGTCGTGGAGTTCCGCCACGTCGATGTCGTCCGGGTCGCGCTCGGCCATCTGGTAGGCGAGTTCACTGCTCTCGTAGGCCGCGCCCATCACGGTCGGGTCGGCGCGCTGGTGAACGACGTGAGTGTCGGTCGCGCCCGCAATTCCAGAGATGACGGTGTAGTCGTCGGTGTACTGCTTGGCCTTCGATTCGGGGCAGAACATGAGCGCCGCGCTTCCGTCCGTGATAGGACAGAAGTCGTAGAGACGCAGGGGGTCGGCGACGATTGGCGAGTCCATCACCGTCTCCAAATCGACCTTCTTTCGGAACTGGGCGTGCGGGTTGTCCACGCCGTTCTCGTGATTTTTCACGGCCACTTTCGCCAAACTCTCACGGGGAGCGTCGTACTCGTGGAGGTACCGTCGGGCGGTCAACCCCGCAAAACTCGGGAGCGTGACGCCGTGTTTGTACTCCTCTGGATGCGTGAGCGAGGCGATGACGTCGGTCGATTCGGCGGTGGTCTTGTGGGTCATCTTCTCGCCGCCGACGAGTAGGGTCAGGTCGCTCGCGCCCGACGCGACCGACTGCCACGAGGCGTAGATTCCGGCCCCGCCGCTCGCGCTCGTCTGGTCGATTCGCTGGGTGTACGCCGGAAGCGCGCCCAAATCGTGCGCCAGCGCGTTCGGAATCCCCGTCTGTCCTTCGAACTCGCCACTCGCCATGTTCGAGACGTAGAGGTGCTCTACGTCGAGCGGCGAGACGCCAGCGTCGTCGAGGCAGGCCTGTCCCGCCTCCGCGAGCAGTTCGCGTATCCACCCCTCGCGTTTGCCGAACTCTGTCATCGACGCCCCGATGACTGCGACTTGATCCATACTCCAGACGACGGAGGGATGGGTTTAGAATCTTGAGATTTCGGGAAGGAATGTCATTTGTTACGTTTCGCGGTCGTTTCGGTATGCGACGGCGAAGCGTGTCGTGATTAGCATCCGACTGCTGTCTGTTGAATGATGTGAGACAGAGCCAAGTTACTTGGTACCATACATTCACCTGCCGTGGCAAAAGACGACTTCAATTCGATAACGGGACTCCCGGAAGAACTCGGCATCGACGAGGACTTGGGGCGAACCGAGCAACGCCTTACCGTTAGAATCGAGAAACGGCGATACGACAAGCCCGTTACCATCGTCGAGGGATTCGACGCCAATTCGGTCAACCTGAAGGAACTCGCGTCGGAGCTTAAGCGAAAGATGGCGACGGGCGGGACGACACACGACGAATCGATAGAACTCCAAGGCAACCACCGCGAGCGCGTGGCGGAGGTTCTGCGCGAGAAAGGGTACGCAATCGACTAAACCGATGACATACGTGGGGGTGCGGTGAACTACCCGAACTTCGCCTGTTCCTGCTCACGCAGTTCGATACGCCTGATTTTTCCGCTCGACGTCTTCGGCAGCTCGTCCACGAACTCGATTCTGCGCGGATACTTGTACGGTGCAGTCTCCTCTTTCATGTACTCCTGTAGCTCGTCCACGAGTTCGTCGCTTCTCTCTTCTCCATCCGCGAGGATGACGTAGGCCTTGACGACGTTGCCGCGTTCGTCGTGCGGACTGCCGACTGCGGCGGCTTCCGCGACTGCCGGGTGGCCGACGAGCGCGTCTTCCACTTCGAAGGGGCCGATTCGGTAGCCCGAGGAGATGATGATGTCGTCGGCGCGTCCTTCGAAGAAGAAGTAGCCGTCTTCGTCCTCGCTGGCCAAGTCGCCAGTTCGGTAGTAGTCCCCCGAGAACGTCTTCTCGTCCAGTTTCGGCTTCTCGAAGTAGCCGTCGAAAATCGCGGGGCTATCGACGGGGGCTGCGACTTCGCCGATTTCGCCGGGTTCGACCTCCTCGTCGTCCACGGTATCGATGACGGTTGTTTCGAGTCCCGGCGTCGGCTTGCCCATGCTTCCCGGTTTCACGTTGATGCCGGGGTAGTTCGACACCAGCGCGACGGTCTCGGTCTGACCGTAGCCGTCGCGCGGGGTGACGCCGAACGCGTCCTCGAACGCCTGAATTGGTTCGCGGTTCAGCGGTTCGCCCGCCGACACTGCTTCGGTCAGCGCGAGGTCGTAGTCCGCCATGTCGTCTTCCTGCGTGAACATCCGGTACTGGGTCGGCACCGCACAGAGGCGAGTGACGCCTTCTTCTTCGAGCAGAGAGAGGAACGTTTCGGGGTCGAAGTCGCCTTCGTAGACGAACTGCGGTGCACCCGTGGTCAGCGCCACGCCGACGGGACTCCAGAACCACTTGGCCCATCCCGTGCCCGTCGTCGCCCAGAGCAGTTCGTCCTCGAAGTCCATCCCCTGCTCGACGCCCCACCAGTAGCGCCCGTTGACGCGCTCGAAGCAGTGCATCCAGCGATGGCGGTGGAGCACGGGCTTCGGTTGCCCCGTCGTCCCGCTGGTGTAGTTGATGGACATCGGTGATTGCGCCCCGATGTCCGGTCCCTCGTGCTCGGTCGATTCACCATCGACCACGGCGGCGAAGGACTCCCAACTGCTCGTCCGCGAGCCATCCAGCGCGATGAGAGTCGAAAGCGGCGTCTCATCCAGAATCGGTTCGACCATGTCGGTCAACTCGTCGTGGCAGACGATGGTCGTCGCCTCGCAGTCGTTCGCCCGGAACTGGAGGTCTTTCGGCTTCAGCATGGCCGAGCAGGGAACCAGAATTGCGCCGCGTTTCAGCGCCCCCAACTGGATTGCGAACACGTCGGGATGGCGCGGCAGGAGGTGCACCACCCTGTCACCCTCGCCGACCCCGAGCGATTCCAGCGCGTTGGCGAACCGGTTCATGTCGTCGCGTAGGTCGGCGTAGGTTCGTCGTGTCTCGCTTCCCTCGTCGTCACGGAACTTGACCGCGAGTCGGTCGCCGAAGTCGTCAGCGTGCGACTCGATGACTGCCGGGAGGGTATAGTTCTCCGGAATATCCCATTCGAACTCCGAGAGTTCGCGCTCGTAATCGATTTGCATTCGTTCGAAAATGGATGGTCGGTTATTTGATTTTGTCGTCTGCTATCATGGCCCGGACAGATTCCGAGGGATGGCCCGGGACGATGAGGTGGTCGATTTTGTGGCGGTCGCTGTTGCAGGTGGTTTTGAGACAAGTTGCTTATTGACGCTAGGCGCAAGCCATGCCCGACTCGCTCCACTCGCATACTTCGTCTGTTCGATTCGCTTGCGCCTCGATACTAGAAACTGCTTACTGCTACGAAAATCAGCAACAGCTCGTGAGGAGACGGACGATGTCGAGTAGTTGCCACAAATCACCTATACAGAAAGTGCAGGTACCTGTATCGACCACTATCTATTTGCTGTTCTCTCCCGTACTCCCTTCGCTATGCCCGAGAAGCAACTGCTGATGATTGTCGGTGACTTCGGCGAAGATTACGAAATCATGGTACCGTTTCAGGCCCTGCAAGCGGTCGGCCACGAAGTAGACGCGGTCTGCCCCGAGAAAGAGGAGGGCGACACCGTGAAAACGGCGGTTCACGACTTCCGGGGTGACCAGACCTATCTGGAAACCCGAGGACACGACTTCGCGCTCACGGCGTCCTTCGACGACATCGACCCTGCCGACTACGACGGCCTCGTGCTCCCCGGCGGACGAGCACCCGAATACCTTCGCACCTACGACGAGGTCATCGAGGCCGTTCAGCACTTCGACGATGAGGACAAACCGATTGCGGCAATCTGCCACGCCGCGCAGATTCTCGCCGCAGCGGACGTCATCGAGGGACGAACGTGCTCCGCGTACTCCGCACTGGAATCCGACGTAGAGGGCGCTGGCGGCGAATACCACGACGGCGTCGTCACCGACGGCAATCTGGTGTCCGGTCGCGACTGGAGCGACCACGTGGAGTGGATTTCGCAGTTCCTCGACGTGCTCGGGACGAACGTCGAGCACGAAGAAGCAGTCACCGCGGACGACTAGCTCCGCTCGCGTTTTTCGACGTCGGCTCCGCTCGCGGTTTCGCTATTGCCGATAAAAACTAGTTCGGCGGATCAGTTTCCGCTCGAGTTGTCACTGCCGCCGTTTTGCGTGGTTGTTCCCCCGTTACCACCGTCACCGCTCGAAAGATTGGCACTCAGCAGGTTGAGTTCACTGCTGAAGATGCTGGCGTCGCCGGAGAGCATGTGCTGGTCGCCGGTGCTGAGGTTTGCATCCTGTGAGAAGAGGAACGTGGTAATCGCCGCGTCCCCTTCACCGAGGTTGTAGCGAACGATCCAACCGCTGTAATTGTCCGGCTGACTGATCTCTGGCACGTCGCCGCCGCCGGGGCGCTCAAGGAGCGAAACGACCGTGGACTGCTCCAAGGAATTCGTTACGCGGAACGAGACACCTGGGTGGTAGTCGTACGTGTAGACCAGCACCTGGTTTCCGTCCTGTGCCGACGCACTTCCGGCACTTCCGAGGCCTAGCGCGAGCGCACCGGTTGCGAGCGCACCTTTCTTCATGAACGAGCGTCGTTCTTTCGATTCTACCGTTTCCGCGTCGGGATTTTCTTTCTCAGTCATCTTTCCCTCGACCACTGTAGGCGGGAACCGATGATAAAGCGCGTAGAACTTTCAAATTTACAGACCATCCCTACTCCCTTCCAAACGGAAGTAATCGTTGTAACCGGGCCGGTAACGGGGATTACGGCGGCGTACGTCCGTTCTGTGTCGGGATTTTCGTTGCAGAATTTGGAATTCGCAGAGCCGATGTCTATCGCTAGTTCTGTATATCGACATGCAATTTATGGGTGTAGCATCGGACACACTCTCTAATCAAAACTGATTGGAAATTTGCTCCACTCTTCGAAACGCACGAATTGGCGCTTTCAAGACTGACGACGAACTCGCCTCAGAGAAGCGAGTAGATGTTCGCTTCGTACACTTCTCGCACTCGGTCGCCCCAGTTGTGGGTGTAGGTGTCGATAATGTCGCTCGCTACGTCGCCGCGGAGATACTTCACGATGCCGCGGTCGCCGGTGCGGTCGCGGAGGTGCGTCGTGAAAAAGTGCCGGAAGTAGTGGGGGGTGACGTTCTCCTCGGCACCTCCGCCGGTTCGGTACCATCCCCAGTCGCGGGCGTGATACTCGACGATGTTGCGAACCATCTTCGGCGTGAGTCGCGTCCCCCAGTCGCCACTCGTGCTGACGAACAGCGGTTCGGCACGCGATTGCGCGTCTGGCCGAATCGCGAGCCAGCGGACGAGCACTTGCCGAAGTTCGTCGTCCACGGGAACGATGGTTTCTCGCTTTCGCTTGTTCGATGCAGTGCGCTCTTCGCCGTTGACGACCGCCCCTCTGGCGGGGTCTGTGGCGACGAAAATCGAGTCCGGCCGACCGTCGAGTTGTGGACGCTTTCCGAGCGCGTACGCCCGTCGTGCGTCGTCGTCCGCGAGGCTCACATCCCGCAGATCGAGGTTGCTTAGTTCGCCGACACGCAGTCCGGTTTTCAGCAGGGTGACGACGACTGCGCGCTCCAGTGGATGGGTGATTCCAGAGACGAACTCCCGCATGTGCGCCACTGAGATCTCGCGTCGCATCGGGTCTTTGTCGATGGACTCGTGCATCTCCTCGACCACGAGCGCCATCGGATTCGACTCGAACGCACCGACCTGCGTCATGTAGGTGTAAAATCGGTGCAGGTAGGATGCGTAGGTCGCAATCGTGCTTTCGGCGTGGTCGCCCCGAAGGGTATGAATCCACGCCATGCAGTCGCGTTGTGTGGCCGATTTCGGCGGGACGCTCCGCCCCGAGGGATTCAGGTCGGGGTCAGTGAGAAACGCCTCGAAGCGCCGCAGAACGCGCTCGTAGGCGTCTCGCGTTCGTTCGCTCTTTCCGTGGTAGAGCAGGTCTTGGAGGAAGTAGCCGACCGGGTCGTCCGGATTCGGACTGTCGGGACTACTCGCGGCCATCGACGCCTCCGACGAGAGTGTACCCGCCATGTCGCCCGTTGTACTGCACTCGGTTCTTCGACTGGAGCTCGTCTAACACGGTTTCGAGTCGGTCTTCGAAATCTCCGGCGAGTTGCTCGACCAGTTCGTCCCACGACAGATGTCCTTCGGATGCGAGGGTTTCGATCAGGCGCGTCTTCAGCTCGTCACCCCCGGGGTTCGACCCCTCAGAACGGGTCTGCACGGGATTCATCTCGAAACCGCGTCTCCCGGCCTGTACCATGGCTCTGACGAACTCGCTCTGGGTCATGTCGAGTTCGTCGGCGTGCGCCCGCCACTCGTCTTTTTGGTACTCCGGAATGTACGTCTTCACGACAGTTCGACTCGTCTCGTCGCCCATGGTTGCACGTCTCAGTCACGGTATTTCAATTTGTCCCACGAAGCGTGATAAGGGACTTTATCT